>JAPKMS010000156.1 GCA_026645775.1 Anaerolineae bacterium
AGGTCGCGCCGGCGACGTAGGTCTCGGCGCCGGTCAAGGTGTCCGGCAGGCCGCGGGCGGTGTAGGTGGTGGTGACCGTCTCGCCGCTGGGATAGGTCAGCGTGCGCACGCGGTAAGCCTGGTCGTAGGCGTACGTGGTGGTATAGACACCCGCGCCGGCGATGTCCCGCGTCTCTCCCGTCACCAGGCCGCGGCCGTTGTAGACCCAGGTCGTCGTGTCTACCTCCGGCACGGTCATGCCGGTGCGCCGGCCCAGGCCTTTGTTGCCGTTGGTCGTGTCGTCGTAGGTGAAGGTGGCCGCGCGCACTAAAGACAGCGCCGCACAATCGACCGCATCGATAGCAGCGGTTCCGGTCGGGTAGCTTTTGCCGGTCAAGCGGTTGTGGCCATCGTAGTAGAAGCAGAGGGTCTGGCCGCGGGCGTCGCGCTGTTTCTGCAGGTTGCCGGCCGCGTCGTAGCGGTAATCCCACCCGCCCATGTCCGGGTCCGCCATGTGGGTCTTGCGGCCGGCCAGATCATAGGTCAGCTCGGTCAGCGCACCGATTTTTGGCCCGTTGCCATCAGGATCGGGGCCGCGCACGGCTTGCAGTTCACCGCGCACGGTGTAGGTGTACGTGGCTGTAGCGTAGGGCGGATCGTTCCAGCCGGGCGTCGACGGATTCTTGGCGTAGACGCCGGTGTACTGATTGCTGTTGACCAGCCGGCCGAACGCATCAACCTCGCTGAGGCTCTGCTGGCCCAACGCATCGATGACAGCCGTCTTGCGCCCATTGTACACCGTGTCGGCCCATGCGTTATCTGACTGCGTCACCCGGGTGCCCCGGCCCAGGGCATCGTAGGCGGTGATCACCCGCGGCAGGCTGACCTGCGGAGAATTCCAGTTCGGCGCCTGGTACAGGCCGAAACTGTTGCTGGTGCCGAGATAGGGCATGGTTTGCTCGCTGACCAGGCCGAGAGCGTTGTAGCGTGTGCTGACCAGGATGCCCCGGCCCGTCTCGTCCGCCTGGTGCGTCTGGATGACGCGGCCCAGGCCGTCGTAGAAGGCCCAATCCTGCAGATAGGTCATGCCGGCTGTGCCGGGCAAATCGGTGGCGTTACCCGCGTCGTCGCGCACCTCGTGCAAGGCTTTGTAGGGACTGGCGGTGTCGTAGAAGGTCCATTTCTCGCTGGGCGCGGCCGCGAACGTCCCCGTGCCCGGCTTGCGCAGCTCCGTCAGTCGGCCGAAGGTGTCGTACCGGTAGCGGGTGTTGGCGGTGTTGGGATCCTGCTCCCGCTGCATCTGGCCCACCAGGCCGTAGCCCAACTCTTGCCCGTTGCCATCCTTGTCCGCGTTGATGCCGTAGCAGAAGTACTGTGTCGTCAGCGTGGGGCCGCCCGCCGCGCCCGGCTGGACGGTCACGGCGATCGGGTAGCTGTGGAAGCTGCCGTCATACGTCGTGGTGCGGGTGAACGCGCTGCCCGCCGCGATCTCGGCGGTGCGATTGCCCCAGGTATCGTAACCGTATTGCGTGGTCAGCCAGCCCGCGGCCTGGCCCGTGTCATCGCAAGTATTGCCGCCATTCTGGCGCAGCTTGAAGAGCAGGCCTTGGGTGGGCGGCGTCGCATAGCCGCTATTTTGATCGTATACCCAACGCGTTTGCCGCTGACAGGTATTGGCCGCGTCGAACAGCTTCTCCTGCGCCACCTTGTTGGCGATGTAGCCGGTCGCATCATCGCGGGGGTAGTACCAGCGTTCGGTGGTCCGGTAGGGCGTCGTGTCGCTCGGGCTGCGGTATTCCTGGATGTGGGTGATGTTGCCGTATTGCTTGGCCCCCTGCGTGCCCACTTGATGATCGGTCTGGTAGAGGAAGTCCGTGCGAGACTGGGGTTGACCGTTCAGGCTGCTGGTCGTGCTGGTCAGTTTGGCCCAGTCGCCTTCGGCCACCCAGTTCCAGGTCGTGTCCTGCAGCACTCCGGCGCCGTCACCCACGGTTTCGCGCGCTTTCTTGCCTTTGCGCACGTCCGGGTTGCCGGCCGCGTCCTTTTGGTTGAACCACGTCACCGTCTGCTGGGCCACCGTCGTCGTGTCGGCCAGCCGCACGGTTTGGGTGACGACATCGAAACCCAGGAACTCATATCGACCCTTCTCTTTACAAATGCCGCTGGACGCGCCACTCCCATAGTCGTAGGTGTACAGCGTGTCAGTCCCGCTGCCGGATGCCTGGCGACGCTCGCTGACGACGTAGCGATCGCCACTCTGACACCCGTTACCGCCCCAAGGCTCCGGAATGTTGGCAGCCTCGGCTCCGTAGCCCAAGGTGACGCTGCCACCCTGACCGTTGCTCACCGTGTGCAGGAACTGCGTGTTCGCGCCGCTGCCTGTATTCGTGTAAGTGAAGCGGGTGGCGATGGGCAGCGGTTCATCCTGGCGGCCCAGCAGGCGGATGCTGTCCAACCGCAGATGGGTCTGGGTGCTGTAGGTCAGCTTGTAGCTCCGCACCGGTTGGCCAGCCGCCTGGACGCTTACTTTGTCTAATGCCTTGTCGCGCCATACCTTCTGATTGTTGCAGGTTGTGTCACCAATCTCAGGCTGGTCGGAACGGGTGGTTGTGGCGAAACTGATCGTCCCGCCGCCGTAATTCAGGCCGGTGGGATAACTGTCGCGCACGTACTGTTTGCCGTTGATATTCTCGTAAGTTGAAGGGCAGGCGGCGGTGTCTCCCACAATGGTCTGCATGACAGAGCTGTAATTGAATGTGATCGCGTTGTGGCTGGGGTCTTCAACGCGCACCAGGTTCCATTGGTAGGGCTGTGCATCCACAGAACCCCAACAGTAGGGGGCCTCATTCGTATTGGGCACGCATGTGGCGGAGGGTTGATCTCGCTTACAATCCAGCCAGCCACCCCACCGATAGGGCGTGGCGCCAGGTTGGACCGGAAGCCCGGCGCCGGTCAACTCAGCGCCGAACGTATAGGTCGCGCCATCGGGCATCGTGATGAGCCAGGGTTCCATATTCTTGTAGTTGACATGCACTTTACCCAGCACATCGCCCCCCGTGCATTGGGCGCGTGCGCGTTCATCGGTCGCGGCCCGGAGAACATCGGGAGCATGTTCGATCCGCAGATAACTCTCCGGCACGGTGCGCCAGGTGCTGCCGCTTGCCAGCACCAACTCATAGCTGCCCCCGGCAAAGGAAAGGTAATAGGCGTCGTCTACCTCTGTGATCGCGCCAAGCCCGCCCACCGACCACCCTAAGCCCGCGAAACCGGCCTGAACATCGTGCTGAGTCGGCCCCACTTGCCGCAGCATATCGTTCACGCTACCACCGCTGTAGCTCAGGCTCAGGCCCGGTGTCAGGCCGCCGGGGCCGGGTGGCAATGCCAGGGGGTAGCTAAATCCCGCATCGCCGGTCCACAGATCCGGCCCGGCCCCCAACACCGAGGGCCCCAAGATGCCCGTCACCTTGCCTTCATCGTCATCGGCGGCTGTCAGGCCAAAGACACCCAAGTCGCTTGTTTGCAGCACGACCCGCAGCCGATCATCTTCCACCGTTCCAGGCAGACGCAGCCAAGCGCTCCACGCCGACTGCCACCACGTGACGGCCGGCCGCACGCGAGTCAAGTCAGCGATCTCCGCCCGCGTGTAGCGGACGGCAAGGACCACGGGGCGCAATGTACGGGTGACAGGTTGTCCGGTTTCGGTCTGCGCGCTCAGGACAAACGTGGCAATCTGGTCATCGGGAGTCTCTGGCTCGCTGGGGTTGGGCGTGTAGGAGAAGCGCGTCCGGGAAGTTACTGCGCCGGACGGGATGCCCAACTCGATGCGGCCATCGCCGGAACTCAGCACGCTGCCTCGGGTGGGTGTCACCCAGATTTCATCAGCCATCGGCGCCAGCAACGGCGTGTCGGTTATATTGAGCAAGACTGACTCAGCGGCTAACGCAACGGGGGGGGGGGTAAATGACTGCATCGGCAAGTTCGCTTGCAAAAGTACAACTGCAACGATCACGACTGACCACCAGGCGGAAATCCGGGGAGACATACAACACCTCCGGGCACTTGAATACGCGCACCCTCCCGACCGACCTGGTCGGGGCGCTGCGCTCGGTGCTCGTGGCCGCGCATGGGGGGAACGGCCGGAGAGCCAAGACTGAGCAGATTCCCACCTCGTGCGCTGAGTCTAGCATCTCCCCTGTTGGGAGAATATGACCGGCGTCAGGTTTCCACACTTTTTCGTGTTTCACGGCGCCTTCAGGCAACGGCTCGCACCTTGCCCTTTGACAGCTCGGCTCTCCTGGTGCTATGCTCATCCCGGTTCCCACTTTTTGCACCTGTCGTCTTTCTCGTCATGCGAGATTCACCGGAACCCGATCGCGTGCCCTGCCGACGCAGGCTGGACACCCGTCGGCGCCGGCCGACTTCGCCGGACGGAATCTAACCATGTTTAGGTTGTGAGGATGGCGCCATGGCCGACGAAATTCTCCGCACCTTCATCGCCATTGAGCTGGATGAGCCGCTGCGCCTCGCAATCGGCCGCGTCCAGACGAAATTCAAGCGCCAGGCGCCCACCGGCAGCGTGAAGTGGGTCGCACCCGATGGCATCCACTTGACTTTGAAATTTCTGGGCGAGACGCCCGCCAGCCGCGTGCCCGCGATCGCGGCAGCGCTGCGGGCCGCATGCGCGGGCTTTCAGCCGTTCGAGTTCTCCGTCGAAGGGCGGGGCTGCTTCCCGAATTTTCGCCGGCCGCGCGTGGTGTGGGTGGCCGTGCGCGACCGCGGGCAGATGCTGGCGCACCTGCAGGCCGCGATCGAACAGCACGTCGCGCCGCTGGGCTGGCCGGCCGAGGCGCGCGGCTTCTCGCCGCACCTGACGTTGGGCCGGGTCGCGCCATATGCGGACGCGACTGCGCAGGCCGCGGTGGGGCAGATGGTGGAACGGGCGGTGGTGGAGCAGATCGGAGACCAGCGCGTGACCGCCGTGAGCTTGATTCGCAGCGATCTGCAGCCCGCGGGCGCGATCTACACGCCGCTGGTGCACGTCGCCCTGATCGCGTCCGGTTGAGAGACCGGGTTCTCCTTCGGGGCAGGCCTAAGGTTTCGTAAGGGGATAACTTCCATCGTTGTAGGGCGGCTTGCCAAGCCGCCCTACGGAACTCATTTCTTCACCGACTCTAAGCTCCGGGAACAGCCGGCTCCTCCGGTGTGAGGGGCCGCGTCGGGGGCGGCGGCCCGGCGAGCTGCCGCGGCCGCAGCAGATGAAACACCGTGGCCGGCGGAGCCAGAAACAGCCAGACGGTGAAAAACCCGAACAGCGCCAGCGCGGCGATGCTCACGACCTGCGCCTGCATCTGGCCGGGCCAATCGGGTTGGAAGCCCGTCGCCAACAGCCCGGTGACGCCCTGCCCGGCCACGCCGAGATACCCCGCCACGCCGATGCCGTTCCAGCCCGCACCGGCCGTCCCATCGGCGAAGAGGCCCACGGCCAGCAGACCCAACGCGCCGCCCATGCCGTGGACGGTCAACGCGGCGGTTGGGTCGTCCCAGCGCAGCACCTTGTCAACCAGGAAGATCGTCAACGGGGTCAGCAGGCCGGCCACACCGCCGATCAACAGCGCGGCCCAGGCCGGCACGAACGGCGCGGCGGCCGCACTGGCCGCCACTGCGACCGCCAGCCCGCGCGCCGCCATCAGCGGATCCGGCTGACCGGCCACCAGCCAGGTGTAGCCCAACGCCAGCAACGCACCGGCCGCGGCCATCAGCGCCCCGTTGAGCGCGACGCGCGTCAGGTCGAGCGTCTGCCGATCCAGCAGCGAATTGGCAGACATCCAGGCCAGGTTGCCCACCAACAACAGCGCCGCGCCGAGGAGCGCCAACAAGGGCAGCCGGCTCTCCGGCAGCAGCGCCGGGGCGCCGGGCGCGGCCGGCTTCGGCCGGCGCGGCAAAAAGACCAGCACGCCGGCCAATGTCGCGGCCGCGGCCAGCAGGTGCACCAGCCCTGCCCCGCCCGCATCGGCCAGGCCGTGGCCCAGGCCCAGGTTGTTGCCGAGGTTTGCCAGCCAGCCGCCGCCCCAAACCCAGTTGCCGGCCAGCGGGTAGATGAGGCCGCCCATCAGCAGCCCCACCAGGGCCGTGGCCCAAGCAGGCACGCGCTCGCGCAGCGCATTGACCGGGATCAGCGCGGCCAACAGCACCCAGGGCAGGTTGGCCAGCGCCAGGGCCGCCGCCCCGGAGGTCGCGGCCGGCCCGCTGAGCGCCCAGCCGGCCAGCCCGGCCATGCCCCAGCCCGGCCCCCATGTGGGTCCCAGGGCCGACCATTCCCAGATCAGCCCGTCGAAACCGGGCCGGTTGTAGGCCAGGCCGACGCCGCCGAACTGAAAGGCAAAGCCCGTGATCACGTAGCCGACGAACGCCAACCCCAGCGCGGCAAAGAAGCTGATCGCGGCGCGGCGGCTGCGGTCGCCGGGCACGCCGCTGACTGCGATCAACGCGTAGCCGAGCGGAATGAGGAAGGTGAGGCCGAGCGTCAGAGTTGATGTTTCGGACACGAATAGCGCTCCTTTTTTGGGTTCACGGCCTATGCTATCACAGGAAAACGCCTCTGCCAAAGAGGCCCCACCCCGGCTCTTGGTCGATGCCATGCACGGCCGGTTGGCGCGCTGGCTGCGGCTGATGGGCTACGATGCCGAGTACTTTGGCGCCGGATCGGATGACGCGGCCATCGCCCGGGCACGAGCCGAGGACCGGCTGATCGTGACCGGCGATCGGCAATTGGCCGGCCGGCGCGGGGTGGCCGCGCTGCTGGTGACCGCCGCGGCTTTGGACGAGCAGCTTGCCGAAGTGCGCGCAGCCGTCGGTGGGCGGACCGAACCGTTCAGCCGATGCGCCGAATGCAACGGCGTGTTGGCCGAGCTGTCCCCTGTCGATGCCTGCGGTGCGGTGCCGCCCTACGTGTGGCATACGCAGACCACCTTCCGCCGCTGTCCGGGCTGTGGGCGCGTCTATTGGCAGGGCACGCACTGGCCGGCGTTGCAGGCGAAGGTGTTGGCGCTGCTGGGGGACGAGGCCGCGCTTTGAGATCGCCGGGTTCCTGGGCTAGAATGGGGCCATCATGACCAACCGCCGCACCCTTCTCAGTGACGAGCTGATCGCGTTCCTGCTGGCCCTGGCCAGTTTTGCGCTCTACGCGCGCACGGCCGCGCCCTCGGTGGCCACTTTGTTCGATGACAGCCTGGAGTTCCAGGTCGTCCTGCCCACGCTTGGCATCGCGCACCCCAGCGGCTACCCGCTCTACACGCTGCTCGGCAAGCTGTTCACGCTGCTCCTGCCCCTCCGTGACCCGGCCGGCCGCGCCAACCTGCTCTCAGCCCTGTGCGCAGCGGCCGCGGTGGGCGTGCTCTATCTTACGGCGCGCCGGGTCGCGGGCAACCGGGCGGCTGCCCTCACGGCCGCCGCGCTGTTCGCCATCGTGCCCGCCTGGTGGTCGCAAGCAACCATCGCCGAGGTCTACGCGCTGCACGGGCTGTTCGTCGCGCTCTTCATCTATTGCTTGCTGCGGTGGGAGACGAAGCGGGGCGGGGGGATCAGGGATCAGGGCTCGGGCGCCACGGGGCAGCCAGTGGCGCGTGACGCCTGGCTGGCCGCGGCCGCGCTGGTCTGTGGGCTGGGAATGACGCATCACCGCATGATCGCGCTGCTGCTGCCGGCGGCGCTGGTCTTCATCGTCTGGACGGACCCGGCGTTGATTCGCCAGTCCCGCCGCTGGCTGCTGCCGATCCTCCTGGGGGTGGCTCCGCTGCTGCTGTATCTCTATCTGCCGATCCGCGGCGCGGCGGGCGTCACGTCGCTGGATGGGACCTATGCGCCGACCGCCCGCGGCACGCTGGACTGGATCCTGGCGCGCGGGTACAGCGTGTTCCTCACAGGCAACCCGTTCGGCGTTCAGCGGGGCGGCAGCGACTTCGTGGTGCTGTTCTTGGGGCAGATGGGCGTGCTGCCGGTGATCGCTGCACTGACGGGCCTGATCGAAGCCTGGCGGTTCAGCGCGCGGCGCGCGACCTTCCTGCTGCTGGCCACGGTCGCCCAGATCGCGTTCGGCGCGGCTTATAAAGTGCAGGATGTTGAGGTGTTCTTTATCCCTGCGTTCCTGTTGGCCGCGCTGTGGGCGGCGATCGGCCTGGCGCGCGTCTTCGATGCCACCGTGCAACAGGCCGTCCACGCGGGCCGTCCGCTGCGGCTCCCCCCCTGGGCGCGGCCGCTCTATCTGGCGGCCTGGCTGCTGCCTGTGGCCGGTATCTTGCTCTTTTACCCCGGCCGCGACGCGGTGCGCGCGTGGGCAGAGCGTGATCGCAGCGATGCGTGGGACGTGTATGCCACCGGCCAGAACATGGTGGAGAGCGCCGCGGCCGGCGGCGAGGTGGTGGGACTGCTGGGTGAGACGACGCTGGTGCGCTATTTCCGCGATGTGCTGGGCCAGCGCGCCGATCTTCGCGTCACGCCGGCCGACGCTGAGCCGGCCCGCTACGCGGCCATCGAGGCTGCGCTGGCCGCCGGCCGGCCCGTGTACCTGACCCGCGATCTGCCCGGCGCGGCTGCACGCTACAGCCTGGACGCGGCCGGCCCGCTGATCGCGGTCAGCCCGAAGGCTGCGCCGGCCGCGGCGCCCGCGGGCCAGCCCATCGGCGCCGGCGTGATCCTGGTCGCGGGGCAGGCGGAGGTGCGCGAGACGCGCGCCGGCCGGAGCGTCCGGGTGGCCCTGACCTGGTCGGCAGCGGCGCCGGTGCAGGAAGAGCTGAAGGTCTCGGCGCGGCTGGTGGACGCGGCCGGCCGCGTTGTGTCACAAGAAGATGGTGTTCCCGTCCACTTTACCTACCCCACCACGGCCTGGGCGCCGGGCGAGTCGATCAACGACGTGTATGATCTGGCCGTGCCCCCCGCGACCTCGGTCGAGACGACCCGGGCGCTCGTCATCCTCTATCGGGCGGCCGATGGGAGCGAAGTTGGCCGGGCCGAGTTATCCGTTCGCTGACTGCGCCGCTGGTGATCTTCTGATATTGCAGCCTTGTCATTTCTCTCGGCCCTGCTGTTCATTTTGAGTTCATAGACTTTGTGATAGAATATCCACAGTGCCACGTCGGTTGAACTTTGTCGAATCCGGTGGCACTTCTGACCTAGGACCGCTGCCGACGTGCAGATACCGGTCGCAGAGCATCCCCGCCTTCTTCCCCCATCTCTGCTGCGTATTTGCCCTCCCCGTTGCAGTTGTCTGGGTCGGACGCCGCGCTGTAGTTGTTGTAAGCATGCAGAGGAGGGACCCCATGAAGAAGCGCACCTTATCCGGCCGGATCACAAGCGTCATCGCATGTTTGGCGATCCTGTTTGTCGCGGTTGCCTGTCCCGCCGCGACAACCCCCGTTCCAACCGACACGGTTGCGCCGCCGACCGCAACGGCTGCGCCCCCTACCGAGACGCCGGCGCCGCCTACCGACACCCCCGCGCCGACTGCCACGCCCGTGCCGCCCACTGAGACGCCGGCGCCGCCCACCGAAACCCCCGCGCCGACTGCCACGCCCGTGCCGCCCACCGAGACCCCCGCGCCGCCGACGCCCACGCCCGCCGCGCCGCAGGCCGCGGTGAAAGGCGCCACCCTGAATATCCGCAGCGGGCCGGGGACCGCCTTCCCGGTTATCTCTGCGGCCAAGCAGGGACAGTCCTTTGAGATCCAGGGCAAGACCGCGGACGGCGCCTGGCTGCAGCTCTGCTGTTTCAACGGAAAGCCCGGCTGGGCCAGCGCCAGCTTGCTGACCACCGCCGCCGACCTTGCGGCTGTGCCGGTGCCCAAGGATTTGCCGACCCCGCCCCCTTCACCGACGCCCAATCCGGCCGCTAAGACGGCCGGGGGCGCACTGCGCGGCGTTTTGCTCTATTCGGTCCTCAACAAAGATGCCGATCGCTGGGAGCTGTGGGAATACAACTTCGGCGCCGGTAAGGCGCGCTTCCTGAAGGAGTGGCGCACGGAGGTCGCGTTCGCGTCCAACTACAAACAGGTAGTGTATTTCGCCTGGCCGGGCGCGATGGGCGGCAATTACGGCCTCTATGCGGCCAACGCCGACCTCTCCGGCGAGCGGCTCATCATCAAAGGCGGCGAGTATCCCTCGTGGTCGCCCAACGGGAGCCGGCTCTCGGCCCAGGGCGGCGAGAATATGTACATCCTCAACAGCGATGGTTCGGGCCTGCGCGAGTTGGCGGTCGGCGAGTACCCGGCCTGGAGCCCGGTGGATGACTGGATTGCGCATCGCGGCTGTTATGGCGCGGATTGCGGCTTGTGGATCACCCACGCCGACAGCGGCGAACGCCGGCGCCTCACCACCGGCGGCGGCGACGGCCAGCCGGCCTGGTCGCCCAACGGCCAGCAGATCGCCTATATCTCCAAAGATGACGGTAACTTCGAGCTTTACCGGATCAACCGCGATGGTTCGGGCAAGGTGCGGCTGACCAACGACGTGCACAGCGACGGGCTGCCGGCGTGGTCGCCGGATGGCAGATCGATCGCGTTTCGGTCCGATCGGAGCGGTACGTGGGCCATCTATGTGATGGCCTCGGATGGCAGCAACGTGCGCAAGATCATTGATGCCGATGTCCTGCCGCTTTGGTTCTTCGAGAAGATGGCCTGGCGGCCGTAGGCGCCTGGTTAGGATTTAGTCCCCCGTTTAACCGTCGAAACCGGCGGCATGTGACGTGCTCTCACCAGATGCCGCATGCCGCCGTTGTTTTGCCGAGGAGGCTCAAATGTCGCGCAGGATGTTTGCCGTCATCGCCCTGACTCTGGCCTTGCTGCTCGCTCTGGCATCCGCCGGTCACGCGCAGGGCCCCACGTTGCCCGGGCTCCAGCTTTCGTCGCTGCCGCCGGCGCCCTGGCAGAGCGGTGACAGCGTTTGGGCTGCAGGAGCTGCGGAGGAGGAGCCGATATTTCTGGAAATTCCGATTGAGAGCGATACCTTCGTCGCTTCCCGCTACCCGTACGATTGGATGGAGTTCAACCGCGAGGAAGTGCTCTTCTTCGGCGCCGACGCCGACCTGGGGCATCTGCGCACGTTGCTGAGGTGGAATATACCTGACCGGTGGTCTCTGGCGCCTGGCGGCACGTTTGTCGGCGCAGCGGTTTATCTGCCGATCTCGGGCCAGGAGCCCGCTGCCGACTTGAAAACCTCAGCTTACCTCATCCCATCCTGGTACGACGAGTTCACTGTGAACTGGAACACGCAGCCCGGCGTGAGCCAGCCGCCCTTGCTCCAGTTCACGATCGGTCCCCAACTTGGCTGGTATTGGTTCTCGGTGACCGACCTGGTCTCCGACGCCTGGAACCACGGCAACCATTCGCTGGCTGTCGAACTTCGCGGCCCTGAGACCGGCGTCAACGGGTACAAGGGTATGTGGGCGCGCGATGCCGGCGGGGGCGATAAACCCGCGCCCGTGTTGGTCATCGCTTACATGCCCGATCGC
>JAPKMS010000157.1 GCA_026645775.1 Anaerolineae bacterium
AAAATAGTGTGCATGACACATTATCCTTTGGTAGGAATTGCACATGCCCGTGCAGATATGATATAATCTTTATTAGATTAGAAGAATCGCCTAACCCCTCACAAGCTCATCGAAAAACACGCACTTAGACATTCAGGTTGTAATGTGCAGGCGGCATGATCGAACAGGTCAGATAGAGGGGCGTGACCGCTGACACCATCCATTCCATACACGACCCGCCGGTCAAGGGTTGACCACGGGTCCACCACCCACCATCTGACCCGGCAGCTTTGTAACGGTTTGGCGAACGGGCTAGTCTTGCTAAGTCAGGGGGGTAGGTGTGGTGATTGGCAATTTTTCCAGTACTGCAATCTTGCTGCTAAGTACGCTTTTGGCACTTTGGTCCCCAGCGTCAGGCGCCGTGCTGCGGCTTCAAACACTTCGCGCTCACACCCCCGCCCAGCTCCAGGCTCGTTCCCTCACAGCGAATCCCTTGATCAATCAGCACAGCGTGGCGGCCGTCGGCTGTGGCACTTCATATGTAGTCAAAGCGGGCGATACGTTGTCGAGTATCGCTGTCGCGTGCGGCGTGACGGCCAGCACCCTTGCCAAGGCCAACAATATTGCGCTGACAGACACGATCTACCCCGGCCAAAGCCTGACGATTCCCAAGACCGGCGTGAAATCCGTGCCCCCTGCGAAGTCAACACCTGCCTCAGGCAAAGCCACCTGCACCAACCCCTACACGGTGCGCAAGGGAGACACCCTGGCAATAATCGCCAAACTCTGCAAGGTCAGCGTGGCAAACCTGAAACAATGGAACAGTCTGAAATCCGATCGGATCCGGATCGGCCAGCTTCTGTACACCCGGGCCAAAAACACCCTGCCTCCTGCCCCTGGTGCGCCGGCCGCCACCGCGGCCCCACCGAAAGCCCCGGTGGCCACGCCGACGGCCGAGATCGAGCCACCCCAGGTCAAGTGAAGTCGTCCGCCGCAGCGTGTTGCGCCGACTGACGCAAACATGATGCGATCATAGCACAGAAGTCCTAAAAATGCAAGTACAAATTATTTGTAAACGATCTGTACCTCAAATAACCCCGAAGCGATCCGGGGTGCGCTCAACGGCAGCCCAAAGCTGACCTGTGCGGGCCGAATTGCGTCCAAGACTTCCACCGCTGACCCCGCCGGGCTGCCCACCTGCCCGATGAATGCATGGCCCCACCGGAAATGTCCGCGCAGATCCGCAGTGACACCCACCGCCCGAAGCGCATTGATCGCCTCCTGCCCCAGGTTCATAGAGGCCTCATCGCGCACCGCCCCAGCCACGAGCGTCCCCGCGGGCAAAGCATTGATCCATTGCGCCAGCCGGGCGCTGGCCTGAGGATCAGCGTGAGTGTCGAAATTGGCCGCGGCCAGCAGCTCGCCCGCCGGCGTCAGCGCCACCAGGTTATAGCCTCGCTGATCAGTGGAACGCTCGACGCCATCCAGGTAAATATGGCCGAAGTCACCGGTTTCCTGGCCGGCGCTGCGCACCAGCAGAGCGGCCGGGCCGGGCCGGCTCAGCCGCTGCGCCACTTCTGACAGCGCGGTGAGCTGCGAGAAGCGCAGCCGGACATCGCTGAGCGGCGGGCGCGTCGCTGCGGCGGGCACATCGAAGCTCAGCCAGGTCGGCTCCTGTGGCACGGGCAGGACCGCCACGGCCCTGCCATCGACGCTCAGTGTGACCTGCTGGCCGACTGTGTAGGCGAGGGCGCGCAGCTTGATCTGGGCCGCGCCCTGCGGCAGCGGCAGCAGCAGGCGCGTCTCGCGGCGTTGGGCATACACCGGCGAGGGATCTGTCGCATTCTCGACGGCCGCGGGGGCGGGCGGGCTCCAGCCCTCGGCCAGGATCATGCGACCCTGGTCGGTGGCCGGTTGGAAGGCGGTCGGCCGGGGCAACTCGGCGGCCACCCGGTAGAGCGCCAGCGGCCCCTCTTCGCCCACCAGGGTGAGCGGCAACAGCTCACGCAGCGCAGCTTCGGTCGCGGCCGGCAGCTTGTCGCGATGCACCATCACATATCGCACGGACAGAAAGGTCGCCCAGGCCCGGGCTTGCACCCGGTCGGCCGCGGCCACCGGCTGCGAGGCCAACGCGGCCTGCAAAGCACCGTGCTGGTCGCCCAGGTCGGCCGCGTTGGTCAGTGCGATCAGCCGCGCCAGGGTGGGGTCCTCGCTGAAGTACTGAAATTTAAATTCAGGGTTACGCGAGGTGTTGCCGCCCAACACGCGCTTGCCGTGTGCCGTCTGATTCCACAGCTCCTGCATAATGACGATGTCTTGCTTGCCAGCCACGCGCGCGCCGTTGCGCCAACCGGGCGGCAGCTCCAGCACGGCGAAATCGCCCGGCTCAGCCGCGATCTGCCCATAGAGGGCCGGCACGCGCAGGTCGGAGATGGGAAGCGGCGTCGAGAGATGCTCGAAGAGGAGCAAGGCGGCGAGAAAACAAGGAAACAAGGGGGCAAGCAGCCGTTTCACGGGGATACTGTGCGCTGAGGCGCGATGCGCGCTTTCACTGATTCGCCGCATCCCCAACGCCACCAGCGGCGCCAGGCTCAGCAACAGCATGACGCCATAACGGCTGGGGTAACGATTGCCTTTAAAAAATGGCAGCGCCGCGAGCAGGCGGAACGGCAACGGGATGCCGGTGTCGTGCCCGGCGATGCGCAGGCTGGGGCCCAGCGTCAACAGGGTGAAGCACGCTGCCGCAACGGCCCAGAACCAGGTCTCGCCCCGCCGGCGGCCGCGCCACAATCCGAGCAGCGCCACCGCCAGCGCCACATAGCCGATATAAATCTGCTGCCCTTTGTCGACCGCGAACGCCGCGCCCGACTGCGCCGCGGCGTCCTGCGACCACGCTTTGACGATCCCGCCCAGCAGGGGGTGCAGCTGCGTCGGCAGGAGGTAGCCGGCCAGATCGGCCGAGAAGATGTCGGCAAAACCGCCGCCGGAGGTAAAGAAATCGCCTTCTGCGCGCAGATCGGGCAGCATGTTGGCAAGGATGGGCGCGATGCCGATGAGGAAGATCACCGCCATGAGGACGAGGCGCAAGGCCAGACGGAAGCCGGGACTATCTTTCACCGCAGAGGCACGGCGACCCCGGAGCATACTGAACGTTCTCTGCGTCCTCTGCGTCTCTGCGGTGGGGGATGGTTTTGCGCCTCGGCGCCTCTGTGCCTCGACGTCCTCAAGAATAGCGCCGCCGAGCCGCCAAATCACGGCGAACGCGACAAAAACAAGCAGGAAAGATGCATACGTCAGCTCGGCATAAGCCTGGAGCACGATGAAAAGCGCGGCCAGCGCCGCATCACGCGGGCGACCCGTTGGCCGCACCGCCCGCACGATGGCCAACGCGGCAAACGGCGCCCACTGCGAGCTGGCGATATTCCCCTGCCCCAGGGCGGCATAGAAGAGCTTGGGGGAGGCGAACGCGTAAAGCGCACCGGCGAGGAAGGATGGCAAGGAGACAAGGCGATAAGTAAACAAGGATGTAAGTGCATTTTCCTTGTTTCCCTGTTTCCCTCTTTCCGGATTTCCTCGTCTACATGTCTCCTTGTTTCCCCCTCCTAGAAACTCCAAACACAGCAGATACGCACCGAACCCGCCCAGCACGAACGACGACAGCAGCAGCAAGTTATAGGCCGGGATGACGCCGAACACTGCTTGCAGCGGAATGCTGAGCGCGCCGTTCAACAGCGTGAGCGTGTAGAATGCCAGGTTGATCCCGACAGGCCAGAACTGCCAGGAGACAGTGAAGGGATTCTGGGGCTGATCCACCAACGCATGTTTGGCCCACCACAAGTTCCACGCCAGCGCCGGATCATCGATGCCATCACCGGGCACATGCGTGGCGAAATGAGCAGCCAGGGGCCAGGTCAGCAACAGGCTGAGCACCAGGTAGGCCAGCAAAACCCACACATATCTGCGCAAGAGGCATCTCCGTAGGCGACGGTTTGACAACCCTGAGGCTGGCCGGATTATGCCATCAGCCCACTGAATCGGCAAGCTCATAGTCATAGTAAGGGAAGGCGAACTGAACCCCACCCAGGCAACCGTTTGTCTTTTACCCCTGCTTGCGCTAGAATGCCTCAAAACGTAAACTCTTAAACACATGGAGACCACGATGGGCTACTACCAAGATGCCCTGGAATATATTTTTGGTTACGTAAACTACGAAAAGAAAGCGCGGTACCCCTATGATGCGGCGACATTCGATTTGAGCCGCATGGAGCAGGTGCTGGAACGGCTGGGCCGGCCGCATGATCGGTTCCGCTGCGTTCACATCGCCGGCACCAAAGGCAAGGGGTCAACCTCGGCGATGGTGGAATCGGTCCTGCGCACTGCGGGCTACAAGACCGGCCTGTACACCTCACCGCATCTGCACACCTTCCGCGAGCGCATTCGGGTGGGCGGCGCGCTGATGACCAAGGCCGATCTGGTGGCGCTGCTCGACCGCTGCAAGCCTGCCATCGAAGCCGTGCCCGACATCACGGCCTTTGAAGTGATGACCGCGCTGGCGTTCCAGTATTTTGCCGAGCAGAAAGTCGATTGGGCGGTGCTGGAGGTAGGGCTGGGCGGCCGGCTGGATGCGACCAACGTAGTACACCCGGCTGTGTGCGCGATCACCTCGCTCAGCTACGACCATGTCGAGTTGTTGGGGCACACGCTGTCGCTGATCGCCTTCGAAAAGGCCGGTATCATCAAGCCCGGCGTGCCGGTGGTGTCCGCACCGCAGGAGCCGGAGGCGATGGCCGTGATCCATCGGGTGTGCGCCGACACCGGCGCGCGTCTCGTGACCGTCGGCGAGGCGTGGCGGTGGGAAAAGGATGGCGCCGATCTGGCAGGACAAACGCTGACGATCCGCGATCGTGACAACCGCCAGGTTTACGCCGACCTGCGCATCCCACTTCTGGGTCGGCACCAACTCGACAACACGACCACCGCCGTCGCGATATTGGAAGAGCTGCGCAACCAGGGTGTGGTGATCTCGGAAGCGCTGCTGCGCCGGGGGCTGGCGAACGCACGGTGGCCGGGCCGGTTCGAGCTGCTCAACCGCCATCCGATGCTCGTGGTGGATAGCGCGCACAATGAAAACTCGGCGCAAAAGCTGCGCGCAGCCCTGGCCGAATGGTTTCCCAGGCCGCCACGACGCCAGTTGGCCCTGATCTTCGGCGCCTCGTCAGATAAGGACATCGACGGTATGCTGGAAACGTTCCTGCGGCCGGAGGCGACCACAGGGTATCCCGCGGCCGACAAGGTCATCGTCACCACGAGCGGACACCCGCGTTCGGCGGACGCCGCACAGTTGGCCGACCTGGTGCGCAGCATCAACCCGAACTGTCCGATCAGCGTCCAGTCAAACCTACGCGGTGCACTGATGGAAGCCATGGCGTGGGCTGACCCCGACGATCTGATTTGTGTTACCGGCTCGATCTTTGTGGTGGCCCAGGCACGTCGTATCTGGGCAGGTCAACATCCGGAGGCCTTTGCACCGGACGACTGGGTCTTCCACGATGAAACAGCCGGCGAATCGGTTCCAGACGACGTATCACTTTGATGTCTTGGTAGTTGTATCGGAGGATTCTTGAACGAATTCGAACGCGTCCACACCCCCCGGATGGGTGCGGATCTGTCACTGCTTAACCTGCTGGCACGACGCAAGCCGACGCGGCTGCGCGAGCTACACCGCCCACGCAGCCTTGACCTGGAGCATCTGGAAGGTAACGAATACCCGGTGCTGCCCATGGCCGACACCGTGGTATTGCCCAACCTGATGACGCCGCTCTTCCTGGGCCGCGACCGTTCCGCCCGCGCAGTGGAAGCGGCCGAGGCGATGGAAGGGCCGCTCCTGGTCGTGGCGCAGCGCGATCCTGAAGTCGCCGACCCGGATCTGTCCGATCTGTACAACGTCGGCACCGCGGTCGAGATCGGCCGTGTGCTGCGGATGCCGGACGGCAGCACCACCGTGCTCGTCCAGGGCATCGAACGCGTACGGATCGTGGAGCTGATTGACACCGAGCCCTACCTGCGCGTGCGCGGCGTGCCGCTCTACGAGGACGAGCGCCACGACATGGCCAGCGAGGCGTTGATGCGAGCCGTGCTGGCGCTCTTTGAGAAGGTGGTGGAACTCAACCCGAACCTACCCGAAGACGCCTACGTGGCCGCGATGAACGAGCGCGAGCCCGGCAGCCTGGCCGACCTGGTGACCCATGTGCTGGATCTGGAAGTGGCCCAGCGCCAGGAGCTGCTGGAGACGCTGGACGCGACCACACGCCTGCAGCGGCTCAGCATCATCCTGGGCCAGGAGCTGGACGTGCTGGAACTGGAAGACCGGATTCAGACCCAGGTGCAGCAAGAGGTGGATAAAACCCAGCGCGAGTTTTACCTGCGCGAGCAGATGCGCGCCATCCAGACCGAGCTGGGCGAAGCCGACGATGTGCAGCGCGAGGTCGGCGAGTTGCGCGAAAAGCTCGCCGCGGCGAATCTGCCCGAGGGCGTCCGCGTCAAAGCCGAAAAGGAAATCGGCCGGCTGGCAGCCATGCCCGCGGCCTCGCCCGAAACCACCGTGGTGCGCACTTACCTGGACTGGCTGCTCGAACTGCCCTGGCAGAACGCGACACAGGACAACCTGGACGTGCGCCGGGCCGCGGAGGCCCTGGAGACCAACCACTACGGCCTGCCCAAGGTCAAAGAACGTATCCTGGAACATATCGCCGTGCGGCAGCTGGCCCAGGACAAGATGAAGAGCCCGATCCTCTGCTTTGTCGGGCCGCCCGGCACCGGCAAGACCAGCCTGGGCAAATCGATCGCGGAGGCGCTGGGGCGCAAGTTCGTGCGTCTGAGCCTGGGCGGCGTGCGCGATGAGGCGGAAATCCGGGGGCACCGGCGCACCTACATCGGCTCGATGCCCGGCCGCATCCTGCAGACCATGCACAATGCGGGCAGCATCAATCCCCTGTTCATGTTGGATGAGATCGACAAGCTGGGGATGGACTTCCGCGGCGACCCCTCGTCGGCGCTGCTGGAAGTGCTGGACCCCGAACAGAATCACGCGTTCAGCGACCACTATCTCGAAGTGCCCTACGATCTCAGCAAGGTAATGTTCATCACCACGGCCAACATCCTCGACCCAGTGCCGCCGGCCTTGCGCGATCGCCTGGAGGTGATCGAGTTTCCCGGCTACATCGAAGAGGAAAAGTTGGCCATCGCGCGGCAGTTCCTGGTGCCGCGCCAGCTCGAAGCGCACGGACTGCTGGATAAGCAGATCCGATTCAGCACGACCGCACTGCGCTCCATGATCCGCGAGTACACCTATGAAGCGGGCGTGCGCAACCTGGAACGCGCCATCGCCAATGTCTGCCGCAAGGTGGCGCGCCAGGTAGCCGAAGGCAAGCCCGTCGCGCACCACATCACACCCGCCCTGGTGAACAAATTCCTCGGCCCGCCGCAATACACCGAATGGCTGGCCAACGAAATCGACGAGGCGGGGGTGGCAAATGGGCTGGCCTGGACCGAGGCGGGCGGCGACGTGATGCAGGTGGAAGTCTCGGTGATGGACGGCAAAGGTGCGCTGACCCTCACCGGTCAGCTCGGCGAAGTGATGCAGGAATCTGCACAGGCGGCGCTGACCTATGCCCGCTCCCACGCAGCCGAGTTTGGCCTGGAAAAGGTGGATTTCGACAAGGTGGACCTGCACATCCATGTGCCCGAGGGCGGCATCCCCAAGGATGGCCCCAGCGCAGGCGTCACCATGGCCACCGCATTGATCTCGGCGCTGAGCGGGCGCCCCATCCGCCACGACCTGGCGATGACGGGCGAGATCACCCTGCGCGGCCGTGTGCTGCCCATCGGCGGCTTGAAGGAGAAGCTGATGGCCGCACACCGCATGCACCTCAAAGTCGTGCTGATCCCCAAGCGCAACGAAAAGGATCTGATCGACGTGCCGCGCGATGTGCAACGGGCGCTGGAACTGGTGCTGGTGGAGCGGATGGACGAAATCCTGCCCCGCGCGCTGCTGGACATCGCGCCCGTGGCCCGTGCGAAGCCGCGCCGCACGACGCGCACACGCAAGCCAAGCGCCGAAATACCGGCGCCAGAGACGGCGTAACAAGGCGGGCGCATAAAAGCCTGGTAGTCACGACTTCAGTCGTTCGACGCAGCAGAGAGCGACTGAAGTCGCCGCTACCGTGGGAATGATTCTGGCATCATTCACGTAAGATGGAGTTGAGCCGATGTTGAAGGGCCGCACGGGCTTCTACCTCCTCGCCTTGGTCTTGCTGGCGATTGCGGGCTACCTCTTGCTTAAGCGCCCCAGCGGGTTGACGGGCCTCACTGCGGACACAACCACCCTGCCCCTGGACCTGCAGCGCGTGATCCCCGCGGAGTGGACGCCGGAGCCAAACCAGCGCGTGCAATGCGACTTCGACGGTGACGGCGAACTGGAATGGCTCATCGCGTACCGGTACGACACCACCCGCATCACCCCGCCGAACCCGAACAAGACGGATGCCATCCCTCGCGGCCCCATGGGCGCAGTCATTTACGATGCGCAGGCCACCGACCTGGCGCCGACCACCGCCATCACCCCGACGCTGTATCGGCCCACCTACCTGGTGCCCTACAAGCTGCTCCCGGACTTCTACAGCGGCAAGGGGCAGGGCTACCTCGGCGAAAGCAATATCGAACGCCTCACCTACCCCGCCGAGGTGGGAGGGAAGGACTGCAAAGTCACGGAACTTGCCTTCCTGGGGTACAGCGACAGCAAACTGCCCACCCGGCTCTCCATCTTTCGCTGGAGCGGCGACCGGACGACCGGATATCGGAGCGTCCATTTCGTAGGCAATGCCCGAATCGCGGCCACCATCCCGGCTGACTTCACGGCGCCGATCAGCACCGTCACCACATACGATCATCTGCAGAATCACCGCAGCCTGCTTTGCGAAGTCCATCAGTTCGAGCGCCCCGATGCCAACCAGTTAGCCTTCACCAAGGACACGATCGCACCGACCGTGGATTTTTGCTACGGCCCTCCCAAAGACCCCATGTATCCCGAAGGCGCGGTGGTGGCGCTGCTGCGCGGCCACAACCCGGAGACACTCGACGCTGACGCGCCGGCCCTGCCCGGGACAAGCTATCTGCTGCCCAGCGCGAGCCCGCCGTTTGGGATGGACCTGAGGAGCGCCGGCCGCGATCCAATCGCCATCCTGTCCGTCACCAACCAGGGGGGCGTGGTGGTCGATCCCAACGGCGGCCACCGATGCAGCCCGGCCGAGATCGGCACTGAGGCCACCTGGTGGTGCGGCCGGGAAACGGCCCAGGTCGCCACAGAGATCGTCGCGGTCGGTGCGGTGCGGCGGATCGTTTGGACGCTGATCACGGTCACGCCGGACCAGGTGAACGCGACGCCGCACTGGCGCGTACAGTCTCTGGAAATGCAGTAAGATGGTCACGCTCAGCCGGGCTGCTGACACCGCTCGCGAGCTCGCGACCCTGCTGGCTGCCGGCCCCGGGGAGCGCGTCGCCTTTGCCGGGCCGCAAACCAGCCCGGCCCGGTTGGCCGAAACCCTGACCGCGCTGGCCAACACCCACGGCGGCGTGCTGGTTTTCGGGATCACCCCGGCCGGCCGCGCGGCCGGCGTCTCCGATCCCGCCGAAGCGCGCGCGGCCATCCGGGCCGCCGGCTTGTTGGCGACCCCGCCGCTGATCCTGCCCCTGCCGCAGCTTGTGGAGCATGACAGCAAACCGTTTTGCCTGGCCGAAGTGCCGCCAGGCCTACCCCACGTCTACAGCCTGGATGGCCGCTACCTCACCCGATCGGGCGCGGCCAACCGTCTGCTGAGCGCCACCGAGTTGACCGGCCTGCTGCTGGCGCGCGGGGAGGCGGGCTTCGAATCGCGGCCGGTGCCCACGGCCACCCTGGCCGATCTCAACATGGCCCAGGTAGAGGCCTACCTGGCCGCTCTTGGCATTCCGACCGGCGAGGACTGGCAGGACGTTTTGCTCGCCCGCGGCTGTCTGGTGGGGGCAGCGCCATCGGACATAGACCGCAGCGCCGATGTCGCAAACGCACCCGGCGGCGAGCCTCCCGCCCAGCGCCTCCAGTTCCCTGTGCCCACCTACGCGGGCATCCTGTTGTTCGGCCGCCAGCCGCAACGCGCCTTGCGCAACGCCCAGATCTCCCTGGTGCGCTACGCCGGTCCGCAAATGGGCGACGAGTTTCTGCGCCAGGATGCCGCGGGCACCTTGCCCGAACAGATCCGCCAGGCGGAAGCGTTCGTCACTGCCAACATGCGCCGCGGCATGCGGCTCAGCGGGTTCACGCGGCAGGAAACGACCGAGTACCCGCTGCCTGTGGTGCGCGAGGCCATCGTTAACGCGGTGGCGCATCGCGACTATACGATCCGCGGGGACGGCATCCGCGTCCTGATGTTCAGCGATCGGCTGGAGGTCTACAGCCCCGGCCGCCTGCCCGGCCACATCACGCTGGACAACCTGGCCGCCGAGCGTTTCTCGCGCAACGAGGCCATCGTCCAGGCCCTCTCCGACCTGGGCTTCGTGGAGCGGCTGGGCTACGGCATCGACCGCATGATCGCGGCGATGGCTGAGGCTGGCTTGCAGGCGCCGAACTTCGAGGAGACTGCGGCGGGCTTCCGGGTCACATTGCATGGCCGCGGCGACGAACTGGTGAGCGCCGAGCCGGCCCCGCGCTGGGGCAACCGCCGCCTGAACCCGCGCCAGGAGCGCGCCATGGCCTACCTGGCCGAACACGGCACGATCACCAACCGTGAATTACGGGAACTCCTCCCCGACGTCAGCGATGAGACCATCCGCCGCGAGCTGGCCGACCTGGTCGATCAAGGCCTGATCCTGAAGATCGGCGAACGAAAGGCCACCTACTACATTCTGAAATGAGGGCGTTGACAGATAGGCAGGTTCCGGAGATACTGTGCCCATCACGCCATTTTATCCAGGAGCAGACCGCCCATGAAAGCCTACCGCCTGACGCTTGGCGCACTCTTGTGCGCACTTTTGCTGGCCGCTTGCGCGGCCCCCGCGCCGGCCACGCCCGCCGCTGCCCCGACACCCACCAGCGCACCGGCGCCTGCCCCCACCGCAACCCCCAGCGGCCCGATCCCCGCTGAGGCGCGCGAGCCCGTCCTGGTCTCGCCGGTGGGCATGGATGGCGTGCTTGTGAAGGGCACGGGCGGCCAGCCATGGTGGAACGACGCGACCTTCTATGAAGTCTTCGTGCGCAGCTTTTACGACAGCGATGGCGACGGGAACGGCGACATCAACGGACTGATCCAGAAGCTGGATTATCTGAACGATGGCAAAGCCGACACCACCACCGACCTGGGCGTCACCGGCATCTGGCTGATGCCGATCATGGCCTCGCCCACCTACCACGGCTATGACGTCACCGACTACTACACGGTCAACCCGCAATACGGCACCAACGACGACTTCAAACGCTTGATGGCGGAGGCGCACCAGCGCGGCATCCACATCATTATCGACCTCGTGCTGAACCACACCTCATCGCAGCACCCGTGGTTCATCGAATCCCAAAACCCCGCGTCGCCCAAACGGGATTGGTACGTGTGGGCCGACGAGGCGCAAGGGCAAGGCTGGCACAAATCGGCCGCCGGGGGCTACTACTACGGCTATTTCTGGGACGGCATGCCCGACCTGAACTACAAAAACCCGGCCGTTACCGAGGAGATGAAAAAGGTCATCCAGTTCTGGCTGGAAGACATGGGGGTCGATGGCTACCGGCTCGATGCGGTGAAGTATCTGATGGAGGATGGTAAACAAATCGAGCACACGCCGGCCACCCACGAATGGCTGAAAGATTTCCACACGTTCTACAAGGGGATCAACCCGCAGGCGTTCACCGTCGGCGAAGTGTGGGATGACAGCATGATCGCCTCGAAATACGTCGGTGACGAGCTGGACGTCGTCTTCGAGTTCAGCGCCGCCAAAGGGATGCTGCAGAGCGCCGTAAGCGGCGAAAAGGACAAGGCCGAATCGAGCCAGAAGTGGGCAGCCAAATACTATCCGCCGAACCAGCTTGCCACCTTCCTCACCAACCACGACCAGAACCGCGTCCGCTCCACGCTGGTGAATGACGCCCAGGCGAAGACGGCCGCCTCGCTGCTGTTCGCTTACCAGGGGGTGCCGTTCATTTATTACGGCGAGGAGATCGGCATGCGGGGCTCCAAACCCGACGAAGACATCCGTCGCCCGATGCAATGGACGTCAGATGGCGACTTCACCGCCGGCAAACCATGGAACGCCTACTATGACGATCTCAAGGAACGCAGCGTCGAGGCGCAGGCCGCCGCCCCAGACTCAATCTTGAACCACTACCGCGCGTGGATCAGTCTGCGCAACAACCACGAGGCACTGCGGATCGGCGAGTGGCAGCCGATCACCACCGATCAGCGCCCCGTGTACGCCAGCGTGCGCTTCACGGCAGGAGAGCGCATCCTGACCCTGGTGAACCTGGGGCCGGAACCGGTGACCACCTACAGCCTGACGCTGGACGCCGGACCGTTGACCCCGGGGCTGCAACCCGTGCTGTTGATGGGCGAGGCGGATCAGCTCTTCGCACCGGCCGTGAACGCCGCCGGCGGCTTTGCGAGCTACCAGCCGGTGGGCACCTTGGCCCCGCGCAGCACCTACGTGATCCAGTTTGTGCCCTGAGCTAAGATGCTGCGCCCGCTGAGTACATTCTCGACGCCCAGTCAGGGCTACCGCCGGCTGACCGGCCTGGCGCTCGGCGCCGCCCTGGGGCTCACCTACGGGCTGGCAGCACAGTGGCTCGACCGGGCCCTGCTGCCGGGCGTGCCGCTTTACCAGCCGCCGCTCGGGCCGGCGGGCAATCTCGCGCTCATCACACTCGGCAGCGCACTGCTGGGCTTGATCTGTGCAGGGCCGCTGGAGAGCGTCGCGGGCATCTTCCTGGCCAGTGCGGTCAGCGCGGCCGGACTGCTGATCTTCACCTTTATCAGCGCTCGCCTTTCGGGCAACCAGTTGACAGCCGTGCTGATGACGAGTTTCGTCCTGGCCCTGCCGTTCTGGGGCATGCTGGTGCCGCTGCTGGCCGTGCTGCGCTGGGGCGTCAACCGGCTGGACGAGGGACGCCGCGACCGCACCCGGCTGCCGGCGCGAGTTTCGGCCCCCCTCCTCCTGATCCTGCTGGCGGCTGCGGCCGGCGCGCTGACGATCTATCGGCCGGAAGCGCGCACACTGCTGGTCAAGACCGATGCCCTGCTGAAAACGGCCCAGAGCGCCGAAGCCTTGCCCGAATCACTGCGCGCCCTGGAGGGCGGCTCGTTCATCGCACGCGGCCGCGGCCCCTATCAACTTGCCTGGGAGCAACGGCACATCGAGCGCTATCACATCCCGCGCCCCGGCCGCAACTTCGACAATCACTCCGCAGTGGTGGCACGCTTCGCCGATGGCTGGAACCTGGTGTGCCTGTATATCACGCCCGATGAGCCGCCGCTGTGCAAAGGGTTTGAGGAACTGCCCCAATGAAGGATATCTACAACCGGTGGGAAGCCATTGACCCCGCGACGTCCACCGCAAACCGCCGGCGCATCGGCATGTTCCTGGGCGTCGCGCTGGGGCTGACCTACGGCCTCGTTTCCCAGCTCGGCAATCGCATGATTTTGGCGGGCATCCCGCTGCTCCAACCCCCGGCCGGTCCCGTCGGCAATGTGCTGCTCAGCGGAATCCTGGGCGGCGCGCTGGGCTTGCTCACGACCTGGCCTGCCAGCACGACGAAGGGGATCGTGCTGGGCAGCCTGGCGGCTGCGCTCGGCCTCGTGGCGCGCGGCATCCTGCAAGTGGGCGCCATGCTGGGCGCGCCAGGCGCGGTGCTGGTGGCCGTCATCTTCGGGGTCCCGGTGACCTGGCTGAGCGTGCCCGTGGTGGCATTGCTGCGGTGGTCGGTGGGCCAACAGATGGAGGCCCAACTTGACGGTACACCGCTCCTGGCCCGGCTCGGGCTGCCTGCCATCGCCATGCTCGTCATGGCTGTCCTCGCCAGCTTTGAAATCCTGAACCCCACGGCGCGCACCGAGCTGCGGCACATGGACGAGATGCTGACGGCAGCCCAGGCCGCAGCGAGTGTTGCGGAGCTGCCTGCGCCCCTGGCCGCGCCCGGCGTGGTCGGCTATCCGCTGGGACCGCTGACCGCCTACACCTTGGAATGGACCAACCGGGACCTGGACCGATTCATTGACCTGCGTCCGGCCGCGAATTACGATCAGCACGCCGCGGTCGTTGCCCACTTTGCCGATGGATACACGCTCGTGTGCTTGTACCCGACCGTCAACACCTCACCCCATTGCGCGACCTACTGACATGGCCGAACTCGCGATCCAGGACAGCTACCCCGACAACGTGGCGCACTGTTACGGCTGCGGCCGGCTGAACGAGCACGGCCTGCAGATCAAAAGCTATTGGGATGGAGATGAGACGGTCTGCTATTTCCGACCGCGGCCCTATCACACCGCCATCCCCGGTTATGTCTACGGCGGGCTGATCGCGTCGCTGATCGACTGCCACGGCACCGGCACGGCCGCCGCGGCCGCCTACCGCGCCGAGGGCCGCACCATGGGCGCCGAGCCGGCGCATCGCTTCGTCACGGCTTCGCTGCACGTCGATTTCCTGCACCCCACCCCTATTGATGCCGTGCTGGAAGTGCGCGGCCAGGTGAAAGAGCTGAAAGGCCGTAAGATCATCGTAAGCGTCACCCTCTCCGCCCGCGGCGAGGTGTGTGCGCGCGGCGAGATCGTGTGCATAGAAATGCCAGAGGAATTCGGGCGGCAAATCGGCGAATAGCGTGTGGCGAGCTTATGGCACCCTTCCTGGGCATGGAGGCCACCGGCAAATGAGCGGGCGGCATCCGCTATCAGTTCAGCACTGAGATCAACGTGCGCCTCTCGCTGTTGAGCTTGCCCATGCTGGAGCGGTTCGAGGAGGAGCTGGGGCAGGCCATTGACATACCAATTTACCAGTGTACCAATCTACCAATCTACTCGCTCTGAGGAGGACCATGACGACCTACCTTCCATCCGAAACCCGTTACGACACGATGCGCTACCGCCGCTGCGGCCGCAGCGGGCTGAAGCTGCCGTCCATCTCGTTGGGCCTGTGGTACAACTTCGGCGGCGTGGACCCGCGGGAGAACGGCCGCGCGATGATGCGCCGCGCCTTCGACCTGGGGATCACCCACTTCGACCTGGCCAACAACTACGGCCCGCCCCCCGGCTCGGCCGAGGAGACCTTCGGGCACATCTTCGCCCAGGACTTCAAACCCCACCGCGACGAGCTGATCATCTCCAACAAGGCCGGCTACTACATGTGGCCCGGCCCCTACGGCGAATGGGGCTCACGCAAATACCTGGTGGCCAGCCTGGATCAGAGCCTCAAGCGCATGGGGCTGGACTACGTGGACATCTTCTACAGCCACCGGCCCGACCCGGAGACGCCGCTGGAGGAGACCAT
The DNA here is from genome assembly GCA_026645775.1 of Anaerolineae bacterium. Classification (GTDB taxonomy): domain Bacteria; phylum Chloroflexota; class Anaerolineae; order CG2-30-64-16; family CG2-30-64-16; genus MO66. The sequence continues at coordinate 15,535 of JAPKMS010000157.1, forward strand.
GGGCGCGCTGGACTTCATCGTGCGCAGCGGCCGGGCGCTTTACGCCGGCATCTCCACCTACAACCCGGAGCAGACCCGCCAAGCCGCGGCCATCCTGCGCGGGCTCGGCACCCCCTGCCTGATCCACCAGCCCCGCTACAACATGTTTGACCGCTGGATCGAGGGCGGGCTGCTGGATGTGCTGGCCGAGGAGGGCATCGGCTGCATCTGCTTCTCGCCGCTGGACCAGGGCATCCTCACCGACAAGTACCTGCGCGACATCCCCGGCGACTCGCGCGCGGCCAAGCTGGAAAACCAGTTCCACTGGGGCGACCGGGTCTCGCCCGCGCGCATCGCCCAGGTGCGGCAGCTCAACGCCATCGCCCAGGCCCGCGGGCAGACGCTGGCCCAGATGGCGATCGCCTGGGTGCTGCGCCATCCTCAGATGACCTCGGCCCTCATCGGCGCCAGCAAGGTGCGCCAGATCGAGGATGCCGTGGCCGCGCTGGATAACCTGGCGTTTTCGGCAGAGGAGCTGGCGGCGATCGAAAGGATTTTGGCGGGCTGAAACTTACCCGTCTCACGGGCGCAGCGATAAGTCAATTCCTTGTTGACGCGCCCGGAGAACGGGCATATACTCCTGCTGTTCTGTGGTTCGGTCGTGGGACCATCAAAGATACTTGTGTCATCTTGGGTTACACCTTTGCGAGCGACACCGTGAACGAAGCCGACACCTGTCGTGAGTATGTCTTGCCCCGGCTGCGTGCCGCCGGTTGGGACGATGAGCCGCGCCGGATCAGCGAGCAAGTCACCTTCACCGACGGCCGGATCATCTCGTTCGGCAAGACGATCCGCCGCGGCAAACAAAGGCGGGCGGATTATCTGCTCCGATTCACGCGCGATTTTCCCATCGCCATGGTTGAGGCAAAAGCGGACTATAAAAAGCCGGGTGATGGCCTACAGCAGGCGAAGAAATACGCCGAGATGCAAGGGCTGAAGTTCGCCTACGCTACGAACGGCAAGGGGATCGTCGAGTACGATTACCTCACCGGCCGCGAAACCGAGCTGGATACCTTCCCGTCTCCCGCCGAGCTGTGGGCGCGCCTGAATGGGCATGAGAAGCTGACCGATGCCCAGGTCAAGCAACTGCTGGAGCCGAGTTCGATCCAGGCCGGCCGGACGCTGCGCTATTACCAGGTGATTGCCATCAATCGAGCGGTGCAGGCCATTGTCCAGGGCAAGAAGCGGGTGTTGATTACGATGGCGACCGGCACCGGCAAGACCGAAGTGGCTTTCCAGATTTGCTGGAAGCTCTGGTCGAGCCGGTGGAATCGCACCGGGGCGCATCGGCGCCCACGCATCCTTTATCTCACCGACCGCAACATTCTCGTAGACGATCCGAAGGACAAGGAGTTCGCGCCGTTCGGCGATGCACGCTACAAGATTCGGGGCGGCCAAGCGATGAGCGGTCGCGAGATGTATTTCGCCATCTATCAGGCCATTGCCGGCGATGAGGACGCCATCGGTCTGTTCCGTGAATATCCCCCCGATTTCTTCGACCTGATCATTATAGATGAGTGCCACCGCGGCAGCGCCGCGACCGGCAGCCATTGGCGGGAGATCCTGGACTACTTCAAGATGGCCGTGCATCTGGGGATGACCGCCACGCCGCTGCGGGAGGACAATAAGGACACCTACGCCTACTTCGGTGCGCCGATCTACACTTACAGCCTACGGCAGGGAATTGATGATGGCTTCCTGGCGCCTTACCGGGTGCATCGAATCATCAGCGATGTGGATGCGGTTGGTTGGCAGCCCAGCCCCGGCGAGATTGACCGCTACGGTCGGGAGATCCCGGAAGGCGAGTACGGCACCAAAGACTTTGAGCGGGTTATCGCCCTGCGCGCTCGCACCGACGCGATTGCCCGCCACCTCACCAATTTTCTGAAGAAGTACGATCGCTTCGCCAAGACCATCGTCTTTTGCGTGGACCAAGAACACGCCCTGGAGATGCGCCGGGCGCTGACCAACCTGAACAGCGACTTGATGCAGCAATACCCGGACTATGTCTGCCGCGTCACTGCCGATGAAGGCGGGTTTGGCCGCATGCACTTGAGCGATTTCCAGGATGTTGAGACCAAGACGCCGGTCATCCTGACCACATCGCAACTGCTGAGCACAGGCGTCAACGCGCCGATGGTCAAGAATATCGTGCTGGCGCGTGTGGTTGGCTCGATGACCGAATTCAAGCAGATCATCGGTCGGGGAACGCGCGTGCGCGACGATCTGGGCAAGTTCACCTTCAGCATCCTGGATTACACCGGGTCGGCAACGCATCATTTCGCCGACCCGGACTTCGACGGCTATCCGGCGATCACCATCCAGGAGACGATGGGGGCGGATGGTGAAGTGCTCCAGGAACAGACTTTGGATGAGAACCCAGCAGGTAGTGAAGAGGGCGATCTCATCGAATACGAGCCGATAGATCGCGGCGAAGAGCGCACGCGAGATGGCCGCGAGGCAGAATCGCACAAGTACTACGTGGACGGCGGCGCGGTGGAGATCATCGCGCACCTGGTTTACGAATTGGATGCGAATGGGGTGCGGCACCGGTTGGTGCAATACAGCGATTACAGCGGTGAAACGGTGCGCACCCTCTACCCGACGGCTGCCGCACTGCGCGAGAAGTGGGTTGATCCGGAGGGACGTAACGAGATCATTGAACGGCTGGCCGAGCGCGGGATTGACTTCGGCGAATTGGCCGCTGTCACCGGACAGCCCGACGCCGACCCGTTCGATCTGCTCTGCCATCTCGCGTTCAATGCGCCGCTGCGCACCCGACGTGAACGGGCTGAGCGGCTGCGCCACGACCGGGCTTATTTCTTCGATCGTTACGGAGCCGAAGCCCGCGCCGTGCTCAATGACCTGCTGGACAAATACACCCTTCACGGGGTGACGCAGTTCCGCATCCCCGAGGCGTTGAAGGTGCCGCCGGTGTCCGATCATGGGACCGTCGGCGAAATCATCAAGCTGTTCGGTGGCGCGGAGGTCGTGCGGCGCGCAGTGGCAGATTTGCAGAGGCTATTGTACGCCGCGTAGTATCGGGCCTTGTGCCCGCATGACGCCCACGAGGGGCTAGGCTACAGCCACGCCGCGTAGTATCGGGCCTTGTGCCCGTTTGACCGCATACAATGACGCCCACGAGGGGCTAAACTACATGCGACCGATGATCATGGATGCATATGACTCGTAACCTCAAGAATCAACCTGCTCCCACCACAGCGCAGCAACTCGGCGCGCTGGTCAAGTCGGCGCGCGACCTGATGCGCAAGGATAAGGGGCTGAACGGCGATCTGGATCGCCTGCCGACCTTGACCTGGATCATGTTCCTTAAGTTCCTGGATGACATGGAGCAGGCGCGAGAAGATGATGCCAGTCTCTCCGGCAAACCGTATCGGCCGGCGATCGAACCGCCCTATCGCTGGCGCGATTGGGCGGCCAACCCGCAGGGCATGAGCGGCAGCGATCTGCTGGCGTTCGTCAATCAGGACGAGGCGATGCGGCCCGACGGCACGCGCGGGCCTGGCCTTTTCGCCTATCTGCGTGGGCTGCAATCGGAGAATGGCCACGACCGCCGCGACGTGATCGCCAACGCCTTTCGGGGGCTGACCAACCGCATGGAGAGCGGCTATCTATTGCGCGAGGTGGTGAACAAGGTCAACGGCATCCACTTCACTTCGTCCGCAGAGATCCACACCCTGGGCAACCTCTACGAGTCCATGTTGCGCGAGATGCGCGACGCGGCGGGCGACTCCGGCGAGTTTTACACCCCGCGCGCGGTGATCCGCTTTATGGTGGAGGCGACCGACCCGCGGTTGGGTGACATCGTGCTCGATCCGGCCGCTGGCACCGGCGGCTTCCTGGTCGAGGCGTACAAGTATCTGGCCGCCCAACCCCCAGCCCAAACCGTCGAGGGATTTCAGTTCTTGCAAGAACGCGCGATCATCGGCCAGGAGGCCAAGTCGTTGCCCTACATGCTGTGCCAGATGAACCTGCTGCTGCACGGCCTGGAATACCCCCGGATCGAGTTGGGCAATTCGCTGGCGGTGAAGATCACCGAAATCAGCGACCGCGACCGGGTGGATGCGATCCTGACCAATCCACCCTTCGGCGGCGAAGAAGAGGCCGGCGTCAAAGCCGGGTTCCCCGCGGACAAGCAGACCGCCGAGACCGCGCTGTTGTTCCTTCAGCTCATCATGCGCAAGCTGCGCCGGTCTGGTCTCCCCACGCCCGTCGTCGGGCAAGCGGCCGGGGGGGGGGAGGGCCGACCTGGCCGCGCCGCGGTCGTTGTCCCCAACGGCACGCTCTTCGGCGACGGCGTCTGCAGCCGGATCAAGGAAGAGTTGCTCAAGAACTTCAACCTGCACACGATCGTCCGGCTGCCCAACGGCGTCTTTGCGCCCTACACCAGCATTCCCACCAATCTGCTCTTTTTCGACCGCTCCGGGCCGACACAGGAGATCTGGTACTACGAGTTACCGCTGCCGGAGGGGCGCAAGGGGTACACCAAGACCCAGCCAATGCAATTCGAGGAGTTCGCCGACTGCCTGGCCTGGTTCAAGACCTGGCCGCGGGAGGAGAACGCGCACGCGTGGCGGGTGGATTTCCGGGCGAAGCTGGACGACGCCGTGGCGCGAGCGACGCCGCATTGGCAGGCCACCGAGCGCGCAAACGCCGACGCATCCCGGCTCGAAGCCGATGCGAAGCAGGTGGAAACGGAATTGAAACAAATGCCGGCCGACCTGCCCCTGCTGGCGGCCCCGAACGCGAAAGATCAGCGCCGCAAGTTGGAAGAAAAGCGCACGCCGCTGCTGGCCGAAGCGACGCGCCAACGCCAGGTGGCCCGCGACGAGCAGACGGCCGGCGACGGCATCTACTGGCCAATTTTCAATTTGGACCTCAAAAACCCCGCGGCGGCCGAGGCGCTGGCGCACGCCGCGCCCGAACAACTCGTGGCCGATATCCTGGCCGCCGAGCGGCAAATCATCGATCTGATGGAAGAAATCAAGCGCGAACTGCAACTCGTAGTCTAGCCCCTTGTGGGCGTGATGTCTTGTGGGCGTGATGTCTTGTGGGCGTGGTGTCCAACCATGACGGGCACAAGGCCCTAGACTACGGGTGGATCGGATGCTTTGACGAGGAGGTTCACGTTATGCCGTGGAATAAGCCGTACCACCCGCCGAAGAACCAACGGCTGGATCCCGAACTCTACACCCACGCCAACGGCGTCTGCTTTATCAC
>JAPKMS010000158.1 GCA_026645775.1 Anaerolineae bacterium
GGTTCATCGGGCCTGCAAGTCTCGGCCCTGTCGTTCGGCTCGTGGGTCACGTTCGGCAGCCAGTTCGGCGAGGACGTCGCCTACGACTGTATGGTGGCCGCGTACGACGCGGGCGTCAACTTCTTCGACAACGCCGAAGCGTACGCGGGCGGCCAGTCGGAGACGCTGATGGGCAACGTGTTGAAGCGGGCCGGCTGGAAGCGCTCCGACCTCGTGGTCTCCACCAAGGTCTTTTGGGGCGGCAAGGGGCCGAACGACCGCGGCCTCTCGCGCAAGCACGTCATCGAGGGCGCGGAGGCCGCGCTGGCCCGCCTGCAGCTTGACTACGTCGATCTGATCTTCTGCCATCGCCCCGACAAATACACGCCCGTGGAAGAGACGGTGCGGGCGATGAGCTATCTGGTAGACCAGGGCAAAGCGTTCTACTGGGGCACCAGCGAGTGGAGCGCGGCCCAGATCATGGAAGCGTACGCGATTGCGCGGCGCGAGCACCTGGTCCCGCCGACGATGGAACAGCCGCAGTACAACATGTTCCACCGCGAGCGGGTCGAAGCCGAATACGAACGTCTCTACCGGGAGATCGGCCTGGGCACCACCATCTGGAGCCCGCTTGCCAGCGGCGTGCTGACGGGCAAGTACAACCAGGGGATGCCGGAGGGCACGCGCGCCAGCCTGCCCGGTTACGAATGGCTGCGCAAGCAGTTTGAAAGCTCCGAAGGCCAGCGCAAGATCGAAAAAGCCCGCCAGCTTGCGCCCATCGCGGCAGAACTCGGCTGCACGATGTCGCAGATGGCGTTGGCGTGGTGTCTGCTGAACCCGGACGTCAGCACGGTGATCACCGGCGCATCCCGGCCCGAACAGGTGGTGGAGAACATGGCCGCGCTGGACGTGGTGGCCAGGCTCACCCCCGATATCGAGGAACGCATCGAGGCGATTCTGCAGAATAAGCCCGCAGGTGAGCAAGACTACCGATAGCAAAACTCCACCGGACTTCCCGCGAATCTCCATCTTTCCTCCATAAGCGTGTGGCATACTGAGGTCAAGTGGCCGGATGAATGATCCAGCCACAAAACAGATGGAGGTCTAAGATGTTCGGCAGGCATGTTTTCTCTAAGATGTTGGTGGGACTTCTGGTGATCGCGCTGCTGGTAGGCGGGGTGTCCGCGACGCAGCGCACCGCGTGGACGCAGGGGTATCTGATGGGCCGGGCCTCGACCGGCAGCGATGGCGGAACCGTCGCTCCTGCGCTGCCCTACGGCTATCCCGGTTATCCGGCGTATCCCGGGCACTTCGGCGGGTTTGGACTGATCCTGGGCTTCGGCTTGCTCGCCCTGCTGTTCCTGGGGGTGGGCCGCGTGTTCCGCTATCGCTCCTGGGCGATGCACGGCGGCTCAAACAACGATTCGCGCGGCGCACATGACCAGTCGTGGCAACGACACATGGCCGAGTGGCAGCGCTGGGCGCAGGAAATGCACGCTGAACACGCTGCCCGCCCCTGGCGCCACGGCCCACCCTGGTGTTGGGACCGGGAGGGCAAGCCTGGGACGGAGACGCCCAAGCCCGAAACAGCCGAGGCGTCCGCCTCCGACAGGCTGTAAATCCCGTAACCTTCCCGGGGGATGTAAATGTCATGCTGAGCGGGTCAGCGACGCAGCGATAGTCACGGCAAGTTCTCAGCGAAGCATCTCGTTGGCCGCACGGGATGCTTCGTTGGCTTTGTGTAGTTGTAGCAGAGCAGTTTATGAACGAAACGATCCTGGTCATTGACGACGAGCCAAAAATCGTCAAGCTGGCGCGAGACTATCTGGAAAAGGGCGGGTTCCGCGTTGTCACCGCGGCGGACGGGACGATCGCGCTGGCCCAGGCGTGGCATCAGCGCCCGGACCTGGTTGTGCTCGACCTGAACCTGCCCGGCCTGGATGGATTGGACGTGTGCCGCGCACTGCGCCGTGAGTCGAACGTGCCAATCATCATGCTGACCGCCCGGATCGACGAGACCGATCGCCTGATCGGGCTGGAGTTGGGCGCCGACGACTATATCGTCAAACCGTTCTCTCCCCGTGAGCTGGTGGCGCGCGTGCGCGCCGTGCTGCGCCGGGCGCACGGCGGCGGGCAACTGCCGTCTCTGATCCGCGCTGGCGACCTGGAGATCGACCTGGACGCGCACCGCGTCACGCGCAGGGGCGAGCCGATCCCGCTGACCCGCATCGAATTCAAGCTATTGGCGATCCTGGCGCAGAATCCGGGGCTGACCTTCAACCGCGAGCAGTTGGTCGAGCGCCTGCACGGGGTCGCGTACGAAGGCTACGACCGCAGCGTGGACTCGCACATCAAGAACCTCCGCCGCAAACTCGAGCCCGATCCGGCCGAGCCGCGGCATGTGCTCACCGTCTACGGCATCGGCTACCGGTTCAATGATGAGGCGGCAACGTGAAACAAGGACCCGGCTGGAAACCGCCAGAAGGTGGGTGGCGCTCACCCTGGGGATCCTGGGAGCGAGAAGAAGATTTCCCGCGCTGGATGCACGGTCGACGGCGGTGGGAACGCCATCGCGGCCGCCTCTTCCTGCGCTTTGCTGCGACCTTCGGCTTCATCACGCTGTTGGTGCTGGGCGGGATGGCCGCGTTCGCTTACCTCCTGACCCGGCTGATGGGCGGCGACGGCCATATTGCCGGCCTGGTGTGGTTTCTCGGCTGCGGCCTCTCGGCCGCGCTGCCGGTGCTGGCCCTGGCCCTGGCGGTGCGGGCGTTCCGGCGGATCGCCACGCCGCTCGTCGAGGTAATGGCCGCGGCCGATGCAGTGGCAGACGGTGACCTGAGCGTGCGCGTGCCGGTGCACGGCCCGAGCGACTTCCAAGGGCTGGCCGTTTCCTTCAACCGTATGACCGAGGAGCTGGCGCGCGCCGATCAACAGCGTCGCAACCTCACCGCCGACGTCGCACACGAGCTGCGCAACCCCCTCCACATCATCCAGGGCAACCTCGAAGGCATCCTCGACGGCGTCTACGAACCGACGGACGAACACGTCACCGCCACGCTCGACGAGACGCGCGCGCTCGCGCGTCTGGTGGACGACCTGCGCACCCTGTCGCTGGCGGAGGCCGGCCAACTGCCCATGACCTGGGAGTCGGTGGACGTGCCGGAGCTGCTGGCCGACGTCGCCACGAGCTTCGGCGGCCAGGCGGAGGCGGCGGAGGTCGTGCTGACCGCCTCGAGCGCGCCGGGTTTGACCGTCATCGCCGATGCCGGACGTCTCGATCAGGTGTTGAGCAACCTGGCAGCGAACGCGCTGCGCCACACGCCCCAAGGCGGCGCCATCACGCTGCGCGCCGAGGCCATCAGCCCATCCGAGGGTGAAAGCGGCGCGCGCATCGTCGTCAGCGACACCGGCGAGGGGATCCCGGCCGAAGACCTGCCGTTCATTTTCGACCGCTTCTGGCGCGGGGATCGGTCCCGCTCCCGCACGGGCGGCGTGGGCAGCGGTTTGGGGCTGGCTATCGCACGGCAATTGGTGCATGCGCACGGCGGCCGCATCCGCGTCGAGAGCACGGTCGGCCGCGGCACGACGTTCATCATCGAACTGCCGCTTGA
>JAPKMS010000159.1 GCA_026645775.1 Anaerolineae bacterium
ACGGAAAGCATGCCATTCTCGAACCACAAAATCAACTGACCAACCTACGACCTGTTAGCTTGATGCCTATGGGGCGGACCCCCCCGCCGCGGCTGCCGGTCGTGCTGGGGCATCAGGTTATTGGTCGGGTGGCGGCGTTGGGGCTGAGCGCGGGCGACTTTCGCGTGGGCGAGCGTGTGGGGGTGGCGTGGATCTTCTCGGCGTGCGGGCAGTGTGCGGATTGTCGGGCGGGCCAGGAAAATCTTTGCCCGGAGTTTCGAGCGACGGGCCGCGATGCGAACGGCGGCTACGCCGAGCTGATAGTCGTGCCGGAGCGCTTCGCCTACCGCATCCCCGACCGCTTCACCGACGCCGAGGCTGCGCCGCTGCTCTGCGCAGGGGCCATCGGTTATCGGTCGCTGCGGCTGAGCGGACTGCGGGATGGGCAGAACCTTGGCCTGACCGGGTTCGGCGCCTCGGCGCACCTGGTGCTGAAGATGGCCCGGCATCGTTATCCTCACAGCCGGGTCTACGTGTTTTCCCGGACGGCCGCCGAGCAGGCTTTTGCCCTGGAATTGGGCGCGGCGTGGGCGGGCGATACGACCGAGACGGCGCCCGCGCCGCTGCACTGCATCATCGACACGACGCCGGCCTGGCAGCCCATCGTTGAGGCGCTGCGGAACCTGGCGCCGGGCGGCCGGCTGGTGATCAACGCGATCCGCAAGGAAGATCACGACAAGGAGGCGTTGCTGGGCCTCGATTACCCGGTGCACCTGTGGCAGGAACGGGAGATCAAGAGCGTCGCCAACGTGACACGGGCCGATGTAAGCGAGTTCTTGGCGCTGGCCGCCGAGATCCCCATCCTGCCGGAAGTGCAGGAATACGCGCTGGAAGACGCCAACCGGGCGCTTGTGGATCTGAAGGCGCGGCGAATCCGGGGGGCGAAGGTGTTACGAACTTGAGGAGCACGTCGCGTCCCCGCAGGTGGACGCCCGACGGTACGCCCTTTAGATGCGATTTCAGTCGCCCAACACTTTTCCAATTTGACACTCAACCCAGGAGCATGCTGATGCAACCCGAAGTATTTCAGACCATCTCGACCCTGCTCGCCAGCACGGAACCGAACGAGCTCCGCGCGGGACTGGCGCTGATCAAGTCACAACTGCCTTCCCTTGGCGAGCAAGAGGGCAAGGTGCTGCTGGAGATGATCTCCGCGCTGTTCTACATCGATCCGCTTGACCTGCCGGACCATCTCCCGGTGATCGAGGACGCCATCGCGCTGGTCGGCAGCATGGGGGCCTGGGCTATCCCGCCGCTGCTCCTGGAATTGAGCGACGGCGATGTCAAGGCGCAGATGGCGGTCGCGCAGGCCCTGGGACACATGGGCGCGCGGGCGATCGAGCCGCTGCTTTTTGAGTATGACGCGTGCCCGGAAGCCGGCTGCCGCACGTTCATCCTCTTCGCGTTGGGAAAAGTGAAGGCGCCGGAAATCATCAAGGCTGTGCCGGCCGCGCTGGAAGCCGCCGGCTCGTTTGACGTCGAGATGCGCGACACCGCCACCCGCGCCCTGGGCAAGTTTGCCGAATCTATCCCCGCGGGCAGCCTGTCGGGGGAACTGCGCGCCGCGGCCATCGAACGCCTGCGCAAAAACATGGCGGACTCCAACGCGGCGCTGCGTGCGAAGGCCGTCCGCAGCCTGGGCAAGCTCGCCAAACACGGACACATGACCGGCCGCGAGCGGTGGGAGCTGGCCGCTGCGTTGCGCCGCATCCTGGGCCAGGACGAAGCCTACGAGTGGGATCGCGCGTATGTGGTGCGGAAAGAGGCGAAAGAGGCGCTCGCCTACGTGTAATATTGCAGCCATGCCGGGGATGGTATGGCATCTGCTCAGGGAGGAGAGACCCTATGAAGATCATCGGCGAAAATATCCACATCATGTCGCCCAGGGTGAAAGAGGCGATTGCAAACCGTGACCGTGCGTTCTTCCAGGACGCGGCGCTGAGACAGGTGAAGGCGGGCGCGTGGGCGGTTGACCTGAACATCGGGCCGCAGAAGAAGCTGGGCCACGAAATCCTGCCCTGGCTCGTCGAGGCGGTCCAGGAAGTGGTAGACGTCCCGCTCTGCCTGGACACCACCAACCTGGCGGCCATCGAAGCCGCATGTGCGATCATCAAGCACCAGCCGATCATCAACTCCACCTCGGCCGAAGCCGAGCGGCTGGAAAAGGTGCCGCTGGTCGCTGCAAAGCATGGCACCAAACTGATTGCCTTGACCATGGAGGCCGAAGGCATCCCCGTCAGCGCGGAGGCGCGCGTCAATCTCGCGCTGGAGAAGCTGATCCCGCGCGCCGAGGAAGTGGGCCTGCCGCTGGAGGATCTGATCATCGATCCGTTGGTGCTCACCGTCAGCGGGTGCCAGCAGTACGTCCCGGAATGCATTGAGGCCGTGCGGATCCTCAAGGTGACGGGTGCGGGCGTGCAGGTGGGCTTGAGCAACGTCTCCAATGCCGTGCCCAACGAGATGCGTCCCCTGATCAACCGGGTCTACTGCGTCATGTTGATGGGCGCGGGGCTCGATACCATGATCGCCGACCCGATGGACGAGAAGCAAAACGAGTTCATCCGTATTGTCGAAGAGCGCGATGACAGCACGCCGCTGGGCCGGCTGTTGCTGGCACTGTTCGACGCGGTCGCGGCCCAGGAAGAACTGAGCGCCGACGCCGTAGACATGAGCGACCCCGACCAGGCTGCCATCTGGAAGACGGTGCAGATCTTGCTGAATAAGGTGATTTACGCGGATTCGTATTTGAGGGTGTAGGTTGGTCGGTTGGTAAGTTGGTAGGTTGGTAGGTTGGTAGGTTGGTAGGTTGGTAGGTTGGTGAACAGTCGACCAATTTACCAGTTTACCAATTTACCTTCGTGTCCCCATCTACCACCCTGCGCAAGGAGGCCACCATGGCACAGGTCAAAGGCGCCCTGAACATCCCGGAATTGTTGGCCAAGGCCCAGAAGCCCTCAGCCGACGCGATGAGATTGCACCCGTTCTACCGTGGGAAGATCGAGACGGTACCCAAGGGTTGTATCCGCTCTATTGATGACTTCGCGATCTGGTATACCCCCGGCGTGGCCGCCCCTTGCCGCGCGATCCAGGCGGACCCCGAGCTTGTCTACGAGTACACGAACAAATGGAATACGGTGGCGGTGATCTCCGATGGCACCCGCGTGCTGGGCCTGGGTGACATCGGCCCGAAGGCGGGCCTGCCGGTGATGGAGGGCAAGGCGCTGCTCTTCAAGTGGCTGGGCGGCGTGGACGCTGTGCCGATCATGCTCGACACCAAGGACCCTGACGAGATCATCCGCACCACGCTCCTGCTCCAGCCGTCGTTTGGCGGCGTCAACCTGGAGGACCTCTCCCAGCCCAAGTGCTTCCGCATCCTTGACACCCTGCGCGACAAGGCCGAGATTCCCATGTGGCACGATGACCAGCAAGGGACGGCGTGTGTCACCGTGGCTGGGCTGTTGAACGCGCTGAAGATCGTGCGCAAGCCGATCGACCAGGTACAGGTCGTCTTTATCGGTTCGGGCGCGGCCAACGTGGCGATCACCCGGCTCTGTTTCAAGGCCGGCGTGGACCCGGCCAAGTGTCGGGTGGTGGACAGCCAGGGGATCCTACACGACAAGCGCCAGGATGTCTTCATGCGCCGGGCCGAGTTTGTGGACAAATGGCGGCTGTGCCAGATCACCAACGCGGCTGGCCGCACGGGGGGGATCGCCGAGGCGCTGGTCGGCGCGGATGTCTGCCTCGCCGTGAGCAAACCTGGGCCCGGCACCATCCTGCCCGAATGGGTCAGCACCATGGCCGAGGACGCCATCATCTTCGCATGCGCCAACCCGGTGCCGGAGATCTGGCCCTGGGAGGCCGCCGCCGCGGGTGCGCGTATCGTCGCCACGGGGCGTTCGGATTTCCCGAACCAGGTCAACAACTCGCTGGGTTTTCCCGGCATCTTCCGCGGTGCGCTCGACGTGCGGGCGCGCACCATCACCGACGAGATGTGCATTGCTGCGGCCCAGGCGCTGGCCAACGCGGCCCCCGACGGCGGCATGAATCCCGACTGTATCCTGCCGACGATGATCGAATGGGAAGTGTACGCCCAGGAAGCGGTCGCCGTCGGCATGAAGGCGCAGGAGCAAGGCATCGCCCGGCTGACCTTCACGGCCGAGGCGTTGTACGACCAGGCCGCCCGGATGATCCATCGCTCCCGCCGGCTGACGGAAGTGATGATGGAGACGGGGTTGATCCCGGAGCCGCCGGCCGAGTAACTTGGTATAACGGTAACTTGGTACATTAGTAACTTGGGACAGCGGTAACGTGGCACATTGGCGGGACCGATCCACCAATCTCCCAATCTCCCAATCTCCCAGTTTACCAGTTTACCAATCTCCCAACCCACAGGAGCCACACCATGTACGACCTCATTATCATCGGCGGCGGGCCGGCGGGGCTGACGGCGGCCGTCTATGCGATCCGCAAGCGGTTGAATTGCCTCCTGATCAGCCCTGACCTGGGCGGCAAGGCCAACGCCCGGCTGCACATCGAGGGCGTAGACACCTTCAACGTCGTCAACGGCGCCGACCTGGTGCGTCGCTTCCGCAACGAGGTGGAGTATCTTGACTTTACGCGCCTGCTGGAGAAGGTCGTCGGGTTGAAGAAGGCAGAGAACCGCTTCATCGTGACGACTGCCAACGGCAAGGAGCTGGAGGGACGGGCGGTGATCCTGGCCACCGGTGCGGATGCCGTGCGGCTGGGCGTCCCCGGCGCCGATCGCTATTTCTTGCATGGGGTAGCTTACTCCACGGTGAGCTACGCGCCGCTTTACATCGATAAGAAGGTGGCCCTGGTGGGCGCGGGGGCGTTGGCGCTGCGCGGTGCGGCCGAGCTGGCGGAGATTGTCGCCGAGCTGCACCTGATCGCACCCACGCACGGCGACCTGGATACCATCCTGGGCCGCAAGCTGCGTGCCGCCAAACACGTCACCGTGTGGGAGAATTGGGCGCCGGCGGCGGTCCAGGGTGACACCGTGGCGCACCAGTTGGTGATCAAATCGCCGGAAGGCCAAGAGCAAGCCTTGGACGTCGACGTGATTTTCGTGGAACTCGGCCTCAAGCCGCATACCGAGCTGGTGGCGGGCTGGGCAGAGCTGGACAGCGAAGGCCGCGTCCTTATCAACCGGGCCTGTGAAACCAGCGTCCCGGGCCTTTTCGCCGCAGGCGATGTCACCAACGAACCGGCCGAGCAAGTCGTCATCGCGATCGGCGACGGCGCGAAGGCCGCGCTGAGCGCGTATGAGTATTTGTTGAAGTAGACGGGTAAATTGGTAAATTGGTAGATTGGTTGCCCGACAGTTCCACCAAGTTACTAATCTACCAATCTATCCATTCACCATCCCAAGGAGCGATCCATGACCGCGCAACTCATTGACGGGAAGATCATTGCCGAGGCGGTGCGCCGCGAGGCCGCCGAGGAGACGGCAAAACTGAAGGCGCAGACGGGCCAGGCGCCCACGTTGGCAGTCGTCTTGGTTGGCGACAACCCGGCTTCGCAGAGCTATGTTACGTCCAAGGGGCGGGCGTGCGAGGAGGCCGGTATGGGTTCGATTACCCACCGGCTGCCGGCGACTGCGACCCAGGCTGAGGTTGAGGAGCTGGTGCGCGCGCTCAACGCCGACCCGGCAGTGAACGGCATCCTGGTGCAGTTGCCGCTGCCCAAAGGGCTGGACGAAGAGGCCGTGCTTAACTTGATCAGCCTGAACAAGGACGTGGACGGCTTCCATCCGATGAATATCGGCCAACTCGTGATGAAGGGGCGCACGCCGCAGTTCATCCCCTGCACCCCGGCCGGCTGCATCGAGATGCTGGTCCGCTCCGGTATCGAGATCGCGGGCAAGGACGCGGTAGTCGTGGGCCGCAGCAATATCGTAGGCGTCCCCGTGGCGGCGCTGTTGCAGAATGCCGATGCGACTGTAACTACCTGCCACAGCAAGACGAAAGACTTGCCCGCCAAGGTCCGCAACGCCGACATCGTGGTGGCGGCGATCGGCCGGCCGGAATACGTGCGCGGTGAGTGGCTGAAGCCGGGCTGTGCGGTCATTGACGTCGGCATCAATCGTATCCCCGATGCAACCAAGAAAAGCGGCGCCCGCCTGGTGGGCGACGTTGCCTTCGCCGAGGCGGTCGAGGTTGCGGGCTACATTACGCCCGTCCCCGGCGGCGTCGGGCTGATGACGGTCGCGATGCTGCTGACGAACACGGTGCGAGCGTTCAAGTTGCAGCATGGGATTGCGTGACGAAGGACGAAAGACGAAAAAAGGAAACCACTATGTCACTACGCTCCTACATCCAAGATCACCCGGCGCCCCTCGTCTGGTCGTGGGAAGCGACCGCGTGGGTTCTGCGGCGGATCAGGCCGCTGTTCGCCAAACTGGGCATGGAGCGGTCGTCGAAGATCGTTAAGCTGCCCGAAGAGATGGTCAAAGAGCTGCTCTTCAATTGCCAGGATTGCGCCCAGTGCGTGCTGCACTACAGCGGCATGACCTGTCCGATGACCTGCCCGAAGAGCTTGCGCAACGGGCCTTGCGGCGGCGTGCGCCTGAACGGCCACTGCGAGGTGAAGCCCGAGATGGACTGCGTGTGGGTCAAGGGCATCGAACGGTCGAAGAAGACGCCGTACGCGCACGAAATTCTGCGCCTGAACCCGCCCGTGGATTGGCGGCTGAAGGGCCAGGCGTCGTGGGTGACGTACTCGCTGGGTCGCGACCAGATCCCGACCGGCACTGACACGGTGATCCGTTACGCTGACGAAGCGTTGCAGGATAGAACCCAGGTTTCTGCGAGAAACCTGGGTTCTGGGGGCGAGGAGGCGTCGCAATGAACCTTCCGACCCCTTCTGCCGCTCCCGCGGCGCCCATCAACACCGGCCTCACCGGCGCAAGCAGCAACCTGGCGAAGGTGATCAACTCCGGACAGTTCGCCGTCTGTGTCGAGGTTTCGCCGCCGGTCGGCCCGAACGTCGAAGCCATCCAGCGCGAGATCAAGACCCTCAAGGGCTATGGCGACGCGTACAATGTCACCGACAACCAATCGGCCGTAGTGCACGTATCGAGCCTGGCGGTCAGCATTATGTTGAAGCAGGCCGGCATGGAGCCGGTCATCCAGTTCACCTGCCGAGACCGCAATCGGCTGGGGATCCAGAGCGACATGCTGGGCGCGTCCGTCTTCGGCGTCAACACCATGCTGTGCCTCAGCGGCGACCACCCCATCTGGGGCGATCACCCGCAGTGCAAGCCGGTTTACGACATGGACTCGATCAACGTGATCCGCATGGCGCGCATGATGCGAAACAACCAGGTGTTCGAAAACGGCAAGCAAATCCCCAAGATCGCGCCCGACTTCTACATCGGTGCGGTGGAAAACCCCTTTGCGCCGCCCTACGATTATCGCCCGATGCGCCTGGCGAAGAAGATCGTCGCTGGCGCACAATTCGTCCAGACGCAGCTCATCTTCAACGTGGACCGCTTCCGCGAGTTCATGAAGCGGGTTGTCGATCTGGGCCTGCACGAGAAGATCGCTATCCTGGCGGGCGTCGGCCCGATGCGCTCCCTCAGGGGCGCGGAATACATGAAGAATGAAGTCGCCGGCATGGATGTGCCCGATTGGGTGCTCAAGCGGCTGGAAGGGTTGTCGAAAGAAGACCAGGCCAAGGCCGGGCTCGATATCGGCTGCGAGGTCGCCAACCAGGTGCGCGAGATCGAAGGGGTGCGCGGCCTGCACATCATGGCTGTGAGCTGGCCGGCAGCGGTGCCTGAATTATGCAAGAACCTGGGGCTGTTCCCGCGGCCCGTGCTGTGACGCGCCGGGGTATGTCGTCACACGTTTGTTTGGCATTCACGGGGTATCGGTGTGCAATTTGCGCGACCCCGCACGATGTCTGACGGCAAGAGCGAGACGGTTTTTGCCCCCACGAATTAATAAACCCAATGAAGGAGGAGCTCATGGCTATCAGCCCGTATGCCGGTAAACCGGCGCCTCGTGAATTACTCGTCAACGTGCCACGCCTCATCTCGGCGTACTACACCGGGCATCCCGATCCGGATGACCCGGCCCAGCAAGTCGCGTTCGGCACATCCGGCCATCGCGGCACCTCATTCAACACCTCGTTCAATGATGACCACATCGCGGCCACCAGCCAGGCCATCTGTGAGTACCGCGCTGCGCAAGGCACCACGGGGCCCCTGTTCATCGGCATGGACACGCACGCGCTGTCGGAACCGGCGCTCGCCACCGCCATCGAGGTCTTTGCGGCCAACGACGTTGAGCTGATGGTGCAGGCCGGCCTCAACTATACGCCGACCCCCGTCATCTCCCACGCGATCCTGGCCTTCAACCGCGGCCGGAGCGCGGGCCTGGCCGACGGCGTCGTCATTACGCCTTCGCACAACCCGCCCGGCGACGGCGGCTTCAAATACAATCCGCCCAACGGCGGCCCGGCCGACACCAGCGCGACTAAGGTCATCCAGGATCGCGCCAACGATATCCTGCGGGGCGGGCTGAAGGCCGTGAAGCGGATGACGCTGGCTCGCGCCAAAGTTTCGGGCCGCGTGCACGACTACGACTATATCACGCCCTACGTGGCCGACCTGGGCAACGTCTTGGACATGACCGCGATCGCCAACGCCGATCTGAAACTGGGCGTGGACCCGATGGGCGGCGCCAGCCTGCCGTTCTGGGCCCCCATCGCCGAGATGTATGACCTGAATCTCGAGATCGTCAACAAATACGCGGATCCCACCTTCGGCTTCATGACGGTGGACAAGGATGGCAAGATCCGCATGGACTGCTCGTCGCCCTATGCGATGGCCAGCCTGATTGGCCTCAAGGATCGCTTTGATGTGGCGTTCGGCAACGACTCGGACAGCGACCGGCACGGCATCGTCACCCGCAGCTCCGGCCTGCTGAACCCTAACCATTATCTGTCCGTCGCCATCTGGTATCTGTTCCAGCACCGGCCGGGATGGCGCGCCGATGCGGCCATCGGCAAGACACTGGTCTCCAGCTCGATGATCGACCGTGTGGCGGCATCCCTGGGCCGGCGGCTGGCTGAGGTGCCGGTGGGCTTCAAATGGTTCGTAGAAGGCCTGGTGGACGGCTCGTTCGGCTTCGGCGGCGAGGAAAGCGCAGGCGCCTCGTTCCTGCGCCACAACGGCACGGTTTGGACCACCGACAAGGATGGGATCATCATGGACCTGTTGGCGGCTGAGATCACCGCGGTGACCGGCAAAGACCCAGGCTTGCACTACAAAGCATTGGCGGACAAATTCGGCGCGCCGGTCTACGAGCGCATGGATGCGCCGGCCAACGCCAGCCAGAAGAAGGTGCTGTCCGCGCTGTCGCCCGAGATGGTCACGGCGACTGATCTAGCCGGTGAGACGATCGTGGCCAAGCTGACGCATGCGCCGAGCAATGGCGCAGCCATCGGCGGCCTGAAGGTTGTCACCGAAAACGGCTGGTTCGCGGCACGTCCCTCGGGCACCGAGGATGTATACAAGATCTATGCCGAAAGCTTCCTGGGCCACGCGCATCTGCGCCGCATCCAAACCGAGGCCCAAACCATCGTCAGCGCGGCGTTCCAGGCTGCGGGCGTATAAAAGCGGTCACACCCTGTTTTCAGGCAAGACGTAGGACAGGTTGTCGACCTGTTCTACGTATCTGTTTTCGGGTCAGGATGATTAAGCCGTGATGGATATCGAGCAATTGCTGGCCCTGTTCGATGAACAGCAACGCCGCAATGCTGAATTTGTCGGTGAGTTGCGCGATGTCACACCGGCTGTGGTTCGGCATCTGCCTCTGGCCGGGCGCGGCCGCGAGGGTTTTGTGCTGTACTCACAACTGACGGCGGACAACGCCGATCGGGTGATCGCAGAGCAGATCACGTTCTTCGCGGGCCTGGGGCTGGCTTTCGAGTGGAAGTTGTATGGGCATGACCTGCCGGCCGACCTGGGCGAGCGGCTGGCTGCGCACGGCTTTGTCCCTGAGACCCCGGAGGCGCTGCTCGTGCTCGATCTGGCCGATGCGCCCGCGGCGCTGCGGCAGCCGCTCCGCGCCGACGTCCGCCGCGTCACTGACCCGGCCCAGGTAGCCGATATCGTTGCTATCCACGACCAGGTATGGGGCGAGTCGCACGCCTGGTTGGGCGAGGAACTCGTCCAGGAACTGGCGGAGCCGGGGGAGCTGACCCATATCTACCTCGCCTACGCGGATGGCGTGCCGGCCAGCGCGGCGCGGATTCACTTTCATCCGGGCACGCAGTTCGCCAGCCTGTGGGGCGGCTCGACCTTGCCGGCCTACCGCCGGCGCGGCCTATACACGGCGCTGCTGGCTATGCGCGGCCAAGAGGCGCTCCGGCGTGGTTTCCGCTTTCTGACAGTGGACGCCAGCCCCATGAGCCGGCCGATCCTGGAGAGGCACGGGTTCCAGTTCCTCACGTGGACCACGCCCTACAAGTGGCGCCAAGCGCAGGCATCTGAATCGTAACAGTCGCGCGTGTTTTGCCGTTTTTGCGCGCAGCTATGGTAAAATCGGGCGGTGGCGCTCCGACCTCTTCGCGCCGCACCTCAGGTAAAGGAGCCTGACGATGCAACCACATGAGATTTACTCGCTGCGGGCGCGCGATGTGATGAACCGCGATTTTGCCCTGGTCTCCCCGCTCGCCACCGTCCAGGAGGCGGTCGAGGCGATGGGGCGGTGCAACTGCTCGGTGGCTATCGTCGATCGCGCCGATGATGACGATGCCTACGGCATTCTGACCCACCAGGAGATCGTCTACCGGGTGATGGCAAAATCGTTGGCCCCCACCCGCACCCGTGTGGCCGATGTGATGGTGAAGCCCCTCATCGTGATCAATCCCAACCTCAGGCTGCCCTTCGTCGCCCAGCTCTTTGCCCGTGTCGGCATCCAGAACGCTATCGTGATCGATGAGCACCGGCTGGCCGGCGTGATTTCGAGCGGTGACCTGGTGCGGGCGCTTGTGAGGCAGGCCAACATCGAGTAGCCCGGCACTCGGGATAGCACACTTCAAGGAGGAAGTGACATGGAGTTCGGTTGGACCAAAGAGCAGGAGATGTGGCGTCGCGCCGTGCGCGAATTCGCCCAGAAGAAGATCGCCCCGCGCGTGCGCGAGATCGACACAAACCATCACATCCCGGATGAAATCGTCAAGGGGATGACCGACATGGGGCTGTGGGCGCCCACGGTCTCGGAGGCGTATGGCGGCGAGGGGATGAACGTCACCATGGCCACCATTGCTGCCGAGGAGCTGGGCCGGGCTGAGATCAGCCTGGCGCTGCCGGTGTGGTACCTGGTGGAGGCGAGCTGGGGCTATATCTTTGAGCGCTACGCCTCGCCAGAGCTGAAGCAGGAGATCCTGCCCGACGTGACCGCGGGCAAGAAGTTCCTGGGCATCGCGACCACCGAGTCGGGCGGCGGCTCAGACATCGAAGGCGTGACCCGTTCGCGCGGCGAGCAGCAGCCCGACGGCAGTTGGATCCTCAACGGCGAGAAGGTCTATATCAGCGGCGTCAAGGAATCGCAGCGCATCGGCGGCATCCACATGACGCTCGTGCGCACCGACCCGAGCGCCGGGCACAAGGGCTTTACCTTCTTCGCGGTGCCGCTGAAAGACAACCCGCACATCACCCCCACCTATTTTGAAAACTGGGGCCGCACCGGCATCTCAACCGGCGGTTTCACCATGGAGAATATGCCGCTGGACGACCGCTACCGCATCGGCAAGGTCGGTCAAGGGTTCTACATGGCGATGGAAGGCTTCACCTTCGCCCGCGCGCTGATCGGCGCGACGTGCGTGGGCGCGGCCGAGACCGCGTTGAACATGGGCGTGGAATACATCAAGCAGCGCCAATCGTTCGGCAAACCGCTGTCGGCCTACCAGGGCATCAACTTCCCGGCCGCCGAGCGCTTCGTGGACATCGAGACCGCCCGCCTGCTGACCTACAAGGCCGCGTGGATGGCCGATCAGATGTACGAGAAGGGCACGTTCAAACACAAGGATATCGCCCTCTACGGCGCAATGGCTAAGCTGCGCGCACCGATCATGGCCTTCGAGACATTTAACGAAGTGGCTAACTGGCTGGGCGCGATGGGCTACAGCAAGGAATACCCCATCGAGATGGGCATTCGCGGCGTCCGCTCCTATTCCATCGGCGCGGAGGGCGGCATGAACATCATGCGCATGATCATCGCTCGCGAGCTGATCGGCGGGGAGTACACCAACCCGCGGCAATAAAATAATGTGAGACGTGAAACGTGCTGCGCGGGTCACTGGGGCGCGGCACGTTTCACTCATCACGAAGCACATAGCATCATGCCTCAACCTGACCCCTCTCGCCGCTTCCAAATCGCCTTCGATAAAGCCTGCGCCGACTGGGCCGCGGCCGATCCGGCGCGGTGCGCGGCGTTAGCCGGCTGCACGCTGACGCCGGAGGGTGTATCGATGCCTTACTTCAGCCGGCCGCACCTGGTAGCGCATCCCAGCGGCGAGACCGTGGTGCAGGCCACCGGCAAACCCGCGCACATGACCATCGCCATCGTGCTGATGCACTATCTGCTGACTGCCAACGGCGCGCCGCCGGCCGACCGCTGGCTGGCCTTCCGCGAACTGCCGGACGGGCTGTTCTATGCCCAGGCGTTCGCCGGTCACGCTGAGGGTGAAATTGCCGCCAGGTTTGGTTCAGATGTCGCGGCGTTTCGCCAGGCTGCCGCGGCCTTGGGCGGCCAGCCGCTCGATCTGGCAGACGCGAGCTACCGCTTTCAGGCGTTGCCGCGACTCGCAATCGCGGTGCTGTTGTGGGCCGGCGATGATGAGTTTCCTGGCCAGGCACGCGTGCTTTTTGATGCCCATGCCGGGTCCTATTTGCCCACGGAGGATCTGTCCGGTATCGGTGAATGGTTGGCGCATAAACTGGCCCATGCGTAGAGAAAAAGCAGCTCGGCTGAATGCAGAATTGGAGAAGAAACATGGTCGTCAAAGCAGGGCAAATCGCCCCGGAGTTCGCGCTCAAGAGCCATGATGGCCGGGTCATCCGGTTGAGCGACTATCGCGGCCGACAGAACGTGGCGCTGGTGTTCTTCCCGCTGGCCTGGACCCCCGTCTGAACGAGCCAGATCCCATCCTACCAGGTCAACCTCGACCGGTTCGACGGGATGCAGACCCAGGTCTTGGGTCTCAGCGTGGACAGCCCCGATTGCCTGCGGGCATGGGCCGACAGCTTGGGTGGGATCACCTACCCGCTGCTGAGCGATTTCTACCCCCACGGCCAGGTGGCGCAACTTTACGGCGTGCTGCGGCCGGAAGGCTACACCGAGCGTGCGATCGTCGTCGTCGACAAACAGGGCGCCATCCGCTCTGTGGATGTGCACGACATCAGCCAGCAACCGGATAATGACGAGCTGTTTCGGGTGCTGGCCGAGCTTGAGCCGACAGCGGCCGCTGCGCTACGGGCCGCCGAGGCCAAAGCTGCCGCCGCAGCACCCGCGCCGGAGCGGATCAAGTCGGATGTCATGATTTACTGCACCCCTTGGTGCGGCGATTGTCGGCGCGCCCGGGCGTGGCTGAAAGAGCAAGGCATCGCGTACGTGGAAGTGGATATCTCAAGGGACCGGGCCGCGGCGGCTCAGGTGCGCGCCTGGGCCAATGGCTTCGAGACCACGCCGACGTTCGACATCAAGGGGCAGATTATCGTGGACTGGCAGCAGGAGCAGGTTAAGAGGGCGTTGGGCATCATTTGAGGGTTTTTACTCTGTCAGATCATGTTATAACCATCGCATCCCCAAAACTATAAAACCGATAGCGCTCCCGGATCGCCTCGGCATAGGCCCGATCAACCTGTTCCTTCCCCGCAAACGCGCTTACCAGCATCAGCAGCGTCGACTTCGGCAGGTGGAAGTTCGTCACCATCCCATCTACCGCGCGGAAGATGTGTCCCGGCTTGATAAAAAGATCGGTTTCGCCGGTAAACGCGGCCACCCGCTGCCACCCGCAGACCGCGTCCGCGGGGATGTCATCACAGGGCCGGAAGCCCAGCGCAATTTTGGCAGCACTCTCCAGCGTGCGGACGACCGTCGTGCCCACCGCGATCACGCGTCCGCCCGATAACCGCGTCTCGTTGACCGCCCGCGCCGTCTCAGCGCTCAACTCGGCCCACTCGCGGTGGATCTGATGCTCTTCGATGTTCTCGACTTGCACGGGGCGGAAGGTATCCAGCCCGATATGGAGCGTGACGAATGCCAGGCTGACGCCGCGCTCGCGCAACGCCAACATCAGCTCCGGGGTGAAGTGCAGCCCGGCGGTGGATGACGCTACCGAGCCCTCGATCCGGCTGTAGATCGTCTGATAGCGCTCGGCGTCAGTGAGGGGTGTGTGGATGTAGGGCGGCAGCGGCACCTCGCCCACGTCCCACAGCCATTCGGCGGTTGGCGGATCGAACGCGATCACTCGGCTGCCGCTCGCGGTCTCGGCCAGGATGGTCGCGGTGATGTCGCGGCCGCCGTCACCGTGGCGCACGCTCACCCGGACGCCCGGCCGCAGTCCCTTGCCGCCGACCAGGCATTCCCACGCGTCACCCTGGCCTCCTCGCCTGGCGACAGCAGTGCCGTCGCCGTGCGAGGGGAAGGCGGACGGGCCTCCCCCCTTCTCCTGAAACCCGCTGTCCGTTTCAGGAGAAGGGGGGCCAGGGGAGATGAGGTGCGGCCGCAGCAAAAAGATCTCCACCGTCCCGCCTGTTGGCTTGACCCCGTGCAGCCGCGCCGGGATCACGCGGCTGTCGTTGCCGATCAGCAGATCGCCGGGGCGCAGATATTCCAGGATGTCATGGAAGGTGCGGTGGCTGATCTGGCCGCTGCGGCGGTCCAGCACCAGCAGCCGCGAGGCATCGCGCGGCTCGATGGGCGTCTGGGCGATCAGCTCAGGGGGCAGGGCGTAGTCGAAATCGCTGGTTTTCATTGGCCTTCTTGGTTGAACAGTGCGGGCTGTTCGCCGGTTTCGGGATACGGTTCGCCCAGGTGGGCGTAGGCCCGGCGCGTGGCCACACGGCCGCGGGGCGTGCGCTCCAGGAAGCCGAGCTGCAGCAGATACGGCTCCACCACATCCATGATGGTGTCGCCTTCCTCCGACAGAGACGCAGCGATGGTCTCCAGCCCCACCGGCCCGCCCCGAAAGTCGCGGACGATGCGGCCCAACACGGCGCGGTCCAGGGCGTCCAGTCCCAAATCATCCACGTCCAACAACGACAGCGCTTCGCGCGCCAGCTCGGCGGTGATGGTGCCATCGGCCTTGACCTGGGCGAAGTCGCGCACGCGGCGCAGCAGGCGCAGCGCGACGCGCGGGGTGCCCCGGCCGCGCCGGGCGATCTCACCGATGCCATCGGCGGTGATGGGAGCCTGCAAGAGCCCGGCCGCGCGGCGCACGATCTTCTCCATGGCTTCCACTTCGTAGAAATCGAAGCGGTAGACCACGCCGAACCGGGCGCGCAGCGGTGCGGTCATCAGGGCCAGCCGGGTGGTCGCGCCGATCAAGGTGAACCGGGGCAGCTTCAGCCGGATATTGCGCGCGCTTGGCCCCTTGCCGATCACGATATCCAGGGCGAAGTCCTCCATGGCTGGGTAAAGCACCTCTTCGACGGCGCGGCCCAGGCGATGCACTTCGTCGATGAAGAGGATATCGCCCTGGCGCAAGTTGGTGAGGATAGCAGCCAGATCGCCGGCGCGTTCGATAGCGGGGCCGGCGGTAATTTTCAGCCCGACCCCCATCTCGTTGCTGATGACGTGGGCCAGGCTGGTCTTGCCCAGGCCGGGCGGGCCGTAGAGCAAGACGTGATCCAGCGCCTCGTTGCGGCCGCGCGCGGCCTGAATCAGGATGCTGAGGTTCTCGCGCAAGCGATCTTGCCCCAACATCTCGGTCAACGAGTGCGGCCGGAGCGCGGCATCGACAACGACTTCTTCGGGACGACTTTGCGGCGAAATCGGACGGTCAGCCATAGGCGCCTTTCCCTTGCGAGTGGCCCTGATTTCTCTGGGTGCAATCAAAGCCTGCGCCATTATACCAAAGCCGGCCGCTTTAGACCAGATGTGCGAAGTTCGGGCGCGGAAGGGCCGGCGAAAACGTTGACGCTTGACACAAACCGTGGTATAAAGGGCCAGCCTTCTTTGGGGCAGACAATGGGAGCTGTGCACGGTTAGAATTAAGGTGCGTACAGGAAGGATAGGGATTATGCCGACGCGACAACAGATTATCGACAGAGAGCGTCATAAGTTGCTCGACGAGCAAAAGCGGATCGGCGGCGAGTTGGAGCGGCTGCGCGAGTCGCTGAAGGTGGAAGTGGACGTGGACGCCGAAGAAGGCGATCCCGATTTGATTGAACGCGAAAAGAATGTAGCGTTGGTCTCCCAGTTGGAAGGCAAGCAGGCGCGCGTGCAGATGGCGTTGCGCTCCATCGCGAAGGGTAAATACGGGATCTGCGAGCGCTGCAACAAGGAGATCCCCACTGAGCGGCTCGAAGTGCGTCCCGATACCACCTTGTGCGTGCAATGCCAGGTCGAGGTGGAAAAGCTGATCAAGCGCGGCTTGATGCCGCGTACGCCGCAGGAAATTCAATAGCGCAGGTGATATGGACGTGAATAGAGGCGTCCCCCGATGAGTCGACGGGTTAGGCGGTTCCTGCCGGGACCGACCTAGCCCGTTTTTTGCGCCTGTAAACGACCGAGGAGGGTGAATCAATGTTGCCTGATAACGTGTTCGTCTCTGGTCATCCGCTCATTCAGCACAAGCTTTCGATCTTGCGCGATAAAAAGACCGAGCCGAAGAAGTTTCGCGAACTGATCCGCGAAATCTCGATTCTGCTGGCCTACGAGGCGACTTTCGACCTCGGGCTGAAGCCGAAACAAGTTGAAACCCCGATGGGCATCGCCCGCTGCAACGAGCTGACTGAGGCCATCGGCCTGGTGCCTGTCTTGCGCGCCGGCCTGGGCATGGTGGAAGGTATTTGGGACATGATGCCCGGCGCCGAGGTCTGGCATATCGGCCTGTTCCGCGACGAACGGACCCTGCGCCCGGTGCAATACTACAACAAGCTGCCGGTCGCGCCCACCGTCCAGGTGTGCCTGATGCTCGACCCGATGCTGGCAACCGGCGGTTCGGCCGTGGCAACGGTCGACATCCTCAAGAAGTGGGGCGCACAACGCATCAAGTACGTCGGCATCATCGCAGCACCGGAAGGTGTCGAACGGCTGCACGCCGCCCACCCGGATGTCCCGATCCATCTGGCGGCGGTGGATGAACGGCTGAATGAGATCGGCTACATCGTGCCGGGCCTGGGCGACGCGGGTGACCGCCAGTTCGGGACAGGTTGAGGGGCAGATTCATGTCTGACACACCGCATGTTCGTCCCCCTTGGGATGACTATTTCATGGACATCACCTTCCAGGTGGCAAAACGCAGCACGTGCGATCGGGCCCACGTGGGTTCGATTATCGTCAAGGATCGGCGCATCCTGACCACGGGTTACAACGGCGCGCCGGCCGGGCTGGCGCACTGCGATGAGATCGGCCACCTGATGATCGCGGGGCATTGCGTGCGCACCCTCCACGCGGAGCAAAACGCGATCATCCAGGCCGCGCTGCACGGGGTCAGCGTTGCCGGAGGCACCCTGTACGTCACGCACCAGCCCTGTTTGACCTGCGCCAAGATGATTATCAACGCCGGCATTCAGCGCGTGGTCTATGCCGGCAATTACCCGGACGAGAACGCCGTCGCCTTTATGACTGAGGCCGGCGTCCGCCTGGAACGGTACCCCACCACCCCCGCGGAAGTTGTGGCTGCCGACCAGGCAGATGAGGAAGAAAAGGAGTTTTGATGGATAGCGTACTGCGACGAAAAGCCTATGGCGGCCTGATCCTGGCTGCCGTGTTAGTCCTGGCGGTGGTGGCCCTGGGCGCTTGCGCCAACGCGCCGGCCGCGCCGGCCCCCACGCCCACGAAGACCAAGATGCCGACCTTTACCCCGGTGCCGCCTACCTTCACACCGGAGCCCACGGCGACCGAGACGCCTGTCCCGCCCACCGCCACGCCTACCGAGGAGCCGACGGCCACCCCGGCGCCGCCCACTGCGACGAAGGCGCCACCCACGGCCACGCCGCGGCCCGCCGCACCGCGGCCCACGGCCCGTCCCGTACCGCCGACCGCGGTTCCGCCGCCGGTTGTGACCGACCCGTGCGCCGGCATCGGCGGCGACGGCTGCAAGTGGCGCGTCACCGGCGGGCCGAGCTTCGGCCAGAACGGCGGCCTGGAGCTCAAGCTGCAGTTCCTGTTCATTCATAGCGGTCGAAACGAACCCCAGGGCAGCTACTTTGTCGTCTTGGAGAAGGATGGTGCCAGGCTTCCCGTCTCGGACGCCGTGCGCAGCATCGCCAAGAGCTCCAGCCAGGGGTCGCTTGGAGCGTATAACTACGAATACACCCTGGGCGCAAACAGTCTGCCCGGCAACAACGTGGCGGGCAACTACACCCTGTGGGTGCTGGACGGCAACGGCGAGCGTGACAGCCGCAATGTTACGTTCAGCGTGCCGGCCAACTCGGGCTTGATCTGGATCAAGTTCGACCAATCATAAACCAGACAGGGGTGAGGCATTCCACGGCGCTTCTCGTTTGACCCGGTACGTTCTCCCGATGCAGGGAACGCGGTTGGACGAATTGCGTAGCAGGAATGCCTCGCCCCTCCTATGAGGAAATGTCCTATGACCCACACCTCGATCCTACGCTTTCCCGACGGCTTCCTCTGGGGCGCAGCCACGGCCGCGCACCAGAACGAGGGCGGCAACCGCAACAACCAGTGGGCGGCCTGGGAGCAGCAGCCCGGCCGCATCCACAACGGCGCCGTGGCCGGGGCGGCGACCGACTGGTGGAACCTGGAGACCGCGGCCGCTGACTTCGACCGTGCGGCCGAGCTAGGGCTGAACAGCCTGCGTCTCTCGGTGGAGTGGAGCCGGATCGAGCCGGAGCAGGGCGTCTTCGACCAGACTGCGCTGCGTAAATACACCGAGATGATCGGCCTGTTGCGCGCCCGCGGCATCGAGCCGATGGTCACGCTGCATCACTTCACCGACCCGCTGTGGCTGACCGACCTGGGCGCGTGGGAGAATTCCCGGGTTGAGGGCTATTTCACCCGCTTTGTCGCTCGCGTCGTTGAGGCGCTGGGCGACCAGGTTACGCTGTGGTGCACGATCAACGAGCCGTTGGTCTACGCGTACCTGGGCTACCTGGGTGGGTATTTTCCGCCGGGCGTTAACGATCCCCGCCGGGCGTTCAATGTCCTGCGCCGCATGTTGCTGGCCCACGGACGCGCCTACCGGACCATCCATCGGTTGCAGGGCAATGCCCGCGTCGGCCTGGCCCACAACGTCCGCGTCTTTCTGCCCGGTGATCCGGCGCGTGCTGCTGATCGGTACGCGGTGGCGCTCCTTGACCGCATTGCCAACCGCAACGTGTACGACGCCATCACCCGCGGCCGCTTGAACCCCCCGCTCGGCCTCGGCCAGCAGGTCACGCACCTGATCGATGCGTGCGACTACATCGGCGTCAACTACTACTCGCCGGGCCGCGCCGCGTTCGACCCAGCCCGGCCGGGCCAGTTCTTCACGCGCCAGTTTCTCTCGCCGAAGGCCGAATTAAGCGACATCACCCCCAACGGCGAGGCGTACGGCGAGATCGATCCGCACGGCCTCTACCTGGCGCTGACCCAGGCCGCGGCCTATGGTAAGCCGCTTTACATCACCGAAAACGGCGTGCCCGATCACGACGACGACGTGCGCCCGCGGTTTATCGCCACGCACCTGGCCGAAACCTGGCGCGCCATCCGGGACGGCGCGGATGTGCGCGGGTTCTACCATTGGACGTTGGTGGACAATTTCGAGTGGGCCGCGGCCTGGAGCCTGCGCTTTGGCCTGTTCGATTTCGACCGGGAAACCCAGACCCGCACCCCGCGCACCAGTGCCGCAGTCTACAGTCGGATCGCGCAGGCGAACGGTGTGCCCGTCAACCTGCTGGAGCAGGTCGCGCCGGGGTACGGTTCGGGGCTGGACGCTGGAAGCTAGATGCCAGTTTCTAGCTTCCAGTTTTGGCGTCTCCGCCGGTTTATGCTATACTCTCGGTCGTTGGGCGCGTAGCTCAATTGGCAGAGCAGCGGCCTTTTAAGCCGCGGGTTTAGGGTTCGATTCCCTACGCGC
>JAPKMS010000160.1 GCA_026645775.1 Anaerolineae bacterium
CACGGCCGGCGCGCCGGCCGCTTCGGGCGCTTCCACAGCTGCCCGCGTCGCCTGACCGCTACCGCAGGCGGTCAGCAGGACGGTGACGGTGAGGAGGATGGCGATCAGACGTGACATGGATGGCTCCTTGATGTATCGCGACCTGGACTCGAGACTTCAGCCGGTTTCTGGGGTTACCGCGAGTGACCGGCTAAAGCCTCGATTGCGGACTGCAGGTGGCACCTCTATACCGTTTGTACCTCAACGCCGCACCAGCGGCAAGAACACGCGTTGATCCCGGGGCCGGGCCAGCATATCCCAGCCGTACCAGTCGAAGGTCGAGGTCGTGCCGCGGCCGTGGCCCAGATAGATGCGGCCGCTCTCGCCGTAGGTCAGCACGTAGAGCGCGCCGTAGTCGCCGGCCACCTTGCTGAACCCCAGGCCGGCCGCATAGTAGGTCTTGAGGCCGGTCAGGCGATGCCAATCCAGCCAACGGCCCTCGCTGTCGTACCAGGAGCGGTGCCAGGCGATCCCGGCCACGTCCTGGAAGACGCAGTCCATCACGTAGATCACCCCGGCCTGGCAGGTGACGGTCATCAGGCCATCTGCGCCGGGCTTGCCGCCGTTGATCCAGCCCGACCAGGCCGCGCCGTTCCACTTGCGGTGATAGACGTTGCCGTCAACGGCGACAACGACCTGGTGCAGCGAGTTGCTGCCATAGCCCGACGCTGCGATGCCCATGCGCGGGCTGTCGGATAACGTCCCGGTCGGTAGCGGCCCCATGTCGAACGTCCCCCAACTTGCCCCATCCCAGCGCACCTGGTAGACGCGATAGTTCTTGCCGCGCACGAAGCAGTCAATCCGGTTGACCCCCCACGAGTCGCAGCCGATCTCGTTGCCGCCGACGTTGCCGGGATAGGAGATGAACTCCCAGTTCGGCAGATGCCAGGCGTTACGATCGTAGTAGGTGTGGACGACATCCCCCTCGCGCGTAATCGCCATGAGGTCGAGCCGGCCCGGCCCCCAGGCCGTCACTGCGATGCCCGCGCCGGGGTCGAAGCCATCGGCCGGCGCGCCCGGCTCCTGGATCCAGGGCGAGAAGTCGCGGTAGTCGCCGCTCGACGCCTGATCCGAATAGCTGTGGTACAGCCGGCCGTCCGCGCCGATCAGGAAACAATCCACCCGATCCGGACCCCACGAGGCGCAGGTGGGGTTGGTCAGGGGCGGCAGGA
The DNA here is from genome assembly GCA_026645775.1 of Anaerolineae bacterium. Lineage (GTDB taxonomy): Bacteria > Chloroflexota > Anaerolineae > CG2-30-64-16 > CG2-30-64-16 > MO66. Next base: position 1,212 of record JAPKMS010000160.1, read on the forward strand.
CGGTCGCCTGCGCATGGGAGGCCAGGCCGAGCCAGAGTGCGAGCGCGGCGGCCAAGGCCAGCCAGCCAGTTTGCGCATAACGGGAGAGTGAGACGGACATAAGAAACTCCTGTTTGGATGAATTTCGGTGATGCTTTACTATGCGCCACCATGCCTGGGATTGAAATCACCAGGCTGGTAAGCCCAAACCTGCTGCAAGCAGGTTCCAAGGTCGCCTTCCAGCGTGCTGAAGCACACTGGGTCATATCAGCCACCGAATGAATTCGGTGGCTTCAAGCGGGGCATCGCTCACTTTTGCCCCTGGCACGTCCACTGCATGGCGAAGTCGAGGCGGGCGCCGGGATCGGGCGTGGCGCCCTGCATGGCGTCCATCTCCACCAGGTTCCTGGTGGCCAGCGCGCCGGAGCCGTCGGCGTTGACCGTGACGGTGGCCGTGGTGTCTGCGCCGCCCTGGAACGCGCGGCTGCCAATCCGCACCGCGGGGAACATGTCGGGCATGGCGCCGCCGCTGGCCGTGGCCGCCAGCACATACGTGCCCGGCCCGGTGTACGCGCCGATGCGCGTCAGCGCCACGGCGATCGGCTGCTCGCCTGCAGGCAGCAGGTTGGGCAGCTCCAGGATGCGCGCCGCGCCGGGGGCGGTCAACGCGGTGCAGTCGGTGTTGCTGCTGCTGGCCCAGCCGCCTGCGCCGGTGGCGTTCACCGCGCCGGTGGCTTCAGCGGTCACGCAGAAGCCGAAATAGTCTTCGCAGGCGGATGCAGCGGCCGGGGCTTGGGCCGCCACCGGTTCAGCCGTCGCCGCGGCCGCCGGCGGGATCGTCGTCGCCTGCGCCTTGACGGGCGGCGCTGCCGTTGTCGGCGAGGGCGGGTCGGCTGCGCCGCCGCATGCGGCGACGGCCAGCATCAGGGTCAGCAGGGCGAGCCAAAGGGTCAGTCGGGTCTTCATCCTGGATCACTCCTTGTGTCACGGTAATAGTGGTCGTTTCGATGTGCGTGACGGTCACGATCAAGCGGTATATCGTCATTTCTCTCACATCTTTCACTTTTATG
>JAPKMS010000161.1 GCA_026645775.1 Anaerolineae bacterium
CATAAAAGTGAAAGATGTGAGAGAAATGACGATATACCGCTTGATCGTGACCGTCACGCACATCGAAACGACCACCATTACCGTGACACAAGGAGTGACCCAGGATGAAGACCCGACTGACCCGCTTGCTCGCCCTGTTCCTGTTCCTGCTGGCAACCGCCATCGTCCCCGCCCCCGTTCGGGCGGCGGACGCCAAGGCCGGCCAGCCGGCCGCACCGACTGCGCCGGCCGCCGACCCGGTCGTGCTGGCATCGGGCGCGGCCGTGGACTTCGCCGTCTACGCGCCCCGCGTCTTCTGGCGCGACCTGATCTGCACGCCCCGGCCGCCGAGCCTGGCCGCCGCTGACGCGCCGGCCGCACCCGCCGCCTACTACTTCGAGTCCATCCGCCGCGTGGCGACGCTGGGCAGCGAGCCGCGGCGGCTCTACGACGTGCCGGCCGACGCCTATTGCGGCGAAGCAGGCGGCGGCAGCCTGACCTCCAACCTGGTCGCCGACGCCAGCCACGTCTACTTCACCACCGGCGACGCGCTGGTGCGGCTCCCGGTCGAGGCCAACCCCGGCGACGCGCCTGAGGTGCTCTCGACCGCGGTGCGCGGGGACACCGACCTGGCGCAGGTGGGCGGGCAAGTGTGGGCGCTCAACCGGTCGGGCGGCTTCGCCGCGCTGCACCGCGTCACCACGGCCACCGGCGCGGTGGACTTCGCCCTGCTGCTGAACGGAGGCGCGCACGACCTGACCGCCGCGACCGCCGGCCTGGCCCTGGGCGCGCGCACCCTGGTGATGTGGCGCGAGGGGGGCACGGTCAACCGCTACAACGCCACGACCGGCGGGGTGGACGTCATCGGCCTTAACGTGACGCACTACACCGCCGAGGGGCAGGTGACGACCTGCGACATCTCCGGGTGCCGCGCGACGAGCTACGTCTTCATGAGCACCGGCACGCAGATCTGGCGCTTCGACAACGGCAGCGGCCAGACCGTGCTGCTCTACGACACCGGCGACGCCAACACCACCGTCTCGCACCTGGTCGCCGACGGCAGCAACCTCTTCTTCTTTGAGACCTACCGCCAGCCGTGCGGCGGCTTCGTCTGCCCCGAGACGACCACGCTCAAACGCCGCGGCCGCGGGACGGCGGGCGGGGCTGACACGCTGCTGGTCCGGCCGGGCGACATCAGCTCCCCCGTGCGCCAGCTCCGGCAAGACGGCCCCTACCTGTTCTGGCGCGAGGCCAGCGGGCAGATCGTGCGCTTTCCCAAGAACGCCGCGGCGCTGCCCGTGGTGAACCTGCGGGTCACCGGCATGCGGGTGGTGCAGAGCGTGCAGGATGCAGCCAATAGCGTCGCGCTGGTCGAGCGCAAACGCACCTTCGTGCGCGTGCTGGTGCGCTCCGACGGCCCGGCCGTGCCCAATGTCCGCGCGACCCTGGCGCGGGTGGACGACCCGGCCGGCCAGGTGCTGCTGCCGATCAACGCGGCCGGCCCGCGCATCACCGTGCTGCCCAACCCCGACATCACCGCGGTCGAGCAGGCGTTCCTGTTCGAGCTGCCGTGGGCCTGGACCACCGGCCAGAGCCAGCTCGTCGCCACGGTCAACCCCTACCGCGCGCCGCTGGAGCCAGACTACGGCGACAACACCGGCCAGGTCAACGTGTCGTTCCTGCCCTCACCGCGGCTGTCGGTGGAGTTCTTCCGCTTGAACTACACGCTCGGCGGGACCTTCTACGCGCCGCGGCTGCGCGAAGACGTGCTGGCGACCTACTCCTGGCTGCTGCGCGCCTATCCGCTGGGCGGCGCGCTGGGCGAAAACTTCCGGCCGCGGGTGTGGGATGTCAACGGCGGCGACCAGTTGGGCGCGTGGGTGCAGAACAGCGTGAGCGACTGCGATCCCGACGAGATCGGCGGCCAGACGGATCGCCAGCTCTGCGCGGCCTTCTACACCAACGGCTGGCTGCAGGAGATCCGTGACGACGAACGCATCCCCAACACCACCGGCTTCTACTACGGCATGATCTCGAAGGCGGCCGGCCCCTTCCCGCGCGGCCTGGCCATCGGCGGCACGAGCAACTCCGTGGGACCGGTCGGCGTCCCCGGCGGCAGCACGGCCTGGGACACCGACACCACCGATGGCGACTGGTACGCCGGGCACGAGATCGCCCACAACCTGGGCCGCGGCCACCCGGCGCAGGGCAACACCTGCGGCCACAGCGCCGACGATCCGGCCTATCCTTACGCTGGCGCGGCCATCGGCCCGGGCAACGGCTCGGTGGAGGGCTTCGACGCCGGCGACCCGGCCTTCGGCATCCGCCCCACGCTGCTGCCCGACAACACCTGGACCGACATCATGGGCTACTGCGCCAACCAGTGGGTCAGCCCGTACACCTACAATGG
>JAPKMS010000162.1 GCA_026645775.1 Anaerolineae bacterium
TCGCGCGGTGCGCGTGCTTGGCGCAGGCGTCGACTTCTGGGTGGGCGGCGTGGATGACCTGAACGAAGGACACCCCGATCTGGCGGCGGCGCTGGCCGAGGTCCCCGATGATGCGTTCCTGCTCTTGCTCGCCCACAACCCGGACATCTGGCTCGACGCGCGCGTTTTTAGCACCGACCTGGTGCTTTCGGGTCACACGCATGGCGGACAGATCCGCTTGCCCATGTTCGGCGCGGCGCACACCCAGGGCACGCACCTGACGCGGCGGCGGCCGGCGGGATGGTTCGAGCGGGGCGGCACGCGCATGTTCGTCAGCCGCGGCCTGGGCGAGAGCATCCCGCTGCGTTTCGGCGCCAGGCCGCAGGCCGCGCTGATTCGGGTGCTGCCGATTGGGGGCAAGGATCAGCGATCGGGCTGATCAGGGTCCTATTTTTAGGTCACACCGTCAGGGTCGGGTCGCCTACGCGGGGCTTCTCGGCGGGGCGGAGGGCGCGCTGCCAGCGGTCGCAGCGGCGGACGCCCGGAATCGGGCGATCCTGGAATGGACCGCCCGGACATCGGCAGAACGCGTTGAGCCGCGGCACCTGGCCGTCGCCGTTGCTGCGGAAGAACTCGACGAACGCGCAGGTGTCGCAGTTGGGTCGTTCCGGCCGGCGAAGTAGCCGGCAGATTTTGCTGATCACTGAAGTCTTACAATCGCTTTACTCGTCCTGCGATCGCCACAAGGCCGGTGGCCGCTCGAACACCACGCCGCGGGTGGTATCCATGACGATATGCATGCCGTCCGTCAAGGCATCGATCCCCTCCACCCCGATCAGTGCAGGGATGCCCAACTCCAGCGCGACCAGCCGGCAGTGGGAATCGGGGTGGGTGTCGGACGTGATGAGACCGGCTGCCCGGAGCAATGCCGGCAGGAAGCTGCGATCGGTGCAGGGTGTGACGATAATCTCATCCGGGTCAACGCGTACATCCGCGGGCACTGGAGACTCCAACCGGCGGACGCGGCCGATCACTTTACGATCGCCCAGGCCCAAACCCCGTCCCATCACCCGCTCGATGAGGTGAACCTTCATCAGGTTGGTGGTGCCGCCGCCCCCGACGACCGTGCCGCCAGTCACGACCATCACATCCCCTTCCCTGACGTAGCCCGCCTGTTGGGCCGCTTCCACCGCGTCGTTGATCACGGCATCGGTGGTGGTGGCGCGCTGTGAAAGGAGCGGATAGACGCCCCAGAACAGCATCAGCTCGCGCTGGGCAAATAGGCTGGGGGTGATGGCCACGATGGGGCAAGGGGGCCGGAAGCGCGAGATGACGCGCGCCGTCTGCCCGGAGACAGTGGGGGTCACGATCGCCGCGGCCTGGAGGTCGATGGCCGTTTCCACCGAAGCGTGCGCCATAGCCGCGGCAAACGTCTTCCCGTGCATCTCCGGCAACGAGTGGCGTCTCTGCAACCCTTGGGCCTCGGCCACCTGGGCGATGCGCACCATGGTTTCCACCACCGCCACCGGATACTTGCCCGAAGCGGTCTCGCCCGACAACATGATGGCATCGGAACCGTCGAGGATGGCGTTGGCCACATCGCTGGCTTCAGCGCGCGTCGGTCGCGGGTTGCGGATCATCGAATCCAGCATCTGGGTGGCGGTAATCACCGGCTTGCCGGCTTCGTTGCACTTGGCGATGATCATCTTCTGCAGCATGGGCACGTCTTCAGGCGACATCTCGATGCCCAGGTCACCGCGCGCGACCATGATGCCGTCGGCGGCGGCGATGATCTCATCGATGTTGGCGATGGCCTCCGGCTTTTCGATTTTGGCGATGACCGGGGTTTGCCGGCCAAAAATCGACAGCTCGCGGATGGCGTTTTTCAGATCCCAAACCTCGCTCGCTGTGCGCACGAAGGAAAGCGCGACCCAGTCGATCCCGTGCTCGATGCCGAAGGCCAGGTTCTCGCGGTCTTTGTCGGTGATGGCCGGGATGGACAGCGCAGCCCGCGGCAGGTTCAGCCCTTTATTGGAGCTCAGAATTCCGCCGACAACCACCCGCGTGACGATCTCCTGTCCCTGCACCGCGGTAACGATCAGCTCCAGCAGTCCATCATCGATCAGGATGCGATCTTCGGGTTCAACGACCTCGGGCAGGCTCTCGTACTGAACGGGGACGCGGCCGGGCGCGCCGGTGATGTGCTCGGTGGTCAGCACCAGCGTCTCGCCGGTGACCAGGGGCACCCCGCCTTCTTGCATGACACCCACGCGCAGCTTTGGCCCTTGGAGATCGCCGAGGATCGCGATCGGTTTGCCGGCCGCGGCTGCCGCCTCGCGGATGCGGTGGATGTTTTCCGCGTGGAACGCCGGGTCGCCGTGTGAGAAATTAAGCCGGGCAATGTCCATACCGGCGCCGACCAGGCGGGCCAGTGTTTCCGGGTCACGGCTGGCCGGGCCGACCGTGCAGATGATTTTGGTGCGCAGAAGTTGGGGCATGGGATGTTGCTCCGTTTAACCCGAGAATAGGGTTGTGCGCTCCCAGCAGAGGGTGCTGGCCTAGCGCACGCTGTTTGTCAACCCCTGGATCAATTGCTCGCGTTCAGCGGTAGTGAGTCTGGCGGCGGGATGCATCACCAGATAGATGGGCATGGGCATTTCGCCTTCGCTGATCACTTCAGCGAATTCATCAGGGTTGCCCCAGCCGGTCCATTCGGAGAAGTTGAGCTTGTCGCGGCCCTCGAAGGTGTCATGCGCGACCAGCCAGGAGACGGGCGCGATATTGCTGTACCACGGCCATACCGTCTCGTTGCTGTGGCAGTCGAAGCAGGCCCGTTGCGCCAGGGCGCGTGTCGCGGGCGAATCCCAGGCCGGTTCCTGCACGACGGGAGGATTGACGTGATTCTTGCCGTAGGGCACGAGTTGAATCAATAACGCCAGGATGATGACTCCCAGCAAGCTGAAGCCGATTACCTTTTTGAACATGTCCATCCTCCGCTGTGTTGATCATGCAGGACAAGCTTGGGTCACGCAGCCGGCGTTTGCTCCGTGGTGGCCGGTGCAGGGTTGGCGGCCGCTGATGCGTCGCCAGCGGGCGTCGCGTTGTCGGGAGGCTGCGGCGGCGCGGGCGATTCACCGGCCGCTTTCACCGCAGCGCTGATGGCTCGTGCGATGGTCTTGGCGAATCTCGCAATGGGCCGTTCGCTGAATTGCTCAGCCAGGGCGGCGGCGACATCGCGGTCGGTCGGCATCACCCCGTAGCGCTCCCGCAGCCGCTCCCGGTGATAGGCAATCCACAGATACAGGTCGGCTTCAGTCCGCTGCGGAAACTCCTTCATCACTTCTGTTTCATGGATGGCCTGGATGATGGGCAGATAGATGGTATCATACCAACTTGCCGCGGCTTCCGGCACCGTAGGTTCGTGGCCCCACTGCTGCCCCAGGTAGTAACGATGCACTTCGATGTGCTCCAATAGGATCTTGTAGCGGCCGGGCTCGGTCAGCACGATCTGTTGGTCGGGGCGCGTTTCGTCCAGGGCGGTCGCTTCCAGGAAGTGCGCATACTCGACCTTGATGATCAGGCTGTCGACATCGACATCGGGCGTCAGCGGGACGCGCGACTCGATCTCCGTCACATGGGCGTCGATGCTGATGACACCGTTGGCTTTGGCGACCGAGACCCGATGGTTGCCATCGCTGACGAAGTAGACATCCCCGATCTTGTAGACTTCGATGGGCGGCAGCAGGCGCAGTTCATTGACCGCGATATCGAGGCGCTGCCAGCGTGCCGCATCCGCGCCCTCCAGGGGCAGAAAGGCACGGTCGAAGTCGCGATAGCGCCCCACGCTGCCGACGATGCTGTCGACGGGGATCGCCTGCGTACCGCGATCGCGTTCCTGATGGCTGCGCAGAAGCTCCTGGACCTGGTCAAAGGACAGGAGCGTCTCATCCGGTTTCTGCGAGAAGAGCCGGAGCAGCGATGGAATCAGTCCCCTGGAATGCAGGCGCTGGTATTTCTCGGCGGCCGCTCTCGGCGTATAGAGCGGTGTTGTGTTGAGCTCATCCATGGCTGATCTCTCTCATAACCCCAAATGGTGGAGGAAGTACGGCATCTGCCGACGCCACCACGGCCAATCGTGGCTCACATCATGACCCCAGATGTCGATCCAACACGGTACACCTTTGGCATCCAGGATGCCCTGGAGCGCGCGGGCGTCAGCCAGCATATCTTCGTCCCATGGACCTTGCCCCGCGCACACGATGATCTGGCTGTTGCGATACTGATCCAGGAACCAGGGGTCGGTCATGTTCGCCAGGAAGGCCAGGGGCGTGTTGAAGTACACATTCTCGTCTGAGTAATCGCCGATGAACATGCGCAACTGCATCAGGCCGCTCAGGCAGATCAACACGTCGAAGACGTCGGGATGGCGGAAGAAGAAGTTGGCGCAGTGGTAGCCGCCCATGCTGCACCCGGTGGTGATGAATTTCTCGCCTTCATGCCCGTGGGCGCGGATCAACGGCGCCACTTCCTGGACGATGTAGCGGTCGTAATCGTTGTGCCGCCGCGCGCGGTCCGCAGGGTGGATGTCCCAGTTGCACCACGACTCATTGTCGATGCTGTCGACCGCGTAGATTTGGATGCGGCCGGCATCAATGGAAGGCCGACACGCCTCGACCATTCCGAAATCCTCGTATTCATAGAAGCGGCCGCCCTGGGTGGGGAAGACGACCAGCGGTTTGCCGGCGTGGCCGTAAATCTTCAGTTCCATGTCGTGCCCCAGGTTGGGGCTCCGCCATTTGTGGTACTCGGTATGCATGATAAATCCTCAATACTCAGCGGTTTTAGGATGAATCTACTTTGCCAGGATGTATTCGGCCGCGGCGATCACCTCCTCCTGCTGCGGCGACCGCACCAGGTAGGCGTAGTTGCCCATCGCCAGGCTGAAGATGCCCGGCATTTCCATTTGGTGGACGATGCAATGGCCAAACGCATCCATGATCTGCTCGTGCGAGTGGTTGTACGTTTTGTTGTACTTGCGCCCCACGTAGCAGATGTGGTATTTGCGGGTGTACTCCGCGGTAAAGCGGTTATTGACGACGATATTGGCCCACTCCCAATAGAGGTCGATATCGTGGGCATAGTTGTACATATCGACGATGGGGCCGCCGGGCGGTCGCATGTTGACCTCCAGGGCCACCAGCCGGCCATCCCGGGTGCGGAAGAACTCGAAATGGAAAAACCGCTCCCGCACATCGAACGCCTTCAGCAGCCGGCGGCCGGCATCTTCCAGATCGAGCGGGACCTCGCGCAGGCTGTAGAAGTAGATGTCACGGTCTTCGTTCACCGTCTCCATGACGCCGTAGCTGTAACGCATGGAGGAATAGAAGACCGGCCGGCCATCCTTGTCGGTGAGGCCATCGAACGTGTGGATGTCGCCGTCGATGAACTCTTCCAGCAGATACTCCACCGGCGGCCGCGTGCCATAGAAGCGCTCCAACTCGGCATCGCTGCCGATCTTGAACGTGTTGGCTGCCCCCACTCCCACATCGGGTTTAGCCACCAGCGGATAGCCGACCTCGTGGGCGAAGTACAGTGCTTGCTCTAGCGTGCGGATTAAGGTGCCGCGCGCTGCCGGGACATGGGCCTCAATGAACTTTTGCTTCATCAGCGATTTGCGTTTGATCGGCGCGAGATCGGGGATCTTGGGCCCGAATACGTTGAAATCGCTGCGCAGGCGCGCCTCCGTCTCCATCCAGTACTCGGTGTGCGAATCCACCCGGCTGATCTTGCCGTAGTGATGCGTAAAATAACCGCAGGCGCGCAGCACCTGATCGTAACCGTGCAGATCATCCACGCGATAGTACTCGGTCAGCGCATCGCGCAGGTCGGGGTGCAGCGTCTCATACGGCTCATCAGCGATCCCGAGAACATTCACGCCCAGCCTGCGCAGATGCGCGCAGAAGAGATGGTAGTTGGGCGGAAAATGGGGCGAAAGATAGACGTGGTTCATGCGGTACGCTCACAGATGACGAATGACGAATGATATTGACGATTGTAACCGGAACGGGGATGGGTGTCAACGCGGCAGTCTTTGGCGACCGAGGTCGCATCTGATGAGCCTGCGGCTGCAAGGTCGGCCTCCGCCGACCAGCTCGCGTCCATGTAGGTGGACGCCCGGCGCCGCAGCGCCCCTTAGGCGCGACCTCGGTCGCCACAGTGTCAACGCGGCAGCGTGGCGCAACGTCTTTGGCGACCTTGGTCGCTACTGCGCTTGACAGTTGCGGGCGGCTTCGCTATGATGCGCGGCGCTAAGACTAGAGAGATAAAGGACCCACATGCCCGAACAACCCGATCCCCGTGCCGCTGAGATTTACCGCCGGTTGCTGGCTGCCTACGGCGAGCCGACCTGGCGACCTTTCTACGCGCCGATGGATGAGCTGGTGCTGACCTTCCTCAGCCAGAATACCAGCGACCTCAATTCTGGCCGCGCGTTCGGGGCTCTGCGAGCGCGCTATCCCACCTGGCAAGCCGTGCTCGATGCGCCCGTGGCGGAGTTGGCCGACACGATTCGCTCCGGCGGGCTCGCGCAGCAAAAGGCGCCTCGGATCCAGCGGGCCCTCCGCCGCATCCTGGCCGAGCGCGGCGAATTCAACCTCGATTTTTTGGCCAATCTGCCGACTGAGGAGGCGTTGCGCTGGCTGACATCGTTTGACGGCATCGGCCACAAGACGGCGTCGATCGTGCTGCTCTTCTGCTTCAACAAGCCGGCCTTCCCGGTCGATACGCATGTGGGCCGAGTGACGCGGCGGCTGGGGCTGGCGGGGCCGAAGGACGCGGAGGAGAAGATCAAAGGGCTCTGGGAGGGCCTGGCGCCGGCCGCGTGGTTCTACCCGCTGCATCTGAACCTGATCCGCCACGGGCGGGAGGTGTGCCATGCACAGCGGCCGGAGTGCGGTGTGTGCGTGCTGAGAGATGCCTGCGAATACCCGCAGAAACCCCAGTAAAGTCAAAACTCACACTTGCCACCTACTCTCATCTATTGTACAATGCCGCCTGCGACGCGAGATCGCACCCCATGTGCCAGCAGAGTACCTTGCGACCTCCAGGCGCAGAGCGGCGCACGAACGAAACATGTCACCCGTCTGCGCGCCTTTTCGGCTCTGGCGTCCCGGAGATCCATCATTGTGCGGAGAAGTTATGCCAGATATTGCTACGCCGATTGCTGCCTCAGATGAAAGCCCCTTCAGCGAGCTGAAACAGGTCACCGTGCGCGGTGACGAGGAAATCGCCCAGGTCAACGCCCTGTTGGCTGATGGTTGGCGGCTGGTGAAGATCGGCCATATCAGCGATGCAACCGTGTACGTGATTGGCAAGACGGAAGAGAAAAAGCGGGCAAAAACGGGATTTCTGGCCGCGGATTGAGCTGGTTGTTTTTTGTGATCCGTGAGACGAGAACCCGGTTGTCGCAGCACGTTTCACGCATCTCGCTTTATGAGGATGGGCCCATGAAAACTGATGAACCTGCTCTGCCGGAGGAGCTTAACAAGAGCGTCTTCCTCACGA
>JAPKMS010000163.1 GCA_026645775.1 Anaerolineae bacterium
GCAGAGCGTTATGGCAGCGGTCGCCGTCTTGCTGGGTCACCGCGGGACTCGCCACGCGATTGACGCGATCTTGGCTGCCGATGCGTGGGCAACCCTGGCCCCCCTGAGCGATCGTTGCCTGCTGACCGTCACGCAAGGCGCACAGGGCCGAGAGTATGGCCAGCACGCTATTATCCAGGCGTTTTACTACGAACAGCTGGGCCGGCGACAGCGCCGCGAAATGCACCACCGAGCGGGTACATACTACGAGACCGAAGAACGCGACGTCTTGAAAGCGGGGCTCCACTTTCAGCGGGCCGAGGAACACGAACGCGCCGCCCAGCTTGTCGTCGCTGATGTGTGGGCGCTCATTAATGAAGGGAGGGCGGGATTTCTGCGAGGGCTGTTGGAACAACTCAAGGAGGGGCAGATAGACTCGGAGCTGTTGGTCAGGGTTAACATTGCGCGAGGGCAGGTGTACGCGTTTTACAGAGACATCCAAGCCGCGCGGCAGGCGCTAGACACTGCCTATGCCCTTCAGGCCAGATTGCCTGAGGCAACCCGTTCCCCAGTTGAGCAGGCCATTATCTGCCGGCTCATGGGGGAGCTCCTGAAGTTCGAGGCACCTCAGGAAGCGCTGGGATGGCTCAACGAGGGTTTGGCTGCGGTCTCTGCCGCGCTGGCAAACCCAACGGGCATGAGGCAATCTGTCCTCAAGTCGCAGGCCGCGGCGCTTCACATCGAAGCGGGCTCGGTCTATTCCAAGCTCGGTGAGTTTCTCAACGCCATTCGGGAATTAGAACAGGGGCTGGCCCTGCTGCCCGATGGGAACATGGCGATACGGGCGGCCGGGCTGATCAACCTGGGTATCGTCTACTGTAGGCAGGGAAGGGCCACCCAAGGTGTGGCGTGCTTTCAGCAGTCGATCGAGATCAGCCAGAAGTTGGGGGATATGTTACGGGTGCTTAGTGCACGACACAACCTGGGCATTCAGATGGACGTCGAGGGGCAGTGGGGGGCGGCCAGCCAGGAGCACCGGTGGGCGTTGGACCTGGCGGAGCGGCTGGGCAGCCGCAAGCACCAGGCGCAGATCACCCTTTCACTGGGCATCCTGGAGACGAAGCGGGGCAACTATGACTCGGCCGGAGAACTGTTGGCGACCTCTGTGGCGATGGCGCGTGAGTTGGGGCTGCAGGATCACGTGGTCGCAGCTCAATCGAGTCTTGCGCAACTAAGACTCCGGCAGGGCGCGGCGGAAGCTGCCGGTGAGCTGCTGGTTGCGGCCGAGGCTCTGGCGAAGGAGCTGGAGGCCAGGGACCAGTTGCCGGAGATCTGGCGCGGGCAAGCGGAGGTTGCGCTGGCCCTGGGGGCGACGGATGGGGCTTTGAAACTCATTGAAAGGTCCATCGACCTGGCCCGCGAGCTTGAGATGAAGCCAGATCTCGGCATGAGCCAATGCATGCTGGGCCAGATCCTGAGTGCGCGCGGCGAAGATGCTCGCGGCGCGTTCGAGGAAAGCCTGTTGCTCCTGCGCTCGCAAGATCCGTATGAGGCCGCGCGTACAGAAGCGCGATGGGGGCTGGTCCTGTTGGGCCGCGGGGAGCGTGATGCAGCCAGAGAGCTGCTGGTAGGTGCAGGGACCGCTTTCCAAAAGCTAGGCGCCCACCGCGAGTCGGCTGAAGTCGAGGCAATTCTGGGGAGGACGCCATGAAGGAGTTAGCCCGTGGTAGGTTAGCGGGACTTTTCTGGATGGTCCACACCAGGTGCATATTGGCAATCCTGGCGGCCTGCGCCGTCGGTGCTCTACTGCTGGCCGCGCCCGGGTTGGGTAGCCATGCACGAGGCCTTCCATCCGAGGAGGCGCTGGAACCAACCACCAGCCGTGTAGGGGAGAGCGCCGAGCGCAACCGCGATCGCGGCCTCGTGCGGCCGTCCGTCGCCGACACCACGGCTACACCGCTGAGCCTCGCCTGGTCGTCAGTCGA
>JAPKMS010000164.1 GCA_026645775.1 Anaerolineae bacterium
ATATCCTCTCCGACGCATTTGGTAGTTAGCGGTTCGGCGCGCCGAGGCGGGCGGAGAGTTGCCGGCTGGCGTCAAGGATCGGCGCGACGAACTCCGGCACGCGCGCCGGCGGGATGCGCGTCAGCGGCGCGGCGATGCCGATGCCCGCGACCGGCTGGCCGGTGCGATCGTAGACCGGCGCCGCGATCCCCATCGCGCCGAGGTCGGTTTCTTCGAACGAGGTTGCGTAGCCGCGTTGGCGGATGGCGGCCAGCTCGGCGCGCAGTTGGGCCGGATCGGTGAGGGTGTGCGGGGTGAGTGGCAGCAGTTCGAGGCTGCCCAGGATCGCCTCGGTCTCGGTGTCGGGCAGGAAGGCCATCAGCACCTTCGAGGACGCGCCCGCGTGCAGCCGGAGCCGCTGCCCCACCTGCATCGCCAGGCGCACCGGCTGGCTGGATTGGACGATCTCAAGGTAGAGGCCGCGCAGCCCGTCGCGCACGGTGAGGAGGGCGGTTTCGTCCACAGTCTTTGAAAGCGTACGCAGGATGGGCAGCGCTTCCGTACGGAGGTCCAGGGCCGCCTGCGCCACCATGCCCCAGTGGAGCAATTGATAGCCCAGTTGGTAGCCACGACCGTACACGTCGCGCATCAGGAAGCCATGATGAAGCAGGGTCGCGATCAACCGATGCGTGGTGCTCTTTGCAAGCCCGATGCGCTGGCTGATCGCGGTCAGGGTGTGCACCGGCTCCTCGACCGTGAAACAGTTGAGCACGTCCACGATGCGGCTGGCGCTGCGGCCGGTTGCGTCTGTTGCCATGATCGCACACCCCTGGCTGAGTTCCGATGAGTAGAAATAGATTCCTATCAGTGCGACTAGTATGCCAGGGTGCGCGCCGGATGTCAAGCGGATTCATCGTGTTTTTGGAGATTTGGTTACCCCGTCCCATCCTTGTATACTGTCGGGGCTTCGAACCGTTTTGCGCCCCTGCGTCTTAGCGTGACCTCGAAGTCGAGCTTGAGGAGGGGGAGGAGAGACCATGAAGGAATACGATCTGCTGTTGACCAACGGCACCGTCGTCACCGGAGCGGGGATGCGCCGCGCGGATGTGGCCGTGCAGGGCGAGACGATCGTCGCAGTGGGCGCGGATCTGCCGCGCGAGGGCGCTCGACAGGTGATCGACGTCGCGGGAAAATATGTCTTCCCCGGCATCATTGACGTCCACGTCCACCCGGTCTACCTGGATGACGTGGAGCAGAGCGCGCGCGTGGCCGCGTACGGCGGCACGACGACCGTGCTGCACTTTGCCTATGGCCGCACCGGCGAGAGCCTGCTGGCGAAGGTCGAGGAGATGTTGGGCGATGCGTCGCGGCGCTCACTGCTCGACTTCGGCCTGCACGGCGGCATGTTCGACGCGCCCAGGCAGGTGCCGGAGATCCCCGCGGTGATGGCGTTGGGCGTCCGCACCTTCAAGTTCTTTCTGACCTACCTCAAGCAGGGCTGGTACACGGATGACTACCAGCTCATCAAGGCGATGGACATCCTGGCGGAGCGGGGCGGCATGGCGATGGTGCACTGCGAGAACGGCGGCGCCATCGACTACCTGGAGGACAAGTACCTCAAAGGCCCGAACGCGTCGGCGAAGTTCTTCAACGCCTCGCGGCCGCCCGCGCTGGAGGAGGAAGGCGTCTTCCGCGCCATCCGCTTGGCTGAGGTGGTCGGCTGCCCGCTCTACATCCCGCACGTGACCACGCGCCGCGTGCTCCGGCACCTGCGCGACGCGCGGGCCGACGGCCTGACTGTCTACGGCGAGACCTGTCCGCAATACCTGAACCTGACGCAGGAGATCCTGGACACGCGCGGCGCGCTGGCCAAGATCGGCCCGCCCATTCGCTCGGCGCAAGACTCGGCCGCGCTGTGGGCCGGGCTGCGGGACGACACGCTCCAGGTGGTGGCGTCGGATCATGCGCCGAAGGCGAAGGACGTGGCCGGCGACTTCCTGGCCCAGGGCTTCGGCTCGCCGCAGATCGAGACGCTGCTGCCGTTGACGTACGATGGCGGCGTGAACGCGGGACACCTCAGCGCCGTGCGGCTGGTGCAGGTGTTGTGCGAGAACCCGGCGCGCATCTTCGGGCTGTACCCGCGCAAGGGCACGATCGCACCCGGCGCCGACGCCGACCTGGTGGTGTTTGACCCGGCGCGGCCGTTCACCATCCGCGCGGAGAACCAGCACTCGAAGGTGGGTTACACGCTGTACGAAGGGCGCACGGTGCTGGGCTGGCCGGAGCGGTCGTTCCAGCGGGGCAAGCCGGTGCTGCGGGACGGTGAGGTCGTCGCCCCGCCCGGCCAGGGCCGCTTCCTGCCGACGCGGCCCGCGCGTGCCGCCGAGGTGAGTTGAGCAGAGCTTACGCAATTCACTGAGCGGAGCACCCCTTCGGCTGTTTTCAAAACGAAGCGGAGCGTCCTGAGCGGAGCCGGGGAGGGGGCCCGGCGCAGTCGAAGGATGCGAAGCGGTCTTCTGCCCAAAGCCGCCTCCTTCGACTAGTCATGATTCGTTACGCACGTTGACTTGTAGACCCGCTCAGGATGCTGGCGTATTTTCAATGCTGTTACTCGAGCTGGGCGCGGCGCCACGGCCCCTGAAAAAGGCCGGTGGCTCGGTCGGAGACCGGCCACAGCATGGTAGAATCAGGCCAATCTGCGTGATCTGTGTGATCTGCGTTCTATTTTCAGGGCAAATTAACCACAGCAGTCATGTTCCAAAGCAAGCGCGCGTCAGCGTCATCCAGTCGCACAACGACCGTGTAGGTCATGTCCCCGAGCTTCTTCTCCCCCTTGGGCTGAACGCGCTCGACGGCGCCGCGCAGTTCGAGACCAGGCAGGGCATCGAAAGTCACGTTGACGGTCTGACCCTGCTTGATTCGCACGATGTCCAGCTCGCTCAGGTCGTCGGTCTCGACCTGCCAGGCCGTGAGATCGCCGATCTCGGCCACCGGGACCCCGGCGCCCACCTGTTCGCCTTGCCGCACGTGGATGGCCGCCAGCGTGCCCGCGAAAGGCGCTCGCAGCTCGGTATCAGCAAGGCTGGTCGCTGCTTGCTCACGCGCCGCCTGCGCCTGGGCGACCGCAGCTTCGGCCGCCGCGATCTCCTGCTCACGCGCCCCGGCGACCAGCAAATCCAGTTGCGCCTGCGCCTGATCCACCATTGCCTGGGCTTCAGCGATCTCGGCCGCGGTCGCAGGGTTCTGCAAGCGGCCAAGATTGGCCTGGGCTTGCTTCACTTGGGCGGTCGCCTGGGCCACGCGGTCGGCATCGGGCGGGGCCGTGAGTTCGTCGAAGCGGGCTTTGGCCGCGTCGAACGCATTAGTGGCCTGCTGTAACTGCACGCTCTGAGGTAGCATGGCGATGTTAGGATCGCTCGCGACCTTGTCGAAAGCAGCCTGGGCGCTGTGAAGCGCGGCCTTGGCGTTCGCCAACTCGGCCTCGGTCGCGATGCGCGTGTTTGCATCGGCGCCCTCGTACAGCCGCTTCAGCACGGCTTGCGATGCAGCGAGGCTGGCGCGCGCCGCGGCCAGATCGTCGGGACGGGCGCTCTCCTGGAGGCGCGCCAGGCGCGCCTGGGCTGCGTCGAGCGTGGCCTGGGCGGCTGCGACCTGTTGCGTGTGCGGGCCAGCTTTCAGGGTGTCCAGTTGCGCCTGCGCATTTGCCAGCGCCGCATCGGCCTCGGCCAGGGCGGCCCGCTGCCGCTCGTTCTTCAGCCGGAGAATCACCTGGTCGGCGGCCACCTGATCGCCTTCCTTCACCAACACCTCGGACACGATGCCGCTTGCGCCCATGCTGAGCGCCGCGTGCTGCACAGGCGCCACGATGCCCTTGGCAATGACGGCGCGCTCGGCCTTGACGTCGGACACGGGCGCTGGGGTGGACACATCAGTCTGCCCGGCCTCGGCCTGCTTAGCCGTCTGTTCGCCCCCGAATGCCATGACGCCAACCGTGGTCAGTCCAGCGATCAACATCCCCGCCACGATCAGGGCGGTGATTAACTTACGATGCTTTTTCATGGAAATCTTCTCCTACCAGTACCTTATTCTATCTGGGCTTCTCAATTCGGAATCGAGGCTTCAGCCGGTTTCGTGGTCAATGGAAGCAACCGGCTAAAGCCTCGATTCCAAAAGATTGTCTGAACATCTATTCGGCTGGGATGGGCGCGGCACACGCACGACCTCATTCACGATGAGTCCATCGGCCAGCGTGACGGTTCGCTGCGCCAGGGCTGCCAGTTCGTCATCATGGGTCACCATGACGATCGTCTTGCCCGCGGCGGCCGACGCCTCAAACAGCGCAAAGATGGCTTCGGCCGCGCGCGAATCCAGGTTGCCGGTCGGCTCGTCGGCCACGATGATGGCCGGATCGTTGGCGAGGGCGCGGGCAATAGCGGCCCGCTGCTGCTGTCCGCCGGACACGCCGGAAGGGAACTTGCGCGCATCGCCTGCCAGCCCGACCTGCGCCAGCACATGCATCGCCCGGTCGTACCGCTCGGCCGGCAAGTGGATGTTGCACAAGTCCATCGGCAGGAGCACATTTTCCACCAGCGTCAGCGTGGGCAGAAGCTGGAAGAATTGAAACACGATCCCCATCGTACGTCCCCGCCATTGGGCCATTTTGCCCTCGCTTAGATCGCGCAGGCGTGTCCCGGCCACGATCGCCTCCCCATCGGTGGGATGATCGATGCCGGTGAACACGTTGATCAGCGTAGATTTGCCGCAACCGGACTTGCCGACCACCGCGACGAATTCGCCTGCTTGAATCTGAAGGTCGATGCCTTTCAGCGCGGGGAACGGACCGGTCGGCGTCGGATAGACCTTGGTGATGCCCTGCAGGTCGATCATGGTTGAACTCACACGGTCTACGATCATCGTCTATTTCCCATCCACAATTTCGCCATCCGCGATGTGCACGCGCCGGGTGGCGCGCGCGGCCAAGTCCCGGTCGTGGGTCACCAGCAGCATGGTCTTGCCTTCATCCACCAGGCGTTCGAATACCTCGAACATGGCGTTGGCTGTCTTGGAATCCAGGTTGCCTGTCGGCTCGTCGGCTGCCAGCAACATCGGATCATTGGCCAGGGCCCGGGCGATGGCCACCCGCTGGCGTTGGCCGCCGGAGACCGCGGAAGGCAGCTTATCCGCGTGCTCGGCGATGCCTACCTGCTCTAACAGGAGAAGCGCCCGTTGACGCCGCTCACGCGGCGAGCTGTACAGGCCGGCGAAGTCCATGGGCATCATCACATTTTGGGCGCAAGTCAGCATCGGCAGGAGCTGGAAGAACTGGAACACCACGCCCACGTGCTTGCCGCGCCAGGTTGCAACCTGATCCTCGCTCATGTTCTGGATGGCTTGCGCTCCTACCCGGATCTCGCCGGACGAGGGCCGGTCGATGCCGGTCACCATGTTGACCAGTGTCGACTTCCCCGCGCCGGACTTGCCCACCACGGCCAGGAACTCGCCCGTCTGCACTTGCAGGTCGATCCCCCGCAGCGCCAGGAAATCGCCAGCGGGCGTTTGATACGCTTTCCGCACATCTTTCAAATGGATCAAGGCTTCGTGGTCATTCATATGCCAACACCTCTCGTACCGTCAGGCGGACAGCATTGCGCGCCGGCCCCAGGCTGGCGACCATCGCGATGGCGAGCAGGATGAAGAACCAGGCCACTGCGCCTGCGATCGAGTAGTGGTAAGTCAAGGGAATCTTGATGAGCGCCAGCCCGAGCGCCTGGCTGAGCACGGGGGCGATGACCAACGACAGCGCCGTCCCGATTCCCCAACTGATGGCCGCCATCGCGACCCCTTCGGCGAGCACGATCTGCCGCACGGACCCATTAGAGGCGCCGATGGCACGGAGGACACCGACCTCGCGCACGCGTTCCATCATGTTGATGCTCATGGTGGTCGCCAACCCTAACCCACCCACCGCGGCCAGCAACAACGCCATCAGGATCAAGAAAGCCACCACGACAGTGAACAGCAGCTTATTCTCGGCCTGGATAACCTGGGTCGTCTGAGTGCCGCTGACGCTCAAGCCCAGGTCATCGAAATGCTGATAGAGCCGCGTCGCCAGATCGTCCTGCCCGGCCGCGTCGTGGCGGTCAGCCTTAACCTGCACCAGGGTGCCCGCCCCTGGCGTGCGCGCAGCATAAGCATAGTCATCACGCGAGACGTAGACGGTCGAACCCCTGGAATCAGTCGGGATGATCCCGATCACGCGCCAGGTCGCTTTCCGGCCATTGATATCCAGCACGACGTCGGCACCCACTCGGATATCCGGCTCGGCGTCCGCCAAATCCGAGTTCACCACAATGGCGTTGTGGTCAGCCACGGCGGATGTGCCGGGTGACTGCGGGTCAACGGGCAGCCAAGCGCCGGTAATCATCTCCGGCGACATGAAGGTCGTTGCAGGCGGTACAGCGACGACCTTGAAGGTGTCGCTCTTGGTGTCGTCGGCGCGCACGCGGGTCGCCTGCCCGGCAGACCATACCTCCAGGCTGATGACACCCGGCACTTCGCGCGCGGCCTGTTCGAGGCGCGCAACCAGGTCGGGGCGGTCCATCTCGACGGAAACGTCATACTGGTGAAAGCGCATGAAAGAATTAATGGTCGCGTCCACCGATGCCCGCACGCTGATGACGGCAACGAAGAGTGCCGTGCCTAAAATCAGCACGACCAGAGTCTGAACCAGCCGGCCTTTATGCCGCAGCGTGTTGCGGATCGCGAGCAAGACGGGGCGCTGGATCGTGAGAACCTTTTGGAGCTTAGCAAGCAGACGCTCGATCAGGCCGCGGCCGTAATTGCCGCCCACGCCGACATCGCTCAATGCCTGTTGGGTGCTGATACGCGTCCCGCGCAGCACTGGCGCCAGCCCCGCCAGAACGGGCAGCAATAGTCCCACCGCGACCTGGATCATGGTGAACGGCAGCGGCACAGCGTAACTTTCGGGCATGACGTTGAGCAGCGGCTCTACCAAACCGCTCATCAGAAAACGTGCGGTCACCCCCGCCAGCGGCAGCGCGACGGCAACAGCCAACACGCCATACACCAGCACGGTAGCCAGGTAAAGCGCGATGATTTGCCGCCGCCGGGCGCCGATCAGCTTCATCACGCCGATTTGCGGGATCTGCTGGGTGATCAGCGCTGACATCGCGTTGACCACCAGAAAACCGGAGAGCAGCAGGATGATCATGCCGAAACCGGTGAGGATCAGCACCACGGTTTCGATCAGGCGGTCGGCCCGGCTGCGGGTGATGACCTCTCGGCTCAGAATGGTGCGGCCGGAGCTCTTGAGCTGATCCTCCACCTGGGTCAGCGCGGCGAGAATGTGCTGTTCATCATGGGCGGGCGCGGTCACGCGGATGCGCAGCTCCGCGTGGGTCTCAGGGAAGCCCAGGCCAGCCAGCGTCTCGGAGGTGATGTATCCAAAGGTCGCGCCCGCCAGATCAGGGCTGACCTGCGCGGGGTCGTGCACGCTGCCGATGACCTTCAACGTCCGCACCGCGCCATTGTCGAGCTCAACGGTGATCTCCTGGCCGATGTGTGCGCCCAGCGCGGCGAGCGACAGCCGCTCCAGGATAATTTCGCGGCGGCCAGGCGGCCAGGCGCCCTGCAGTGGGGTGATGGCATTCACCTGCATATCGCTGAAGTTGGGCACGGACACCAGAACCAGGTCCTGTGGGAGTTTCGCATTAGGATAGACGCGCGTCCGGATCAGGCTGCGCCCTTCCGCGGCCGCGACCATCGACAGCTTCCCCAGGTTCGCAGCCAGGTCATCGTCGAACGGTTGGGTGTACACGATCGCTGACGCAACGAGGCCGCCGGCCTGATCGCTGTGATATTCCCGGACCAGAATTTCTCGCGTGGTAAGCACCACGCCAACGGCGTATACCCCGACCGCGATGGCCAAGGCCACGATCAGGGTGCGCATCCGGTGCTCCCACAGGTCAATCAGCACCTTTTTCCAGGGTGTTGTGAGCATACTCGTTTCAAATCCACTTAGCAGGTGCGACAATGATCGCACGACGGTGCAAAATGAGTGATGTTGCCGGAATGGCTTCACCAAACAGAACATGATACCCCCCAGGCTGTCATGTCCGGTAGTGTCACCTGTCACCCGGTATGTCACATGATGCATGTTTGCTCAAGGCCATTCAGTCCTGCCCGTCCGGCGACTGTAAGGGGTCAACCACGACGGGCACGGTCGGTCCCCCAAGGGGATGCTTCGCGAAGACCGGCCCGAGTTATCCGCAGTTTATTGAGAAGATGCTCGTGTGGTATACTTCGGCCATGATAGAGCGCACGCGTGAGCCGGGGTTCGTGCAGGCTTACCGCTTGTTCGTGGTGATTCGGATCATCTTCTGGTTGGTGGTGGGGCCGGTCCTGGTGATCATCGAGCTGGCCGGCAACCCCAATCTGTCGCCCGAACAAGCGGCTAACCAGCCATTGATTCAGCAGTTGGCCTTGCCCAACATCGCGCCGCTGCTCTTCCTGGAGGCACTGCTCCTGGTGCTGCTCTCGTGGCCGGAGGCGCTTCATCGCCTGGGACGCTGGTTTGTCCCGCTGACGCTGGTCATCGGCGCCGTGCCCTTGCTGGTAGGCTACTACTGGTGGCCGGCCGAGAATCCGCTGCAGTCGCCCTTTACCATGTTTTTCTTCGTCACGGTGCTGCTGATCGCCTGGGAGTATCAGTATCGCTACGTATTTGCATACGTTTTTGGGCTGACGGTCTACCAGGCGCTGGTGTCACCCTGGCCGACCCACGTGCCGTGGACCGTGCCGGTCGGCTGGCTCGTGCTCCAGGGAGTCATGATGCTGCTGGCCGCGTATGTGACGGCCACCCTCGTCTCAGTGCAACGACAGCAGCGCTCGGCCCTGGCGCAAGCTTACGAGCAGCAGGCCGCGGCCAACGAACAATTGCAGCAGTACGCGACGACCCTGGAGGAACTAAGCATCAGTCGGGAGCGCAACCGGCTGGCGCGGGAGCTGCACGACACGCTCGCCCACTCATTGAGCGCCCTGACAGTGCAGTTGGAAGCGGTCACGGTGCTGTGGAGCAGCAATCCTGAGCGGGCGCGCCGCCTGCTGGATCAGGCGAGCGAGACCGCGCGCACCGGCCTGGCCGAGGCCCGGCGCGCGCTGCAAGCGCTGCGGGCTTCGCCCCTCCAGGACCTGGGCTTGATCCTGGCCGTGCGCGAGCTGGCTGAGGTGGCAGCCAAGCGCTCCGGGGCGCAGCTCGAACTCGCCCTGCCCGATCGGCTCGGCCGCTGTCCGTCGCCGACCGTTGAGCAGGGCGTCTACCGCATCGCCCAGGAGACCCTGGAAAACGTGATCCGCCACGCGGGGGCGCATATGATCCGGGTCCGTTTGGAGCAGACGGGCGCCGAGATGACGCTCACCATCGAGGATGATGGGCAAGGCGTGGACCTGGAGACATTACAAATACCGGGAACCGATACGGATGACCGTTTCGGCATCCTCGGCATGCAGGAACGCGCCGCCTTGATCGGCGGTCAGCTTGAAATCAGCAGCCAGGCTGGGCAAGGTACCAGTGTTCGGTTAACCGCGCCAGTTGAGGGGCAGGCAGATGGTCCGTGTCCTGATTTGTGATGATCAAACGGTCGTGCGCGAGGGGTTGGCCGCGATCTTGAGCACCGACGACGAGATCGAAGTCGTCGGGCTGGCGTGCAACGGCGAGGAAGCGCTGGCCCTGGCCGAAGAAAACCGCCCGGACGTGGCGCTGATGGACTTGAACATGCCGGTGATGAACGGTGTGCAGGCTACGCAGCGCCTCCGCCACCGCCACCCGGCCTTGCGCGTGTTGGTTCTGACCACCTACACCGACGACGCATGGGTGCTCGATGCGATCCGGGCCGGCGCGGCGGGCTATCTCCTGAAGGATACGCGGCGGGATGATCTTGTGGCCGCGATCAAAGGCACGGCTGAGGGGAAAGCGTTCCTGGCCCCGACCGTTGCGGGCAAGTTGATGCGCCAAGTCGCCGCAGGGCCGGCCGCACGGCCGGTCGATGGAGGACAGGTGGAAGCCCTGACCGAGCGTGAACTCGAGGTACTGCGGCTATTGGCGCAGGGCTATAGTAACCCCGAGATCGCGCAGCGGATGCATCTCGCATCTGGGACAGTGCGCAACTACGTCAGCACGATCCTGCAGAAGCTCGGAGTGGCGGATCGCACAGAGGCAGCCGTGGTGGCCCTCCAGCGCGGCCTGGTAAGCCAATAGACGCAATAGTTACGAGAAGGAGTATTATGACAATTACCGCAATCGTCGGCGCTCAGTGGGGCGATGAAGGCAAGGGCCGCATCGTGGATTACCTGGCGCAGCGCGCCGATATGGTGATTCGCTTCCAGGGCGGCGACAACGCGGGCCATACCGTCGTCAACGACCGCGGCACGTTCCGGCTGCATATCGTCCCCTCCGGCATTTTCAACCCGGCCACCCGCTGCATCGTCGGGCCGGGCACGGTGGTCAACCCGGACACGCTGCTGGCGGAGATGGCCGAGCTGGCCGCCGCGGGGATCGACCTGGGCAATCTCTGGCTGTCGGAGCGGGCGCACCTGATCCTGCCCTATCATCGTCTCCTGGATGGCCTGGAAGAGTCGGCGCGCGGCGGCAGCCAGATTGGCACCACTGGGCGCGGGATCGGCCCGGCCTACGCGGATAAATCCGCCCGGGCCGGCGTGCGCTTGGGCGACCTGCTGCGGCCGGAGTATCTGCGGGAGCGGCTCGCGGGCACGCTGGCGCAGAAGAATCTGACCCTGGCGCACTTTGGTCGGCAGCCCCTCGCCCTGGACGACCTGCTGGCTCAGGCCGAAGCCTGGCGTCACGCCATCGGCGGACGCATCATCGACACCCTGCCGCTGGTGCGCGACGCGGTGCGCGGCGGGCAGGATGTGCTGCTGGAGGGCCAGCTCGGCGTGATGCGTGACCTGGATTGGGGCACCTATCCGTTTGTCACGTCATCGAATCCGATCGCCGGCGGCGTGTGCGCGGGCGCGGGCCTGCCGCCTTCCGCGGTCGGCCGGGTTGTCGGCGTGGCGAAGGCGTATTGCACCGCGGTCGGCGCGGGCCCGTTCCCTTCGGAGTTGCACGACGAAGTCGGCGTCCGGCTGCGCACGGTGGGCCAGGAATACGGCGCGACCACGGGGCGGCCGCGGCGGTGCGGCTGGTACGATGCGGTCGCGATCTCCCACGGCGCGTGGCTCAACGGATTGACGGGGCTGGCGATCACCAAGCTGGACGTGCTGGATGGCCTGGCCGAGCTGAAGATCTGCACCGGCTACCGGCTGGACGGCCAGATCATCGACCGCGTGCCCGACACCCCCGACATGGCGCGCGTTGAGCCGGTTTACGAGACGTGGCCCGGCTGGCAGACCGCCACCCGCGACGCGCGCGCCTGGGCCGATCTTCCTGAGGCGGCGCGCGCATACCTCAGCCGCATTGCTGAGCTGGCCGGCGTGCCGCTTCAGTACGTGTCGGTGGGGCCGGAACGCGAGCAGTTGATCGTGATGTAAGGCGACGAATCAGGGAGGCGGTCGGATTTGCTTTCTCAGCCTGGCTCCGTGTAGAATGCAGCCAGGTTCAAAAAACCACAATGGATGTCTGGCACAGTTGCCCTACCTCATGGGGTCGTTCCGAGGTAGGGCTTTCTATTTTTCCCCTTGGGAAGGAGTGAGCCGTGCAATTTGCTGATCTCCTCAGCGCGGAAGCGTTGACGTTCGATGATTTGTTGTTGGTGCCTGGTTACGCCGAGGTGCTGCCGTCCCAGGTTGACCTGCGCGCCCCCCTGCACGAGCGGCTCCAACTCAATATCCCCGTGCTTTCGGCAGCCATGGACACCGTCACCGAGGCCAGCCTGGCGATCGCGTTGGCGCGGCAGGGCGGCTTGGGCGTGATCCACCGCAACCTGAGCCCCGAAGCCCAGGCCGCCGAGGTGGACAAGGTCAAGCGCTCCATGTCGGGCATGATCGTCGATCCGATCACCCTGGGGCCGGACGCCACCCTGGCCGACGCCGAAGCAATCATGTCGCGCTACCACATCTCCGGCGTCCCCATCATAGAACGTCCTGCAGTTCCGGGCGCCGAAGCCGGCCGGCTGGTGGGCATCCTGACCAACCGCGACATCCGGTTCGCATCGGGGTTCGAAGCCCCCGTGAGCCAGTACATGACCACCGAACGACTGGTCACCGCGCCCATCGGCACGTCGCTGGAGGAAGCCAAGGCGATCCTGCACCGGCATCGCATCGAAAAGCTGCCCATCGTGGACGACCGGGGCTACCTGCGCGGGCTGATCACCTACAAGGACATCCTGAAGAAGCAAGATTTCCCCGCCGCGGCGACCGACAGCGGAGGACGGCTGCTGGCTGCGGCGGCGATCGGCGTGGGCCGCGAGCTGGATTCGCGGCTGGAGCTGCTGCGGGAGGCCGGCGCGGACGCGTTCGCGATTGATACGGCCCACGGCCACTCGGCCAACGTGCTGGCCGCCATCCGCCGTGCCAAGCAGATCGCGCCGGACGTGCCGGTGTTGGCCGGTAACGTGGTCACTGCGGAGGCCACCGAGGCGCTCATCGCCGCGGGCGCGGACGCGATCAAGGTCGGCGTCGGCGCGGGCTCGATCTGCACCACCCGCGTGGTGGCCGGCGTGGGCGTGCCTCAGGTGACCGCCGTAGCCGAGTGTGCGGCGGCCGCGCGGCCGCGCGGCATCCCGATCATCGCGGATGGCGGCATCAAGTACTCCGGCGACATCGTCAAGGCCCTGGCGGCGGGCGCGGCTGCGGTGATGTTGGGCTCGCTGCTGGCCGGGCTGGAAGAGTCGCCGGGCGAGCTAGTGATCTACGAGGGGCGGCGCTTCAAGGAGTATCGCGGCATGGGCTCGATGGGCGCGATGCGGGGCCGCGCCAGCGACCGCTACGCCTCGGCCCAGGGCGGCGGCGGCAAGACGGTCCCCGAAGGGATCGAGGGCCAGGTGCCGTTTAAGGGGACCCTCGCCGACTACATGTTCCAGCTCATGGGCGGGCTGCGTTCCGGCATGGGCTATGTCGGCGCCGCAGACCTGGCCGAGCTGCGCGCCAAGGCCCGGTTCATCCGCATCACCAACGCGGGGCTGGTCGAGAGCCACCCGCACGACATCATCGTGACGAAAGAAGCGCCGAATTATCAGGTCGCGTCGCGTTGATGTAGGGCGGGTTGCCAACCTGTCCTACACCTACTCCATGCTGTGGCCGGTCTCCTGACCGAGCCACGGGGAGCGGAGTTGAGCTTGATGTCCATACCGCGCGCGGCGCCACGGCACATAAAAAGTGCCCGCCTGGACTGGAGGCTTTAGCCGGTTTGCTGGTCAGGGGGAGTGACCGGCTAAAGCCTCGATTCCAGCGCCGCAGCAGGGAAAAATCAGGTTAATCAGGCGCATCTGCGTTATCGGTGTTCTATTTTGCAGGGCAACCCTATGATAGTGCATATTTATCGTGTTGACGTCTCCACCCGCCCCGGCATCCCCGATGCGCGGGGCGAGAGCGTGCGGCGGCAGGCCGAGGCGTTGGGCGTGGCCGGCGTCACTGCCATCCGTTCCGGCGACATCTACTTTCTGCAAGGCGACCTGGACGCCGCGGCCGTTGACCGCCTGATCGCCGAGCTGCTGCACGACCCGGTGGTGGAAGATGCCGCGTGGCGACGCTTGGATGGCATCGAAAATCACCGCGGAGACGCAGAGAGCGCAGAGGATCAGCCGGTCATCTCTCCGCGTCCTCCGTGCCTCGGCGGTGAATCTCCCGCCTGGACGGTGGAAGTGGCCCTGCTGCCCGGCGTCACCGACAGCGTGGCGGAGAGCCTGGTGGCGAGCGCCCGCACCATCGGCGTGACCGGGTTGGCGGCCGCGGCGACCGGCCACCGGTACACGGTCGAAGGCGCGCTCGGCGAAGACGAGGTCCGTCGGATCGCCGCTGGCCTGCTTGCCAACAGCGTCATCCAAACCTTCGCGATCAACGCCCCCATCCCGCCGCCGCTCCTCCCCGCCGAACCGCCCGATGCCACCGTCGAAATCCTCCCCCTGACCGGACTGGACGACGCAGGCCTGATCGCGCTCAGCCGGGAGCGGCGCCTGTCGCTCGACCTGGCCGAGATGCAGGCCATCCGGGCGCACTTCCGCGGGCAGGGCCGCGAGCCGACCGACATCGAGCTGGAGATGCTGGCGCAGACCTGGTCCGAGCATTGCGGCCACAAGACCTTCCGCGCCCTGATTGACTACGAAGAACGCACCCCCGACGGCCAGCCCATCCCCGACACCAGACGGACTATTGATTCCCTGCTGAAGACGTATATCCGCGCTGTCACCGACCAGGTCGCAAAACCGTGGGTGCGTTCCGCATTCGTGGATAACGCCGGCATCATCGCGTTTGACGACCGCTACGACCTGGCGTTCAAGGTGGAGACACACAACCATCCCTCGGCGTTGGAGCCGTTCGGCGGGGCCAACACCGGCGTCGGCGGCGTCGTCCGCGATGTGATCGGCGTCAGCGCGCGGCCCATCGCCAACACCGACGTGCTCTGCTTCGGCCCGCCCGACCTCCCGCAGACCGACCTGCCGGCCGGCGTGCTGCATCCGCGGCGCATCGCCGATGGGGTGACGGCGGGGGTCGAGGACTACGGCAACAAGATGGGCATCCCCACTGTCAACGGCGCGATCCTGTACGATCCGGGCTATACGGCCAACCCGCTGGTCTTCTGCGGCTGCCTGGGCATCCTGCCGCGCGGCAGCCATCGCACCGAGCCGCAGCCGGGCGACCTGGCCGTCGTGATCGGCGGGCGCACCGGCCGCGATGGGCTGCGCGGTGCGACGTTTTCCTCGATGGAGATGGATCATCTGACCGGGCATATCGCCGGCAGCGCCGTGCAGATCGGCCACCCGATCCACGAGAAGCAGGCGCTGGAGGCGGTGCTGGCCGCGCGCGACGCGGGCCTCTACACCGCGATCACCGACTGCGGCGCGGGCGGGCTCTCCTCGGCAGTCGGCGAGATGGCAAAGGATCTGGGTGCGGAGGTGCACCTGGAGCGCGTGCCGCTGAAGTATCCGGGGCTGCGGCCGTGGGAGATCTGGCTCAGCGAGGCGCAGGAGCGCATGGTGCTGGCGATCCCGCCGGACAAGCTGCCCGCGTTCGAGGCCATCTGCCGCGGGCTGGACGTGGAGGCCACCGCCCTGGGCCATTTCACCGGCGACGGGCGGGTGACGCTGCGTTACGAGGGCCGGGTCGTGGGCCAACTGCCGGCCGAGTTCCTGCACGACGGCATCCCGCGGCGGCATTTGCGGGCAGTGTGGACGGATCAGGGATCACACCAAAGGTGCGCAGAGCGGGGGGTCAGGGATCAGGAGACATCTCTCCAAGTCACCTGTCACTTGTCACCTGACCCCTGTCACCTGACCCCTGACAAGGCACTCCTCGCGCTGCTGGCCGCGCCCGACACCCGCAGCAAGGAGGACGTGGTCCGTCGTTACGATCACGAGGTGCAGGCGGCGACGGTGGTCAAGCCGTTCGTCGGCCCGGCGAACAGTGGGCCGTCCGACGCGGCTGTGCTGCTGCCGATGGAGTCGTCCCGGGTCGGGTCATGGCGAGGATTGGCGCTGGCCGCGGGCATCAACCCGAGCTACGGCAGCCTGGATCCCTACCGGATGGCCTGGGCCGCGGTGGACGAGGCGGTGCGCAACTGCGTGGCCGTCGGCGCCGACCCGGACCGCATCGCGCTGCTGGACAACTTCTGCTGGGGCAACCCACTGCTGCCCGATCGCCTGGGCGGGCTGGTGCGCTGCGCGCAGGGCTGCTACGACGCGGCCGTGGCCTACGGGATGCCGTACGTCTCCGGCAAGGACAGCCTGAACAACGAATACACCGGCGCCGACGGCCGCAAGCACGCCATCCCCGGCACCCTGCTGATCTCGGCGCTGGGCATCGTGCCCGATGTGCGCCGCACGGCCACCTCCGACCTGAAAGCCGCGGGCGACCTGCTGTACATCGTCGGCGCGACCGCGGGCGAGCTGGGGGGATCGGCCTATGCGCGGCTGAACGGGCTCGCGGGCGGCAGCGCACCGCAGCCGGCCCCGGCCGCGCTGGCGACCTTCCGCGCGCTGCACGGCGCGATCCGCGCCGGCCTGGTGCGGGCCTGCCACGACCTGTCCGAGGGCGGGCTGGCGGTCGCCTTGGCCGAGATGGCCCTGGCCGGCGGCCTGGGGGCCGAACTCGACCTGGCGTGCGTGCCGGTTAAGGCTGAGGCTGAGGCTAAGGCTAAGGTCAAGACTGAAGCCAACTCACCCTTAACCTCACCCTTAACCTCACCCTTAACCTCAACCTTAACCTTAACCTCAACCTCAATTGCCTTCTCCGAGTCGCTGAGCCGGTTCCTGGTCGAGATCGCGCCTGAAGATGCGGCCGCGTTCGAGGCGCGGTTCGCCGGGCTGGCCGCGCCGTGCGAGCCGGTCGGCCGCGTGCGCGACGACGATGCGGTGCGGCTGATCGGGCTGGCCGGCCGGCCTTTCATCGAAACCACCTTATCCGCCGTTGAGCGGGCCTGGCGGGGGCATATCGTATGAGCAAACCACCGATCCTGATCCTGCACGCCACCGGCACCAACCGCGACCGCGAGGCGGCCTGGGCGTGTGAGCTGGCCGGCGGCGCGCCGGAGATCGTGCACGTCAACCGGCTGGCGGCCGGCGAGGTTCGGCTGGCCGACTATCGCATGGTCATCCTCCCCGGCGGGTTCTCCTACGGCGATGACCTGGGCGCGGGCAAAGTGTGGGCTGTGAGCCTGCGCTATCGCCTGGCCGACGACCTGGCCGGGTTTGTCGCGTCCGGCCGGCCGGTGCTGGGCATCTGCAACGGGTTCCAGGCCTTGGTGAAGGCGGGGGTGCTGCCCGGAAGACAGGTGGCAGGTGTCAGGGGTCAGGAATTAGGAATCGAAGGCCAGAAGCCTGGAGCCGTGGCTCAGACAGCGGATCACCACCTGATCCCTGATCCCTGGCCCCTGGTCCCTGCCTTCACCCTGGCCCGCAACGACTCCGCCCGCTTCGAGTGCCGCTGGGTGCATCTGGCGCCGAACCCGGCCAGCCCGTGCATCTTCACCCGCGGGCTGGCGGAGCCGATCTACTGCCCGGTGGCGCACGGCGAGGGCAAGTTCGTGGCTGCCTCGCCGGAGGCGCTGGCCGGGATTGAGGCTGCCGACCTGCCTGCGCTGCGCTATAGCATGCCCCAGGTTAAGGCTAAGGTTAAGGCTGAGGCTAAGAACTTAACCTCAGCCTTAACCTCGGCCTCAGCCTATCCCTGGAACCCCAACGGCTCGCAGAACGCCATCGCAGGCATCTGCAACCCGCAGGGCAACGTCCTTGGGCTGATGCCCCACCCGGAGGATCACATCATCGCGGAACAGCATCCGGGCTACCATCGGGGCCACGCCGGCAATCTGGGGCTGCCGCTGTTCGCTAACGGCGTGCGCTACGCAATGGCGATCTGATCGAACCTGGAAGGTTCAGATTCCGCACATCAACCTGGTATGTTCGCGCTATGTGGTGTATAATGTGATGTATACTGACTACGTGGAGGTGGCAGATGGTCCAGATGGTGCGCAAACAAATCTATATTCAGCGGCAGCACGAGATCATCCTCAAGCGACTCTCTGAGGCGCGCGGCGTGAGCGAAGCTGAGTTGATCCGGCAGGCCATTGACAACCAGGTGAGCAGCAAGATGTCGCCCGTTGCGCCCGATCCTGGCGCCTGGACAGAAGCGCACGAGTTCATGTTGGCCTTGCAGGCGCGCGGTCCGCTGACCGGTGAACCCCGCCGCCTGCTGCGGGAGGAGTTGTACGAAGAGCGTGAGGGGCGTTATGGCAGTCGTTCTGATTGACACCAACGTGCTCGTCTATGCCCACGAGCGCAGAGAGCCGGTCAAGCAGGCGCAGGCGATTCGCGTGCTTGAATGGCTGCACCTGACTGGGGGTGGGCGGCTGAGCGTTCAGTGCCTGGCTGAGTTCTTCCGCGCAGCCACACGGGGGTCAAATCCGATTCTGGCCCTGGCGGAGGCCACGGAGCAAACGCAACGATTGGCGCGATCATGGCCCGTTTTCGACGTGACACCCTTCATTGTGCTCGAGGCGATGCGCGGTGTGCGGGATCACCAACTGGCCTACTGGGACGCGCAAATCTGGGCGGCAGCACGGCTCAATCAGATCCCGGTGATCTTTAGTGAGGATTTTAACTCCGGTTCGGTACTGGAGGGTGTGCACTTCATCAATCCGTTCGCTGAAGCCTTTGATCTCTCAGCCTGGTAGGCGCCGAAATGCTAACTGAACCTTCATCTTTCACCCACGACACGTATCTTTCTCCTTTCACCTGGCGCTACGGATCGCCGGAGATGCGCGCGCTGTGGAGCGAGGCGGCCAAGCGGCGGCTGTGGCGGCGCATCTGGGTCGCGCTGGCCGAGGCCGAGCAGGCCGCGGGGCTGGTCACCGCCGAGCAGGTCGCCGATCTGGCCGCGCACCAGGACGACATTGACCTGGCGCGGGCGCAGGCCATCGAGGCGGAGATCCATCACGATCTGATGGCCGAGGTGCGGACGTACGCCGAGCAGTGCCCGATCGGCGGCGGCATCATCCACCTGGGCGCGACCTCGATGGACATCGAGGACAACGCCGACGCGCTGCGGCTGCGCGACGCGCTGGACCTGACGCTCGCCGGTTTGCGTTCGGTGCTGCTGGCCTTTGCCGGCCAGATCGAGGCCTGGGCCGACGCACCCACCATGGCGTTCACCCACCTCCAGCCCGCCGAGCCGACCACGGTGGGCTACCGGCTGGCGCAGACCGCGCAAGACCTGCTGGCCGACTACGAGGAGCTGCGCCGCGTCCGCGACGGCATCCGCGGCAAGGGGTTCAAGGGCGCGGTGGGGACGTCGGCGTCATACATGCAGTTGCTGTCTGGACCTGTCATTCTGAGCGGCGTGGACGGCAGAACAACGTTGACGAATCAAGACAGCGAAGAATCTCCGCACCCCAACAGAGACCCCTTCGACGAGCTCAGGGCAGGCTCTTCGCTGATCAACCGCCGCACCGCACCGGAAGGGACAAACCCGCTCAGAGCTTGCCCTGAGTGCAATGAAGGGGTGACATGCGAGAAGGGTGATGTTTCTTCGACGAGTGACTTTGAGGCCCGCATCATGTCCGCGCTCGGCCTCGAAGCCTTCCCCGTCGCCACGCAGACCTACCCGCGCAAGCAAGATTACCGCGTGGTGGCCGCGCTGGCGGGGCTGGGTGCGACTCTCTACAAGTTTGCGTTCGACCTGCGCGTGCTTCAATCGCCGCCCATCGGCGAGTGGGCCGAGCCGTTTGCCGCGCGGCAGGTGGGCTCCAGCGCGATGCCGTTCAAGCGCAACCCGATCAACGCCGAGGCGCTGGACAGCCTGGCGCGGCACCTGGCCAGCCTGCCGCACATCGCCTGGGACAACGCCGCGCACAGCCTGCTGGAGCGCACCCTCGACGACTCGGCCAATCGGCGCAGCCTGCTCCCGGAAGCGTTCTTGATCACCGACGAGCTGTTGCGCCGCGGGCAGAAGCTGATCGCGGGCCTGCGGGTGAATCGCGAGGCGAGCGCCCGGCTGCTGGCGGCCTACGGTCCCTTCGCCGCCACCGAGCGCCTGATGATGGAGCTCGCCAAACGCGGCGGCGACCGGCAGGCGCTTCACGAGATCATCCGCGAGCACGCCATGGCGGCCTGGGTCGAGGTGCAAGCGGGACGGATGAACCCGTTGATCGAAGCACTCTGCAATGATTCACGGGTCACGCAGCACGCAACACGCACCGAGGTCGTAGCCTGGCTCGACGCATCGGATTACGTCGGCGACGCGCCCGTGCGCGCGCGCCGGATGGC
>JAPKMS010000165.1 GCA_026645775.1 Anaerolineae bacterium
GGTCCAGCCGCCGCCGGAAGCCGTAGCACTGGCCGCCGAACGCCAGGCCGCACGTGTGCGCCGCGAGTGGGCCGCAGCGGATGCCCTGCGCGCCCGCATCGAAGCCCTGGGGTGGCAGGTGCAGGATACGTCGGAAGGCCCCGCCCTCACGCCGAAACAGTGAGACCAGTAGGACACGGATACCGAAGGCGCACAGATTAACGCGGATCCCGCGTCACCAGCGTCCGATTTTTTGACTCAGGAACACACACATGAAAACCATCGCCTTCTCTCAACGCGATCCCCGCTGGAGCGGGAAGCTGCTCGGCTCAGGGCCGGGCACAATCGGCCGGGTCGGCTGCCTGATGACCGCAGCCGCCTCGATGCTGGCATCGTGGGGGGTTGACACCGATCCCCAGCGGTTGAACCAGTGGCTGATCACCCATCGCGGCTATGCCAACGGCAATCTCCTGACCTTCTCAGCGTTGGCCCCATTTGGCGTGCATTTCGTCGCCTACATCAAATGCGCCACCGTGCCAGCGCCGGTCACACGCTTGATCCAAGACGTGCAAGGCGGGGCTGGCGTCCTGATCTGCATGGACTGGCAGCCAGGCAAGACTCTGCAACCGCACTGGGTTCACGTCACCGGCCTGGGCCAGGCAGACGGCCAGATCAGCGACCCGTGGCAGTTGCCCGGCCGCGAAACCGTCAGCCTGGCCACCTATCTCGCGCCGGGCTGGGATGCGGCCCGCGGCATTTTCAACGTCGCCATCTATCGCCGCAGCCAGATCAATGGGCCTGTCCAGCAGCGCACATTGGACAAACCGCGCTCCGGGCGCAAATCCCGCGCCATCGCTCAGCCGGGCTTGTACGAGCTGCCGGACGCGTGACCGGCGCACTTTTGCCATCACGCGCCCATCGCGGTTATACTTCCCACCATTGTAGCCGGCAAAGATCGCCCGATCTGCGCCGGTTTTTTTCGTGCGTTCAGGAACCTGGTTTGGCTCCAGGGAGAGGCGCCTACAATGGACCGAGAACTGCTCTTCATCACCGTGATCGGCCAGGACCGGAAGGGGATCGTTGCCCGCATCTCCGGCCTGTTGTATGAGGCTAACGTCAACATCGAGGACATCAGCCAGGGCATCATGGAAGGCTACTTCGTGATGACGATGGCGGTGGACATGCGCGACGCCAACCGCGATCTGGAGGCTCTCAGCGCCGCGCTGGGTGCGCTGGGCGACGACATGGGGATGCGCATCCAGATCCAGCACCAGAACGTGTTCAAGATGATGCACAGGATATAAGCGATGAAATTCGACGTCGAGGAGCTCTTCGAGACCGCGAACATGACGCTGCACCAGAACCTGGACATCCGCACGACAACGCTGGGGGTCAACCTCAAGGACTGCATCGACTCGGATTTCGCGGCGTTCCAGGACAAGGTCTACCGCAAGATCAACGGCTACGCGCGGTCGCTGATCGCACAGGCGCGGCCGCTGGAGGTGAAGTACGGCATCCCCATCGTCAACAAGCGCATCTCGATCACGCCGGTCAGCCTGATCATGGAGACGCACGCGACGCCGGAGAAGTACCTGGCGATGGCGCAGACCCTCGACCGGGCCGCGCGCGACGCCGGGATTGATTTCATCGGCGGGTTCGGCGCGCTGGTGCAGGGGGGACTCACCCGGTCGGATGCCGTGCTGATCGAGGCGCTGCCTGCGGTGCTGGCCGGCACCGAGCGCGTGTGCGCGTTCCTCAACGTCGGCTCCACGCACGCGGGGCTGAACCTGGACGCGGTCAACCTGATCGGCCCGATGCTGCTTGAAACCGCGGCAGCCACGCCCGACGCCATCGGCTGCGCCAAGTTTGTCGTCTTCGTCAACGCGCCGGAGGATAACCCGTTCATGGCCGGCGCGTATCACGGCATCGGCGAGCCGGACGTGACGTTGAACGTCGGCATCAGCGGGCCGGGCGTGGTGCGCAGCGTGGTGGAGAAGCACCGCGACTGCGACCTGACGCAGCTTTCCGAGGTGATCAAGCGCACCGTGTTCAAGATCACGCGCGCGGGTGAGCTGATCGGCCGCGAGCTGGCGCGGGATTTAGGTGTCCCGTTCGGCATCGTGGACATCTCACTGGCATCCACCACGGCCGCGGGAGATTCCGTCGCGAACGTCGTGGAGGCGTTCGGCATCGAGCACATCGGCGCGCACGGCTCGACCCTGGCGATTGCGCTGCTGATGGATGCGGTGAAGAAGGGCGGCGCGATGGCCAGCGGCAACGTGGGTGGGTTGAGCGGCACCTTCATCCCGGTCAGCGAGGACGCGGGGATGATCGACGCGGTGCTGAAGGGGGCGCTCAGCCTGGACAAGCTGGAGGCGCTGACCGCGGTCTGCTCGGTGGGGCTGGACATGTTCGCCATCCCCGGCGACACGCCCGCGGAGACCATCGCCGCGATCATCGCGGACGAGCTGGCGATCGGCATCATCAACGACAAGACCACCGCGGTGCGGGTGATCCCGGCGCCGGGCCGGCAGGCGGGCGACCTGGTGTCGTTCGGCGGGCTGCTGGGCGTCGCGCCGGTGATGCGCGTCAACCCATTCTCAGCCCGCGACTTCCTGCGCCGCGGCGGGCGGCTGCCTTCGACGGTGATGAGCATGCGGAATTGATCAGGGATATATTAGTCGCTCAAACCCGCGCCGCCCTGCGCCGCGTGACCAACAGCACGCCTGCAACCAACGTCACCCCGGCCGCCACGCGCAGCGCCAGCGCACTCTGGACGCCGTCCAGTGCCAGCAGACCGGCGATAATCGGACCGGCAAACAAGGCCAGGTTAACTACGACGTTGTACACAGCGATGTAGTTCGTGCGGTCGGCATCCGGTGTGACGGACACCAGGTTATCGAAGAGCGTCACCGTGATCGCCGCGTTCAGGAATCCGGCCAGCGCGGCCCAGGGGACAAGCCCCCAGATCGACGGAGAGAAAGAGGTCAGCAGCGGGTAGAGGACGTAACCTAACGCGCCAATGGCCAGGACGCGCTCCCGGCCGATCTTGACCACAAATCGCCGTACGGTGAGCGACCCCAGCACCGTGGCCGCGGCGAAAATCGCCAGCACGATGCTGATCTGTCCGTCATCTGCGCCAAGCTGGCGCACCCAATAGAGCGGAAGCAGCGGCGCGATCATGCCGAGGGCCAATTGCAGCATCGCCACCCCCACCAGGAAGCGCCCAAAGCGCGGATAGCGGAGGGTCTGGCCCATCTCACCGAGCATCCGGCCGTGCTCGTGGCGATCGGCCGCGCGGTCGGGCAGGTGGATCTGGTTGATATGCCACCAACTGATCATGGAGGCGGCAAAACCGATCAGGAACAACACCTGGTAGTTCA
>JAPKMS010000166.1 GCA_026645775.1 Anaerolineae bacterium
ACCACGATGCTTTTGTCATGACGATCTCGTCCGCATTCTCACAGTTGCGCGACCAATCGGGCTCAGGGGCGCTGGATTCGCTCGTTCGCAATTGGCTTGAAGTAGCGCAAAAAGATCGTGCTTTGGCCTGCGAATGTTGGAACTATACACTGCGCTTGCTGAGACAGCATTCTCGCCGAGATGCTCTCTTCGCACTTAGAAAGATGGCACCCGTCATCCTTGCCCTCGGTGGCGAAGCCGGTATCTGGTCAATGGCGCAGGCCATCATTGATGTCAGTCACTGGTGGCCGTAATGGAGTGGGACTTGGCGACCGGCACGCGTTGGCTGCCAATGCGTTCAACCTGGGCAACCTGCACGATGACCTGGCCCGCTGGAATGAGGCGGATGCGGCTTACCAGCAGGCACTCGACCTTTATCGGAGCCTGGAGGATGTGGCGGGTGAGGCCAAGGCGTTGTCCGCCTTGGCCGCGGTGCGCCGATCGCAAGGGCGTTGGGACGAAGCTGCCGCGCTCTACGAGGAAAGCATCACGCTCAGCCGGCAGGCGGACGACCTCCACGCGCTGGCCGACACGCTGCACGACGGCGCGCTCATCGAGTACCGCCGCGACCGCTTCGAGGCGGCGGAGGCCAAGCTCATCGAGGCGTTGCGCATCTTCCAGGCACTCGGCGACCCCCTGGCGCAGGCCAATGTCCTAAACACCCTCGGCGTTGTGTTGGGCGATCGCAACCAGCGCACGGAAGCACAGGGGTGGCACGAGGCCGCGCTGGCGATCTTCCGCGACGTCGGCGACCAGGGCGGCGTGGCGCGCGCGCTCAGCAACCTGGCGGCCCTGGCCCAGGATGCCGGGGAGTGGGCCGCGGCCGAAGCGCAGTACCGGCAGACGCTCGCCATCCTGGATGAGTTGGGCCATGCGGACGCGGCGGCGCAGGTGCGTCACAGCCTTGGCAGTCTGGCGCGCGTCCAGGGCCGTTACGATGAAGCGTTGATGTGGTATCATCAGGCCGAAAAAACAGCATCTGCCCTCGGCGATCCGCTGACCCAGGCGCGCGTGTTGAGCAACCTGGGCGTCGTCTATGCTGATCTGGGGCGTTGGGATGAGGCGCAGGCCGCCCTCGATCAGGGCCTCGCTCTCTTTCAGCAGGTGGGCAGTCCCAGCGGCGAAGCCGGCGCGCTCATCAATCTGGGCGAGTTGCGCCATCAGCACGGGGACCGGGACGCCGCGCGCGCCGCCTTCGAGCGGGCATTGGCCATCAGCCAGGCGCATGGGGATGGGACCACCGCCGGCATCGCCTGGCACAACCTGGGTCTGCTTGCGGAAGAGGCCGGCGATTTTAATGCGGCGACGGACGCGCTGGAGCGGGCCTTGGACGTCGCCCGTCGCTACGGCAATGCCGAGGACGAGACGCTCACGTTGATCAGCCTGGGCTTCCTGGCGCATCGTCAGGGGCAGGCGGCCCTCGCGCATGGGCGCACCGCGGCCGGCCTGGCGCTGGCGCAGCGACTGGGTCTCCCCGCCCTAGAAGCCCAGGCAATCCACAACCTGGGGTTCTTTGCGCGGGCCGCCGGTGACCTGGCGCTGGCGCGGCGCAACTATGAGCAGGCGGTCAGCCTGTACGACCGCTTGGGCCACCGCCGCGAAGCAGCCCAAGCGCGCAACAACCTGGGTGGCGTGCTGTTTCGCCAGTACGACATCGAAGCTGCCGAGGCAGTCTGGTCGAACGCGTTGGCGGCCCTCGAATCTGTTGGCGACATGGTCACGGCCGCCGATGTGCGCCGGAACCTGGCGCTGATCGTCGAGGTGAGGGAAGCCAGCGAGGAATCGGATCCAGAAGCGGCTTCCGTCGAGGAAATTGATCAGGAGGAGAGCGATGCCAACACCTGAGTTCGTCGTCGGCCGCCAGGCCGAAGTCGCGCTGTTCGATGACCTGCTAGCCGGCCGCACACCATACCGTTTGCTGGAGATCTACGGTCCCGGC
>JAPKMS010000167.1 GCA_026645775.1 Anaerolineae bacterium
AGCTTCCATTTCTACTCGCCGCAGCAAAACAGGTTGATGGCCATAGCGCTGCCGGATACGACTGTGCAGTGTTGGGAAATCAGGACCGTGATCAACCACCTGGCCGTGATGGACTGCTACATATTGGCCGAGAAACTGTTCGCGCAATTGGTCATGCATGGCGCGAAATGCTGCTGTCTCTGCACTGATCTGTTCCCGCTCGACTTGTCGCAGATAGGCACGAACTGCTGTCTCGAGCAATTCGTCGAGCATCACTGACCGTTCAGCCGCAACGAACTCAAGCTGTTCCACTAACTCCGGTTGCAGAGTCAACATGACATCAATCCTTTTGAATGCGCTACTTCCGCAGCTTGTACGGCTGCACCTTGACCTTGCCCTGGTTGACCAGCGCGGTGAGCTGCTGCTGTTCCAGGGCCGAGGCGGTCAGGCGCAGGCTGCGGCCGGCGTCCAGCCGCAGCGAGCCGCTGTCCAGCTCCAACAGGATGTTCTCCGGACTGGCGTTGGTGACTTCGACGATGTCGGTCGGCTTCCAGGTGAAGGGCGATTTGTTCGGCATGTGTGTTGCTCCCGGATCGGATGTTCAAACTGACGTCATTTTACCTTCCGAGGGCCGAAAAGTCAACGCGGCGACCCGCTGGAAAACTTCACCGCTTGCCCAGAACTCTTTCAATAGTTCTTCACACCGCCGCTGTATCATGCAAGCGTAGGGTTCGAGAGCGGATGCGCTCCCGACGAGTACAGAGAGACAACAACAAAGGAGAATCACGATGTTTAAGAAGCTTTTGGCTATCGGCGCAATCGCGCTGTTCACCCTGACTTCCACGGTTTTCGCAGCAGGCGCAGCCGGGATCACGCCGGGCACGGGCATCGCCGCTCAGCCAACCGTGGCGCCGGCCACCCTCAGCCCGGCAGAGGCTGCGGGCTTGCAGTTCATGCGGGAAGAGGAGAAACTGGCACACGACGTGTACGTCACGCTGTATGAAAAATGGGACCTGGCGGCCTTCAACAGCATTGCGGCCAGCGAGCAGAAGCACACCGACGCAGTGGCCTACCTGCTGGAGCGCTACGACGTTAGCGACTCGGCGGCCGGCAACGACCTGGGGGAGTTCACCGATCCTGAGCTGCAGGCGCTCTACGACAATCTGGTGGCCCAGGGCAGCGAGTCCATCGCTGAAGCCATCAAGGTCGGTGCGGCCATCGAGGAGATCGACATCCTCGACCTGCAAGAACGCATGGCTGAAACGACCAACGCCGACATCCTGCGGGTCTACAAGAACCTGATGGCCGGCTCAGAGAACCACCTGCGGGCGTTCGTGACCAACCTGAAAGCCCAGACCGGCGAGGTCTATGCGCCGCAGTACATGGACCAGGGTGCCTATGACGCCATCGTGGCCGCCGCGAACGGTCGGGGCAACAGCGGCCGGGGCAGCAGGGCTGCCGGTGGGTTCAGCCGCGGGGGTGGCCGCAGGCCGTAACGCCAGATTTGTTCCGCAACCTTTCACAATCCGAGATCGAGGCTTTAGCCGGTTTCTCTGGGCCATGAGGCCAATCGGCTAAAGCCTCGATTTCGGTGATTTGGCGGCAAACTGCCGGCGCACGGCGGCCGCCGTCACCAGCACCAACACGATGAAGCTGCCCCCGACGAAGATCCACTTCACCAGCGTAAACGGCCCCGCCAGCAGATCCACGACCGGCGTGGGCGCGGGGTAGCGGGCCATCACCAGCGAGGTCGCGAGGTTCTCCAGGTAATCGAACCCGACGCCCAAGACCGGCGCCAGGTTCAGCCGCCGCCCCAACGCGGCGCGGCCGGAAACCGGGAACGCGCGGCCGGCCAGCCAACTGATAGCCATAACCAAAAAGAAGCCGTAGACCAGCGGCCAGCCCACATCGAAGGTAACGCGGGCCTGAATGTACGCCTGCCGGCCGTCAGGGCCGAACGCCTCGGCCATGTCGTAGAGGTCGGCCGGGGTGTAGAACAGGGACGTGTCGGGCTGGCGCGCGCCCCCGGTGCGCTCAGCCGATCCCGCCGCCTGGCCGGGCAGCACCAGCGCGGTGAAAAGCAAGAAGATGATCAAGGCGGCCAGCGCCATCCAGCCTTTCGAAACCCCGATCAGCCATTCTGAAAAACGGGCTAACATGCGCACCTCCCACTTGAGTTTGAGTCGGCGCAGGCCGACTTCGCAAAGGTCGCTGCAACTTCAGTTGCCAGGCGCAGATCGCTGATTCCGCGCTGCCGAATCTGGCCCCAGATTACCGCCCTCCGCTGCGTTATGCTATAATCCAGCTTACGCAGTCCCACTTCAACTGATTCGCCATTCGCTGATTCGCTATCCGCCATGCCCGACGACTTCGTACACCTCCATGTCCACTCCGAATACTCGCTGCTCGACGGCCTGGGCCGCACTGCGCAGCTCGCCAAACGCGCCGCCGAGCTGGGGCAACCGGCTATCGCGCTCACCGATCACGGTGTGATGCACGGCGCCATCGAGTTTTCCCGCGCCTGCAAAAAAGAGGGCATCAAGCCGCTCCTTGGCGTGGAGGCGTATATCACCCAGTTTGGCCGGCCCATGTCCGGCCGCGATTCCGAGCTGGACAAGGGCCGTCATCACCTGCTGCTGCTGGCCGAAAACCTGACCGGCTATCGCAACCTGCTGCAGATTTGTTCGGCAGCGCAATTCGACGGCTATTACTACCGCCCTCGCGTCGATGCGGATTACCTGGCGGCGCATAAGGAAGGGCTGATTTGCACCTCTGGCTGTCTGGCGGCCGAGGTGCCTACCTTGATCCGTAATGGCCAGGAAGAACGAGCGATCCAGCGCCTGCACTGGTATCGCGAGCTGTTCGGCCCGGATCGTTGGTACATGGAGTTTCAGGAACACAACATCCCCGAGCTGACAGAAGTCAACAAGCGGCTGTTTGAGTTTGCCAGGCGCTACGATGTGCCGATGGTGGCCACCAACGACGTGCATTTCGTCCGGGAAGAGGATGTCCGCCCGCACGACACGCTGTTGTGTGTGCAAACTTCCTCCCTGATCACGGATGAAAAGCGCCTGCGCTACGGCGGCACCTACTTTGTCAAGACGTTGGATCAGATGCGGCAAACGTTCCTGCCGCTGGTCGATCTGCCCGACAGCGCGTACTCGAACACGGTTAAGATCGCGGAGATGTGCGATGTGAATTTGGAGGATGACACCTATCATCTGCCCGACATCGACATCCCAGAAGGCTACATCTACGAATCTTACCTGCGCCATCTGACCACAGAGGGGCTGCGTCGCCGTTACGGCGCCCGGGCCGATGATGTCGATGTGCAGGCGCGCACCGAGCACGAGCTTAAGATCATCCACAGCATGGGGTTCGACGTCTACTACCTGATCGTGTGGGATCTGTGCATGTACGCCAAGCGCCGCAACATCTGGTGGAACGTGCGCGGTTCGGGCGCCGGTTCCATCGTGGCCTACGCCATCGGCGTCACCAACCTGGACCCGCTGCGCAACAAGCTGATCTTCGAGCGCTTCCTGAATCCGGGCCGCGTCACCATGCCCGACTTCGACCTGGACTTCCCAGACGACCAGCGTGAAGAGCTGATCCGCTACACAGTGGACAAATACGGCAGCGACCGGGTCGCACAGATCGTCACCTTCGGTCGGATGAAGGCGCGCGCCTCGGTGCGCGACGTGGGCCGGGCCATGGCGGTGCCGCTGGATGAGGTGGACAAGATCGCCAAGCTGATCCCCGGCATCCCCGGCAAGCCTGTCACGATCAAGGATGTGCTGACCGAGGGGCAGGAGTTCTACTCGGCGGATTTGCGCCAGCTCTACGATGGGAGCGAGCAGGTGCGGCTCCTGCTTGACGTCGCCAGCGAGTTGGACGGCGTGGCCCGGCACTCCTCGATTCACGCCGCGGCCGTGATCATTGCTGACAAAGCGCTGCCCTTCTACACGCCGCTGATGCGCCCGCCCAAGTCGGCCGTCACGCAAACCGTCACCCAGTACGAATACCCGATCCTGGAGTCCATCGGCCTGCTGAAGGTCGACTTCCTGGGCCTGGCCACCCTCACGTTGATGCGCGAGGCGGCCCGGCTGATCAACGAGCGGCATGGGATCGAGTACACGCTGGAAAATCTGCCCATTGACGACCCGAAGATCTACGAGTTGTTGACGGCCGGCGACGTGATGGGTGTGTTCCAGGTGGAAGGCGCCGGGATGCGCCGCTGCCTGATGGATCTCCGCCCCACTGAGTTTGATCACATCACTGCCACCATCTCGCTCTATCGTCCCGGCCCGATGGAGTTCATCCCCGATTTCATTGCGTGCTTGCACGGCGAGAAACAGCCGGAGTATGTGCACAAAGTGCTGGAGCCGATCCTTTCCGAAACGATGGGGGTATGCGTCTACCAGGAACAGGTCATCCAGATCCTTTCCGATATCGCGGGCTACACTCCCGGCGAGGCCGACCTCGTCCGCCGCGGCATCAGCAAGAAGTCCAAAAAGACGCTGGACGAGCATCGCGAGATCTTCGCCAAGGGGTCGGCGGCCAAATCGGAGCTGAAGCGCGAGGATGCCGACGCCATCTGGGACGCGCTGATGGGGTTTGCGCGCTACGGCTTTAACCGAGCCCATGCAGCCGACTACGCCGTCATCGTGGCCCAGACCGGTTATCTCAAGGCCTTTTATCCGGTCGAGTATATGGCCGCACTGCTCACTGTGGAGCGACATGACACGGCCAAGGTCGGGCTGTTGATCGCGGAATGCCGACGTATGGGGATCGAAGTGCTGCCGCCCAATATCAACGTCAGCGGCCACAACTTCACGGTCGAGCGGCTGCCTGCGGGCCGTGTGCCGCCCCGCCAGGTGACGGCCTTCGCGTTCCCGGTGGAACAGGGCACGGCCATCCGTATGGGGCTGGATGCAGTGAAGAATGTGGGCGAAGGTCCCATCGACACCATCCTCCAGGCGCGCGGCGATCGTCCCTTTGGCTCGCTGCTTGACTTCACCGACCGCGTGGATCTGCGCCAGGTGAACCGGCGCGGGCTGGAATGCTTGATCAAGGTCGGCGCGTTGGATCATTTCGGGCCGCGCGGACAGTTGATCGCCGCGCTCGATCGCATCATGAGCGCCTCGGAACAGGCGCACGCGGCGCGCGAGATCGGCCAATACAGCTTGTTTGGCGGTTTTGATGAGGCGGCCGCGGCCGATGACCTGTTGAGCCATCTGCCCGATGCCGCCAAAATCACCCCTAAAGAGCTATTGGAGTGGGAGAAGGAGCTTGTGGGCGTGTACGTATCCAGCCATCCGCTGCAGCAGATGACCGTCGATCTGATGAATGTCATCACCCATGCCACGGTGGACATCACCGAGGAGATCCAGGGCAAAGGGGTCATTATCGCCGGTATGGTCGCCGATGTGCGCACGATCAACACCAAGAAGGGCGATACTATGGCCTTTATCCGCCTGGAGGACTTGCAAGGCTCGGTGGATGTGACCGTGTTCCCCCAGCTTTTCAAGGAGAAGCGGGCGCTGTGGACGTTGGATAAAATCATCATCGTCACGGGCAAGGCGGACGTGCGTAACGGCCGGGTCAGCGTCGTGGCCGACGTGGCTCAGGATTACGTTGAGGGCATGCAGGTGCGTGAAGACACCAGTTCGGTGGCCTATCGCTTCCGCAACGGCGGTGACTTTTCGGGGCGGCCGGTCGTGCGCGAGCGGCCCGCGTCGACAAACGGCGCACCGGCTGGCACGGCCGCCAAAGAGCGCGCGGCCGCCCGTTATGCGACGCCCGTCCCAGCGGCTGATTATGGGGATGAGGAAGTGGGCGACAGCTCTTATGGCGATGAGAGCCCGTTTTCCGGCGATGAGCCCGATTGGATGACGGATGCGCCGCCCTCTTGGGCAGCCGCTGCACCGAGCGAGCTGTCCGGCGGCGAACCGCGCGGGACCGGGGCCCCGCAGGCAGACAGCGGCCGGTCGGCCGCACCGCGGCCCGCGGCGCAAAACCTGGCCAAGCCCACCGTCCCGGCGAGCGTTCCGCCGCAGACCCAGGCGGCGCAGCCCGAAAAGCGCGGTGCATCTCAGCCGCCGATGGCTCAACAACAGGGCCAAGAGCGACGGGTCGCTGTCTCAGCGCCAGCACCGACCGCGCCCAAACCCGATCAGGGGCGCGCCAGCGCACCGCAAGCTCACCCGGCGAAACCAGCGG
Source organism: Anaerolineae bacterium (assembly GCA_026645775.1). Taxonomy (GTDB): domain Bacteria; phylum Chloroflexota; class Anaerolineae; order CG2-30-64-16; family CG2-30-64-16; genus MO66. The sequence goes on from JAPKMS010000167.1 coordinate 6,199, forward strand.
CCGCCATCACGCCGCCGGGCCCGGCGAGCGCGGGAAATACCGGCGCGGCCCCAGCCCTGCCCGCGGCCGCTCAGCCCGCAGGGCCGCGTACCGTGAAGCTGCTCTTCCGTCGCAGCCACAGCCTGGAGGCCGATCGGAAGCGGCTGGCTGACCTGGTGGCCTTGTTCGACAAATACCCGGGCGAAGATCGGTTTGAGATCCTGGTGGAGGCGAACGGGGTGCCCAGCTATGCGCTCGACTTTCCCAACAACCACACGCACGTCTGTCGCGAGCTACAATCTGAACTGTCACAGCGGCTGGGGGCGGGGGGCTGGAAGGTGGAGGGGTAGGGAAACGCAGGGCGGCCGCGTGTAGAGGCCGCGCTCAGCCTACCCCACGCAGCGGCTCGATGCCCATCCGACGGGCCGCGAGGAGCTGCATCACGTTCATCACGTAGTGTGCGGCCAGCGGCGCCCAGATGCCGCCGGTGAGCAGGAACAGCAGCGCCAGGGCAACGGCTGCCAGTGTTGTGCCGACCACCCCCCAGCCGCTCTGCGGCCAGTGCAGCGCCCCGAAAAAGAGCGCCAGCGGCCACAGCAGGAGATAGGGGAGGGCGCTTCCGGCGCCCCCGACGGCGGCCGCTCCGCCCAACGGCAGCGAGCGGAACATCAGCTCCTCCAGTGCGGCCGCGAGCAGCAGCGCCAGCAGCGTGCCCGGCCACTCCCCGCTGCTCGCCGGCAGGATGCAGCGCAGCATTTTGGTGTCGGAGACGGCTTCTCCCCAGCGCCGCTCCACAGCTTTGCCGAGCAATGCCAGTCCGCCGGCCAGGATCACCCCAGCCACCGCGCCCAGTGCAGTATCTGAGAGCCAATAGGGGGTGCGCCAGCCCAGCGCCTCGGCGCCCGGGCCGACCCAGGCGCCCCACGCTGCGCACAACGCCAGCAACGCCAGCCGTAAGCCGTTATCGGGCAGGCTCAGCATCAGGTTGTACGATGGCGTCCACGTGCGCAGCAGTTGCCCCGTGCGCACGGTGCCCACGGCCACCAGCGCCATCAAGATAGCCAGGCCGGCGAAGAAGAGCCAGAGGTTGATGAGCGGTCTCCTAACGAACGGGGGCACGGCCGAATGACCGTGCCCCCGTCTAAACGCTTGATGCATATTGATATAACCAGTAGTTGGCGCTTGACAGCGGGGGAAGGTTCCAGTAAGAACATAGCATATCTCTGCAAGGAGTTGTGCCATGGATCTCGACCTGGAAACCTTCCTCACCACATTGTACGTCATGACGGACGACTGGTACCAGAAAGTCATTCTGCCCAAGCTGCCGGTGTGCGGCGGACCGGCGCCGAAGCTGTGCGACAGCGAAGTGCTCTGTCTGGCACTCGCCGCCCAGTGGCGCAGCGGTGTGCCCTGGCAGACCGAACGGGGCTTTGTGCGCTATGCCTTGAAGCATTTGCGGCTGTTCTTTCCTGGTATGACCAGCCAGAGCGCCTTCAATCGGCGGGTGCGTCGCCTGTGGGGCGCCTTTATCCTTTTACAATTGGCAATCAGCGACCAGTTGGCGACCGCTGACGACTGCGAAGTCCTGGACTGCGTACCGGTCCGGGTGGCGCACGGGTCCCGCTCCTTTCATCCGGGATGGTTGGCAGGGATCGCGGCCATCGGTAAGGGCGGCAATGATCGTTACTTCTATGGCTTGCATCTCCTGCTGGTGGTTAGCGCTTCGGGGCTACCGACCGGTTGGACGTTAGCCGCCGGCAATGTGCA
>JAPKMS010000168.1 GCA_026645775.1 Anaerolineae bacterium
TGCCGCAGCCCGACGGGCCGACGAAGACGATGAATTCCTTGTCCTTAACCTCGATGTTCAGGTCATTGACGGCGATGACATCGCCGTAGCGCTTGTAAACATGCTCAAAAGTGATACTGGCCATCGAATATATGCTCCTTGGGTGAAATTGGGTCAGCTAAGCCTGGCTGCCGCATGACGGCCCAGGCAGATCGGGCAGACAGAACTTTTCGGTCGGGCGGACAACCGCACTCGATTGCATGGCTAGGCCGCGCCTCTGCACATACAATGGCCAAGACCGGGGCCGGTTATTCACCACGGGCATGCGAGCCACTACCGTTCTACCGCGATCGCATGATAAAGCTATTAGGATAGAATACGGAAAGGAAGGGTCCTATCTGTTCGGGGGCTGGACAGGCTGTCACCTGGAGAAACGCGCACGGACACACGCGCCCGGCGTTGGCACACGTCTCAGTCCTTTGAGCGTTGCACCTCCTATCAAAAAGTTGCCTCACATCCGACCCTGGGACAATGATTGCGGGCCGGACCAGCCAACTCACAGCCTCGCACGGTGTTTGGCCACACCGCGACGAGCCAGTGACAGTGGGGCATACTTTATCACAGACTGTGCAGCTTGCCAAATCGCAGAAATCGCTCCGCAGCGTTTTGCGCCGCGTCTGGACGTGGCACAAAGCCCCAACGCGTGTATAATCCGCGCAGTATCCTGACAGAGAGGAATCGATTCGTGGAAGACCGCACCGATGTCCTGAAGCCATCCCACTGGGATGCCGTGCTGGCCATCTCGGCCCTCGTCATCATCGCTGCGCTGTTCGCCGCTCCGCCCCACGCCCTGTTGGACAAGGCTGATCACGCTGCGTTCGCCGTCTGCCACCGCCTCCCTGAACGGAGCTTTGCTTTTGCCGGGCGACCACTGCCGCTGTGTGCGCGGTGCAGCGGCACCTACCTGGGCGCATTGACCGGGCTGCTGGTCCTGGCGGCACGCGGCCGGGGCCGAGCCAGCCGACTGCCGGCGATCCGCTTTCTGCTCGTGTTGGGTATTTTCGCCCTGACCTGGGCGGTGGATGGCGCCAACTCATTTCTCACCTTTTTCCCCGGCGTCCCCCATCTGTATGAGCCGCGCAACATCCTGCGCTTGGTCACCGGCACGCTGGAGGGGCTGGCGCTGGCTGCCGTTCTCTTGCCGGTGCTGAACCTCTCCCTTTGGCGCGCCCCCGAACCCACACCCTCGATACGCACCTGGCGCGATCTGCTGTGGATGCTGGCGGGGGGGGCGGTGATGATCGCGCTGGTGAGCAGCGAATGGGCGCCGATGCTGATTCCGCTGGCCCTGCTCAGTGGGCTTACCATCGTAGCGCTGCTGGGCGCGGTGAACACCTTGTTGGTGCTGATCCTGCTCAAACGCGACGGGCGGGGCGGGCATTGGCGGGATGCGCTCGTGCCGGCCCTGTTCGGCGTGATGTTGGCGCTGGTCGAAATAGCTGCGATCGACCTGGTCCGGGCCACGCTCTCCGCTCGCTTTGGCCTCCCCATTTAGGCCAGGTGTGGTATACTTTCGCAGGCTGGATAGGCAACTCAGATGGCACGGGGCGGCTGAAACTTTCCCGCCCGTCTCACGTTTAGTGAGTGTGTTGACCAAACACATCTCGTCAAGGAGGAGCAATCTATGGATTTCGGCAAAGCATTCACTTTCATGTTCGAAGACCCCGAGTGGCTGCGCAAATTGGGCATCGGCACCCTGGTGGGACTGATCGGCCTCATCTTCTCGCCGGTGCTGCTGGGGCTGATCCCGCTCTTGATGCTCTTGGGCTACTCGCTCGATGTGGTGCGTAACGTCATGGATGGAAAACAGCACCCGCTGCCGGAATGGGACAACTGGGGCGGCTTCCTGGCGCGCGGTTTCAAGCTCTGCGCCGCGATCTTCATCTGGTGTCTGCCGATCATCCTGGTCAGCATCCCGATGGGCATCGGCGGTGCGCTGACCGATCAGCAGAACGGCGCTGGGGGCATGCAGGCGATTGGGGCGCTGTTGCTCATCTGCGGCTCCTGTCTGATCCTGCTGTGGGGGATCTTCGTCACGCTGATCTCGCCGGCGATCTACACCCGCCTGGCCGCTACAAACCGTTTCACGTCGGCTTTTGAGCTGGGCAAGCTGTGGGCCTTCACCCGCGACAACATCGGCAATGTCATCATCGCCATCCTGCTGACCGGGTTGGCGGGGCTGATTGCCAGCTTTATCGCACCGCTGGGCCTAATCGCCCTGGTGATCGGGGTGGCGATCACCCTGCCATTCGCCATGCTGTGGTCCTACCTGGTGCAGGCGCACCTGTTCGGCCAGATCGGGACGCACGGCCTTACCGCCATCGAATAGTACAAAGTCCGGCCGTCGCAGCACGCGTGCTGCGACGGCGTTTTCGTGGGAGGCGCCACGATGATTGATATTCTTTCGGCCTTCGGGTTATCGGCCGCAACCGGGTTGAACGCCTACCTGCCCTTGCTGATCGTGGGCTTGCTGGCGCGATTCACCGATCTGATCACGCTGTCGACGCCGTGGGATACGCTGGAAAACCCGTGGGTGTTAGGCGTTTTGGGCGTCTTGTTGGTCATCGAGATGACCGTAGACAAGATCCCGGCCGCAGACACCGTCAATGACGTCATCCAAACGGTGGTCAGACCCGCGGCGGGCGCCGTGCTCTTCGCGGCCAGCAGCAACACCGTGACCAACGTCAGCCCGGCGCTGGCGCTGATCTGCGGCTTAATGGTGGCCGGCAGCGTGCATGCGGCCAAGGCGACGGCCCGACCGATCATCACGGCTTCGACGATGGGGGTTGCGAACCCGGTGGTCAGCGTGGCCGAAGATGTCGTTTCGGGCACCACGACCGTGCTATCGGTGATGCTGCCGGCCGTGGCCGCCGTCCTCGTTCTTCTCATTCTGCTGCTATTTGTCGGATGGTGGATCAACCGGCGCAGCAAAAGTATGGCCTAGACCGGTTAGGAAGTTCGGCCTGAACCCCCGCCTCTGACGTGGTTGTGATGCCTGCCTACCCTTCGATATCGGTTATCGTCCCCGCCTACAACGCCGCAGCGACGCTTCCCCCGTGCCTGGCAGCATTGGCGGCGCAAAGCTATCCCCGCGACGCTTACGAAGTCATCGTGGTGGATGATGGATCCACCGACAACACAGCCGATCTTGCGCGGGCTGCGGCCGTGCGTGTGATCACGCAGCCGAATGCCGGGCCGGCTGCGGCTCGCAATCGGGGCGCGGCCGCGGCCAACGGCGAGCTTCTTCTCTTCACCGATGCCGATTGCGCCCCGACGCCGGGTTGGATCGCCGCCCTGGTCGCTCCGTTCGACCGTCCCCGCGTGGCCGGCGCCAAAGGCACCTATCTGACCCATCAACGTGGTGTCGTCCCCCGCTTCACGCAGTTGGAATACCAGGATCGCTACGATCGGATGGCCGGCGCAGCCACCATCGACTTCGTGGACACCTACAGCGCCGCGTATCGCCGGGATGTTTTTCTGACTAACCGCGGCTTCGACACAATTTTCCCCACGGCGTCGGTGGAAGATCAGGAATTCTCATTCCGACTGGCCGAAAAGGGCTATCAGTTAGCCTTTGCGCCCGAAGCCTGCGTCTATCATCAGCACAACCGCACCCTGCGCGCTTACATCCGGCGCAAATACCTGATCGGCTACTGGAAGGCGCTGCTGGCCCAGTGGCACCCCGGGCGGATGGTGCGCGATTCGCACACGCCCCAGACGCTGAAAGTGCAGATGGGGCTGGCCGCGCTGACGCTGGTGGGTCTGGGGATTGTGCTGTTGGCGTGGGTGCTCAGCGCGGCGCGGCCCTGGCTGCGAGTCGCCGAGTGGGCTACGGGCGGCGCGGCGCTGGCCTTCCTGCTCACAGAGCTTCCTTTCCTGGTCAAAACGTGGCGGCGGGATCGGGCGATTACGGCGCCGGCCGTCGGCCTGTTGTGGGTGCGCGCGCTGGCGTTGAGCGCCGGGTTTGCGGTGGGCGTGGTGCACTTCCGCGGGCGTGCCGCTGACCGGCAACCCGCCCTCCGTGGCTGGCAGCGCGCCATCAAACGGCTGCTCGATATCGTCCTGGCGCTCATCAGCCTGCTGGTGATGGCGCTGCCCTTGGCGGTGATCGCGCTCCTGGTGAAGCTCGACTCCCCCGGCCCGGCCATCTTCAGCCAGACGCGCGTGGGGCAGAACGGGCGCCCCTTCCGTATCTTCAAATTCCGCACCATGGTGGACCGCGCCGAGGCGCTGCTGCCCCAACTGGTTGACCTGGATGCGCTGCCACAGCCCGCCTTCAAGCTGCGCGACGATCCCCGCGTGACCCGCGTGGGCCGCTTCCTGCGCCGGTGGAGCCTGGACGAAGTGCCGCAACTGGCCAACGTGTTGCGCGGGGAGATGAGCCTGGTGGGGCCGCGGCCCGAA
>JAPKMS010000169.1 GCA_026645775.1 Anaerolineae bacterium
CTGCTTCCTACTGCCCGATCTCCAGGGTCTGCGTCACGGTCTGCCCGGGCCCGATCTCCACGCCATCCAGCGTTTTGCTCCCGGTGTAGTCAGGCAGCGCCACCTCGATGTCGTACTTGCCCGGCCGCAGCCGCACCGTCGTCGGATTCTCGGTGCGCCAAACGACCCACGTCTGCCGCTGGCCGGCCGGATAGATCACGATATCCACCTGCGGCGTCGCACCATTCTGCGTGACCGTCAACACCAGAGCGCCGAAGTCGAACACCACATCCTGCGACGCGACGTCATCGGCGGTCACCGTCACACCCTTCAACCACTCCTCGGCCTGGTCGACCTGCACCAGCACATCATAGCTGCCGGGCGCTAACACGAACTGGGCATCCGTCGCCTCAGCGGCGCCCAGCGGCTGGCGCTTGCCGGCGGGGTAGATGGTCACCGTGGCCCGCTCAGGCGGCACGCCGGGGTTGGCGAAGACGCGGATGCGCAGGGTGGTCCGGGGATCCAATTCGACCTCAGCCGCCTGAGCAGGGGACTCGGCCGGTGCGAGCGCGGCGGCATCGCGGTAGTCCGCCGGCGCCGTGATGGCGAGCGCTGGATCATCGTAGGCTGAAAACTTCCACCCGGCTTCGAGCCAGGGGGTCGGTTGGCCGTCTGCGCCCGCGAGCAGGAGCATTCCCGCGGCCTGGTAGATGCGATTGTCGGCCGAGACCCAGTAAGTGAGCGTCTGCGTCACGACGAGAGAGGCCAATTGCTCTTCCAAGGCGCCGCGCTCGTCGGTCGTGGCGGCGACCGCAGAAACGCCCGATCGCAGCAGCCGCTGTACGGTTTGGGGCAAAAAAACAGCCTGGACCTTGGTGGTGGGCACGGGCGCGCCGGAGGCGGGATCCGCTTCGCCCGGCGCAGTCTGATCGGCCAGGGGATAGAGGCGCAGCGGCGCAAAAGGCGCCGAGAGGCCATAGCCGGCATCGAACCCGACGCCAGGCCAACGCGTCCACACAGACTCGGCCGCGCTGCGCGTAAAGCTTTGCCACGCAGCATCGGCGGACTCCCGGCTCACGATCAGCTCTTCGGCCGCTTCTTCGCCGCGGCGGGATGACTGCGCCCATGCGCCCTCGCGGTACTGGCCGGTGATCACGGTGGCCGGTTCGTCGGAGGCGCCCGCCGGCCGGAGCGTCACTTCATACCGGAAGGCGGTTGGCAGTGCCAGCAGATCCTGCTCCACCTGGGGCAAGGCTGTCGGTTCGGCATCACGTCCCGATCCGCAGCCGGTCATCCCGGTCAACAAGGCCAGCAAGAGGGCCAAAGCCGACCACGACATCCGATTTGGGCGATGATATGACATGCTGATCTCCGTTGCGGCACACTCACGATGGGCCGATTATACTCCACGGAGCGCAGTGGGTGCAATCTGGAGCGAGCGGACGCGGGCGCGGCAACCCGATTGACACGTGTAGAGGGTGCGAGTAGAATCACTGGACAGGCAGACGCCGACAAAGCCCCTGCCTGCCTTGCAGACAATCGAATTTAACGACCGGAGGAACAGACATGGCCGAGCTTGCAACCCGTCGGGGGCTCTACTTTGAAGAATTCGCTGTGGGTGACAGCATCACCACCGCCGCGCGCACCATCACAGAAGCCGATATCGTGAACTTTGCCGCGCTGAGCGGGGATTGGAATTCGATTCACGTCGATGCCGAATACGCCAAACAGGGCATGTTCGGCGAGCGCATCGCGCACGGCCTGTTAGGGCTATCCATCGGCGTGGGCCTGGCGGTGCAAATGGGCTTTATCACCGAAACGGTCATCGCCTTCATGGGCCTGGAATGGAAGTTTCGCGCCGCCATCAAGATCGGTGACACCATCCACGTGCGCGCCGAAGTGACCGAAAAAAAGCCCGTGCCGAGGCTGGGCGGCGGAGTCGTCACCTTCAACGTCGAAGTGCTCAACCAGCGAGGTGAGACGACGCAAAAAGGCACGTGGACGATGCTGATGAAAATGCAGGCCCAGCCGGCGGAATAGTAACGCGCCCAGCAACGGCGTCAATCATTAGCGCGCGGGCGTGAGCTATGCTACAATGCTCGCCACCAAAGCCAGATGGAGAGCTACATGGCCGCATGGCCGGTCGTTGGACACGAATGGGCACTGGATCTGTTGGCACGAGGGCTGCGCGGGGGCCGGCCCAGCCATGCGTATTTGATCACCGGCCCAGCCCAAGTGGGCAAAACGACGGTCGCGCGCGCCTTTGCCCAGGCGTTGGTCTGTGAGCGCCAGACCGGCACACCCTGCGGCGAGTGCAAGACTTGCCAGCGCGTCACGCAGGGGCGTTACCCTGACATCCAATTCATCGCTGCCAGCAAAAACAATATCCAGATCGACCAGGTGCGCGCCATCCAGACCGATGCAGCGATCGCCCCATTGGAGGGCAAGCACAAGGTTTTTATCATTCGCGAAATTGAGCAAGCGACTGCGCCGGCCGCGAATGCGCTGTTGAAAACCCTCGAAGAACCGGCGCCGCAAGTGATCCTGCTGCTCACCACCGCGCACCGTGACCGCGTGTTGCCCACCATCATTTCGCGGTGCCAGGTCATCGGCCTGCGTCCGCTGCCCCTCGCCCAAGTGCAAGAGGCGCTGCAGACGCGCTGGGGTGTCGATGAAGAACGCGCGGCTTTGTTGGCTCGGCTGAGCGCTGGCCGGCTGGGCTGGGCCGTGGCCGCACACACCACCCCCGAGCTGTGGCTGGCGCGCGCGAAATATCTCGATGACCTGCTGACCCTGATGTCAGCGGGGCATCTGGGCCGGCTGGCCTACGCCGAGACGCTGAGCCGGAACGGTGACGAGATCGAGCTGGCGCTGGGGCTGTGGGCGGCCTGGTGGCGCGATGTGTTGTTGGTGCAGCGGGGGCTGCCGCAGGCGCTGCTTAACCTGGACCGCAAGACCCAAGTGTTGCAACAGGCGGACTTGTTTCGGCCGGAACAGGTGACCGGTGCGTTGACCGATTTGACGCAAGCGTTGCGCCGGATCAAGGCTAACGTCAACGCGCGCTTGGCACTGGATGTGTTGGTGCTGCGGTTGCCTAAGCCGGCCGTCCTATAGGAGTGAATTAATGCCGTCAGTGGTTGGCGTGGCGTTTCGAGCCGTCACCAAAATCTACTATTTCGACCCGACCGGGTTTGAAGACCTGCAGCCGGGTGAATATGTCGTGGTGGAAACCTCCCGCGGCCGCACCCTCGGCCGCGTGGTCACCGCACCGCGCCCGGTGTCTGAAACTGAGATCAGTGGCACGCTCAAACCGGTCGTGCGGCGTGCGACTGCCTGGGACATGGTGCAAAATGACCAGATGAACCACAAAGCGCCTGAAGCGTTGCGCATCTGCCAGGAACGCGCGGCCGCCCTGGACATGGACATCAAGGTCATCAACGTCGAATTCGGTTTCGACGGCAGCAATGCCATCGTCTACTTCACATCTGAGCAGCGGGTTGACTTCAGGAACCTGGTGCACGAGCTCACCCAGGCCCTCAGAACACGGGTCGAGATGCGACAAGTCGGGGTACGGGATGAAGCCAAGCTGCTCGGCGGGTTCGGCCGGTGCGGCCGCGAGTTGTGCTGCGCAACCTGGCTGCGTGAGTTCGCCCCGGTCTCGATCAAGATGGCAAAGACGCAGGATCTGCCCTTGAATGCGCCAGAGGTCTCAGGCGTTTGTGGACGCCTGCTCTGCTGCCTGGCGTATGAAAATGACTTCTACACCGAAGCACGCAAACAGATGCCCCGCGTGAACAGCATTGTGACGACGCCCCAAGGCCCCGGGAAAGTCCGTCATGTGCACGTCTTGGCCAATTCGATCTCGGTGTTGGTGGAAGGGCCAAATGACACCCGCAGCATCGTCGACATGGCGGTGCCCGAGCCGGTGTTCGATCTCACGATGCGGCCGTCTGGCAGCGGTTCAGGCCGGTCCCTGGCATCAGAACCCAGCGCGCCGGAAGATGATCGAGCGAAAAGCGGGGAAGAGAAACCCAATCAGCCCGACACGCCGGACTCGACCCAAACGCCAGACGGCGATTTAGCGCAAAGTGAACGCAAGGCACGCGCACGCCGGAAGAAGCATTAGAGGGGACACAACGCAGCGGGCCGTTCTCAAACGGCCCGCTGCGATTTCTTCCGATCGGTAAGCGAGTCAGGCGACTGCAGCTTAGCCCTTTGGTTCGACAATCAGCTTGACTGCCGTGCGTTCGTTGCCCTCGATCTCGATCTCGACGAACTCCGGCACACACACGATATTGATGCCATCCAATGCCAGGTAGCCGCGCGCAATGGCTATCGCCTTAACGGCCTGATTGACAGCGCTGGCGCCAATCGCTTGCACTTCCGCATACTGTGAATCGCGCATCACACCGGCGATCGCACCGGCAACCGCTGTAGAGCGAGAATGGGCCGAGACCTTGATGACATCCATGGAGTGCCTCCTGACTGCAAGGAGCCGCAAAGCTAGCGCCCAATGAAACACGGCCCTGGAATCATCTGCACAATGCATTTTTGTATTTTACGCGCATTTGGACAAAAAATCAATAGGGTCTGCAAACCAATTTGCTCAAAAACACAACCTTGGCCCTGACCAACGGCAACATAGATCTACCGCCACAAGCTCTTGGAGTTAAGCACGCATGCGAGTCGTGATGGTATCCAAAGCGCTGATCGTAGGATCGTATCAGCGCAAGCTGGAAGAGTTGGCGCGCCTGGACGACATCGAATTGACGGTCATTGTGCCGTCCGGGTGGCGTGAAGGCCGCGCAATCACGCCGTTGCATCGCGCCCACACGGCCGGCTACCGACTGATTGAAGCCCCCCTCGCCTTCAATGGCCAATACCATCTGCATTTTTACCCGACGTTAGGTCGCCTGCTGCGTTCGCTGCGCCCCGATGTCCTTCACATGGATGAGGAGCCTTATAATCTGGCCACCTGGCTGGCTCTGCGCCAGGGTCGAACCATCGGCAGCCGCAGCCTCTTTTTCACCTGGCAAAACCTGATCCGGCGCTATCCCTGGCCGTTTCGCGGCTTTGAAATCGCCAACTACCGCATGGCGGCCTATGCGATCGCCGGCAACCCAACGGCCGAGACCGTCTTGCGCGCCAAAGGCTACACCGGCAAGCTCGCCATCATCCCGCAGTTCGGCGTTGATCCGGACCTGTTCGAGCCGGCAGCGGCCCAAGTGCCACCGGCCGCACCTGTTGCAGCCGGACGACCCTTCGTGATCGGTTATGCCGGGCGCCTGGTGCCCGAAAAGGGCGTCGATGTGCTCCTGCGCGCCTGTGCGCTGCTGCCTCAATCCAACTGGACACTGCACTTGTTGGGCAAAGGCCCGGCGCAAGAGCACCTTGCGGCACTGGCGGGCCAATTAGGCATGACCGACCGCGTCTTCTTCCTGGGTCATCGGCCATCCACGCAGACCGCCGAAATCTACCGCACCTTCGACGTGCTGGTCCTGCCCTCCGTGAGCTTGCCAAACTGGGTGGAGCAATTCGGCCGCGTGCTCATCGAGGCGATGGCCTGCGGTGTTCCGGTCGTCGGCTCGGTGAGCGGTGAGATCCCGTGGGTCATTGGCGATGCCGGGGTAATCTTTCCCGAGGGAGACGCGGACGCGCTCAGCCGGGCCCTGGCTGGGCTGGCCGGCGACGCGAGCCGCCGCGCTGAGCTGGCACGCGCAGGACGGCAGCGCGTGCTGGCACATTTCACCCAGGCCCACATCGCATCTGCGACGGCGCAAGTGTACCGCGCAATGATCGCGTAACGAATCCCGGCGCCCGTCGCCTGGCCCCCGGCGCAGACGGCACATCGACTGGCAACTATTGCTGCACAATCGGACCCAAGGTATGCCAGTCGCACTGATTATCGTGATTCGACGGGAGCATGCTACTATGTTTGGTGTGACGAATCACCTGGAACGCCCCCTATGCGTTGGCCTGAACGCGCACCTGTTGTCCTTGACACAGACCTATCGCGGCGCGGGCATCAACGGGTACATCTATCAGCTTCTGCGCCACCTGCCGACAGCCCCGACGCAGGGTTCTGCGGCACAAACCGCCCGCGCCGGCCCCGCGGCGTTCCGCTACATCGCCTACTTACACGAACCAGCCTTTGAGGCGCCCGCCGGCATGCAGGTGGAACGCTCCCGCTGGAATACGCGCAGCCCCTGGCGCCGCATCGTGTGGGAGCAGACGCGTTTGGCCGCGCGCGCGCGCCAATTGGATCTGCTGCATGGGCTGGCGTTTGTCGCGCCGGTGGCGGCGCGTTGTCCGACCGTCATCACCGTGCACGATCTGAGCTTCTTGCGTTTTCCGGACGCGTTTCGCCCGTTCAACCGGGCCTACCTGAGCCTGTTCACCAAGCTGTCCACCCGGCGCGCCGCTCGAGTAATCGCCGTCTCAGAATCGACCCGCCAGGACGTCATCGCGTTCTGTGGCGTGCCGGCCGAGCGGGTGGTGGTGGTCCCCAACGGGGTGGATGCCGTGTTCTGCCCAGCTGAGCCGGCCGAGATCGCCAGGTTTCGCGCCCAAAAGGGGTTGCCCGAGCGTTTCATCCTGTTCTTGGGCACATTGGAGCCGCGCAAAAACCTGGTGCGCCTGCTGGAGGCCTATGCACAGTGGCGCCGGACGGCGGATCAGACCGTCAAGTTGGTGCTTGCGGGCGGCAAGGGCTGGTACTACGACACCATTTTCGCGCGGGTGGCCGAGTTGGGGCTGGTGGACGATGTGTTCTTTCCGGGCTATGTGCCAGTGGAAGAATTGCCCTGGTGGTACCGCGCCGCCGAATTATTCGTCTATCCTTCGCTGTTTGAAGGATTTGGGTTGCCCGTGCTGGAGGCAATGGCGTGCGGCACGCCGGTCATCACGGCTCGCGCATCTTCGCTGCCTGAGGTTGCAGGGGATGCAGCGGTGCTGGTGGACCCGAAACGATCCGATGAACTGGCTGCCGCGATGAATGACTTACTGAACGACAGAATCCAACGCGCCGCCCTCCGTGCGGCGGGGCTGGCACGTGCCGCGCACTTTTCTTGGGCACATACGGCCACGGCTACGGCCGAGGTCTATCGGGATGTGCTGGCAGTGAGCGGCCGGGGAGGTAGGGGGTGAAACGAGATGTGCGACGCTGGATGCCGTGGGTGACCTTGATCGTTGATATTCTGTTGATCAACGTGGCGTTCATGGTTGCCTACTGGCTGCGCTACAGCCTGCAGCTCTTCCGCTCGGTGGATCCGGCGAACAATGTGCCCTACATGGTGTACCTGCCGTTAGTGGGCCTGCTGACCGTCGTGCTGGTTTTATCGAACCGCCGCGAGGGTGCTTACGATGTTCGCCGCGGCCACCCGCTGGTCGACGAGATTTATGGCGTCATTAACGCGACGACCACGGCAATTATGCTCCTGGTCGTCCTCGTCTTCTTCTATCGGCGCCTGTTTTATTCTCGCATCATCTTCATTTACGCCGGCCTGATGATCGTGCTGTTGCTGGGCCTGGCGCGCATCGTACGGAACGCGGTGCTCTCGCGACTGCGGCAGGCAGGCCAGGGGGTCGATCGCGTGTTGATCATCGGCGCAGGCGAAACCGGGCGCACTGTCATCCGCAATCTCATCGCGCAACCCGATCTGGGCTACCGCGTGATCGGCTTCCTGGATGACGACCCGCTGAAAAGCACAACCGATCTCGGCCCGATCAAGGCGCTGGGGGCCATCGACAACCTCCCGGAAGCGATCCGCGAGAACATGATCGACCAGGTGATCATCACGCTGCCCTGGCAGTATCATCGCAAGGTGGTGCGGCTGGTGATCGATTCCGAACAGGCCGGCGTCCGGGCGCGCGTCGTGCCTGACATGTTCCAGCTCAGCATGGGCGGAGCTGATATTGAAGACCTCAACGGCATCCCGCTGATCAGCGTCAAGGAAACCACCCTGACCGGCTGGAATCTAACCCTCAAGCGCGCGGTGGATCTTGCGCTGGCGGCGCTGGCCGTCACACTGCTGGCGCCGTTGTGGCTGGTGGTCGCACTTGCGATCAAGCTGGACTCTCCGGGCCCGGTCTTCTTCCGACAACCGCGCGCCGGGCGTTTGGGCAAGCCGTTCACCGTCTACAAATTCCGATCGATGTATCAGGATGCTGAAGCCCAGTTGGAGAAACTGCGCCAGAAAAATGAAGCCGCCGGGCCGATGTTCAAAATCCGCGAGGATCCCCGCCGCACGCGCGTGGGTCGGTTTATCCGCAAAACCAGCATCGACGAGCTGCCTCAGCTTATCAACGTGTTACGCGGCGAGATGAGTTGGGTGGGCCCACGCCCGGCGCTGCTCAGCGAAGTCGCCCAGTACCAAGACTGGCACCGCAAACGGCTGGAAGTCCAGCCGGGCATGACCGGCCTCTGGCAGGTCAGCGGCCGCAGCGATCTCACCTTCGACGAAATGGTGATGTTGGATATCTACTACGCCGAGAACTGGTCATTGGGGCTGGATATCCAGATCATGTTGCGCACCGTACCCCAAGTCCTTTTCGGTGACGGCGCCTATTAGAGGATGTCTGCCATGCTCGAATTGCCTTCCTCCGACAGACAAGCGCTTTATGATTTGGCCCAGGCCCTGATCTGCACGCCCAGCGTATCGGGAAACGAGGGCAACGCGGCAAGACTGCTGGCTGAAGCGATGCGCTACAGCGGGTTTGATGCCGTGTGGACCGATCGGATCGGCAACGTGATCGGTCGTTATGGCGCCGGACATGGGCCTGTGCTGCTGTTCGAGGGCCACATGGACACCGTGGATGTCGGCGACCGTGGCGCCTGGACCCATGATCCGTTCGGGGGCGAGATCGCGGATGGCTTTTTGTATGGCCGCGGCGCGGTCGACATGAAAAGCTCGCTTGCTGCGATGGTGCATGGCATCAAGTTGTTGGCAGATGCGCGGGCGCCCCTGGTCGGTGAGGTCTATGTGGCCTTCGTCGTGCAGGAAGAGCCCTGCGAAGGGCTGGCCGTGCAGACGCTGCTCAAACAAGAAGGCCTGCAACCCGATTTCATCGTGCTGGGCGAGCCAACCAATCTCGGCGTCTACACGGGGCAGCGGGGTCGGGTGGAACTCCAGGTGTCGACCTATGGCCGTGCAGGCCATGCCGCCATGCCCCAGGATGGCGTCAACGCCATTGGCAGCGCCGCACGGTTGATCTTCGGCATCGAGTTGCTGGCCCTCCAGCTATTGACCGACCCGGTGCTGGGCCAGGGCAGTATCGCGGTCACGCAGATCACCAGCAGTGCCAGCAGCCTGAACACCATCCCCGATCTGTGCACCCTGGTGCTCGACCGTCGGCTGACCTTGGGCGAGACCGAGACGCGTGCGATCACTGAAATCCAACAGATCATCCGCCGCGAAGGCATCCGCGGGGATGTCACGACCCCGGACTGTGCGCTCACATCCTACACGGGCCACGTCATGCGCGCACGCAAATACTTCCCGCCCTGGCTGCTGCCCGATGAGGCGCCGCTGGTGCGCCAGACGGTCAAAGCCATCGAAAGAACCCTGGGCGCGCATCCCCGCCTGGGGCTGTGGCCGTTTTCAACCGACGGCGCCTATACCATGGGCACCGCCGGCATCCCGACCATCGGCTTTGGCCCTGGCGACGAACACGCCGCACACACGGCCGATGAGCGGGTCCGGCTGGCCGATATCGCAACCGCGGCGCGTGGCTATGCCCAGCTCGCCGTGGAACTTTTGAAATAAGACGCCTGCCATGTCACAAGAAACCTTAGACAGCCCACCGCCTCGCATCTGCATCCTGACCGCCGATTCCGGGGGTGGGCATCGTGCCGCAACGCGGAGCCTCACTGAAGCGCTGACGGGCCGTGCACGCGTGTCCGCCCTCAGCCTATTGGATGATCACACACCGTTTCCCATCAACACCTTATCAGAGGTCTACGGTCCGTCGGTCAACTTTGCGCCCAACGTCTATCACATCCTCTATCAGGCGATTGCTTCGCGCCGGCGCATCGTTGCGCTGGAACGCGCCGCTTACCCGCTTGTGCACCGCCGGATCGCCAAAGCGCTGGCAGACGAACAGCCCGATCTGTGGATCAGCGTCCACCCCTTACAGGTCGATGTGCCCATCTGGAATTTGCGCCAGATGGGCAGCCGCGCACCCTTCGTCACTGTGGTGACGGACCCGGTCACACCCCATCCGGCCTGGTTTTGCCCGGACACTGACCTATGCGTAGTTGCGACCGAGGCGGCCCGTGAGGTCGCCCTGGCCTGTGGCGTGCCACCGCAGCGGGTGCAGGTGATCGGGCTGCCGATCCGGCGCGCATTTGAAGAGCCGCGCACCGAGACAAAGGCGGAGACGCGCAGTCGCCTGGGCCTCGCGCCCGACTGTCCGCTGGTGCTGATGACCGGGGGAGGCGCGGGCATCGGGCGGATGCTCCCCATCGCCCGGGCCGTGACAGCGCGGCTGGCCCACAGCGCCGCCCGCGCCCAAATCGTCATCATTGCTGGCCGCAACCAAACGCTGTTAGAGCAGGTGCGAAGCCAACGCTGGCCGATTCCGCTGACAGCGGTGGGCTACGTGGAGAATATGGCCGACTGGCTTGCGGCAGCCAATCTGCTGATCAGCAAAGCCGGGCCGGGGACGCTGGCAGAGGCCGCATGTTTGGGTATTCCGGTGCTGATCACCGACTACGTGCCGGGCCAGGAAGCTGGCAACATCGCCTGGGTCGAGCAGCACGGCGCGGGTGTGTACGAAGCGGACCCCGGCCGTATCGCGGCGTTGGTGGAAGAGTGGCTGCAACCAGGTCACACCGCGCTGGCAGCGATGGCGGCGCAAGCGCGCGCCATCGCCCGCCCTCAGGCCGCAGCCAAGATCGCCGATGCGGCGCTGGCGTTGTTGCGCGAACGGACAGTCGCGTAACCCTGTCGCAGTCCGTGCATCAAAGTTGTCGGTATTTGTCCAAAAGGAGAACGCGTCATGACCACCGCAAACATCACATGGATTGAAGACGTGCAGTTCGTCGCCTCAAGCGACTCCGGCCATGCTATTGTCATGGATTCCTCCGCCGACGTGGGTGGACACAACAGCGCCGCGCGGCCTATGGAGGTGCTGCTGATGGGCTTGCTGGGCTGTACGTCCATGGATGTCATCAGCATTTTGAAGAAGAAGCGCCAGCCGGTGCAAGGGTTCAAGATCTTCGCCACCGGCGAACGCTCACCTGAACACCCCAAGAAATACACCAAGATCCACCTGGAATATGTGGCCTACGGTGACGTGGACCCGAAGGCGCTGGCACGGGCCGTCGAGCTTTCGGAAACGACCTATTGCGGCGCCATCGCCACCCTGCGCGGTGTCGCGGAAATCACGTCCAGCTACCGCGTCGAGCCGGCTGCCACCTGAGTGCGGGCCATACATGCAACCCACAGACTCGATCACCCGCCGGCCCTCGCCGTTCTTATGGGGCCTGGTGCTCCTTAGCGTGGTGACGTTGGCGGCCGGGGTTTGGAGCTGGCAGACGCAGCACGCACAGACTGCCAGCCCGGCGCGGCCGACGGTATCTGTCTCAACGCGTCCGGCGCCGGATTTCACCCTGACAGCCATCGACGGGGTCACAGTCCGCCTGAGCGATCTGCGCGGCAAGGTCGTGTTACTCAACTTCTGGGCGACGTGGTGTCCGCCCTGTGAAGCCGAGTTGCCTGACCTGAACGCGCTGCACCGCGATTACGCTGAGGCGCAGGGTTTCACGGTGGTGGGCATCGATATGGAAGAGGCCCCGGCAGATGTCAGCGCGTTTGCTGAGGCGCGGGGGTTGATCTACCCGCTGCTGCTCGACACTGACGGCGTTGTCACCAACGACCGTTTCGGTGTCCGCTCCTTGCCGACCTCGATGATTATCGACCGGGATGGCGTGATCCGCGACACCTGGGTCGGGCAGATCACGCGAGCCGCGATGCTGGCGAGGTTGAAAGAAGTCTGGTAGGAGTGTTCAGTCCGCGGCAGCCTGTTGATGCCGCCGCCGCATCAAGCTCAGCACTTTTGGCATAGCGGTTGTATACGCCCAGTATGCAACCCAGTTGGTGGCAAAATCCCAAGCGCCAATGTGCGGCATAAACTCACCGCCGAAACCCTGCTTAAACCGGAACACACCCCACATCGGATCGCTTTCCTCTAACACGCCCGGCGCACCCCACCAGTCGTAGCGCGTGCAGCCGGCCGCCTTCGCCCAACGCAACGCAGCCCATTGCAGCGCGTAGTTAGGCATGAGCTCACGGCTCTGGCTGGTGGATGCGCCGTAGAAATACCACGCGGTCCTCCCGAAACGAAACAGGATCAGCCCGGCCACCGGGGCGCCCCCCACCTCGGCCAGCAGCAGATGCGCCAACCCCTCAGCCAGGAACCGCTCCCAGATCGCCCGATAATACGCGAACGGCCGCACCAGGAAACCATCGCGCTGACCGGTTTCAACATACATCGCATAAAACGCCGCCAGATCGGCCGCACTGCCATCGCGCACCACGACGCCTCGCCGTTCTGCAAGCCGGATGTTGTAGCGCCATTTGGGCTTCATGCCGGCCAACAGTTCCTCCTCGGAAGGCGCCAGATCGGAAACCACCGTGTTACTGTACTGGATCTGCTCTGCCGAAGGGCGCCAGCCGCGACGCATCAGCATCGCAGCTACAGTTTGGCCGGTTTCAAGGTCACCTCGTACATCGGGATCGATCTTGACGAAGAATGCACCGGCACGCCGGGCCGCGTTCTCAAGATCATCCAGGACTTGGCCGGCCAATCCAGCGTCTGCCCAATCCAAAATCGGCCCCTTCGGCACGTAAGCGACCGCCACCGGCGCCCTCGACCAGAGCCGCCGCACGAGCAAGGCTGCCGCAGCCGCCGGACGCCCCTCAATCGTCCAGAACAGCCGCCTTGCACGCCAGCCGGTCTGCAACTTCGTCTCGCCCCAAGCCCAACTTTGCAGAATGTGCGGTGCGGGCAGTGCGAGCAGCGCGGCCTCCCACTCCGTCTGGGTCTTGATTTCGGTCAGATCAGCCACCGGCCTGACTCCCTGAGCGTCGCACACGCAACGCCAGCCGATAGAGCGCATACCCCGCGGACGACAGCGGCAGATCCCACGCGCCGGTGTAGCGCACCACCTGCCCGCCGAACCCCTGCTTGAATCGGTAGACGCCCCATAAGCCTCCTTCGCCCCAACTCTCCGGCTCGGCATAAGCCCCCGGGTTCTCGCCCACCGCATCGGGGATTCCCCACAGATCGTAGATGGCACAGCCACGCGCCTTGGCCCAGCGCATGGCAGCCCATTGCAGGGCGTGGTTGGGCATCAGGTTGCGACCCGACTCGCCCGATGCCCCCCACATGTACCAGGCGTTTCGCCCCACCGCAAACACCGCAATGGCCGCCAGCAGAGCGCCTTCGTGCTCGGCCAACAGCCAGATCATCTGCCCCCCCGGCGTAAACAGCTCAGCCGCCAGTGCATAGTAGTCGGCGCTGTGCACGCCAAAGCCATCCCGCGCACCGGTAACCTCCAGCAGTTTCTGGATCGCAGGGAGATCGGCTGGGGCGCCGTCGCGCACCGTCACGCCTCGGCGCTCAGCCAGGCGGATGTTGTAGCGCCATTTGGGCTTCATGCGGGCCAGCAGGGTCTCTTCGTCGGCTGCCAGGTCGATATGGATGGTGCTGAGCGGCTGCACGCGTTGCGGGCTCAGGCGAAAGCCGTAGCCGGCCAACATCCGGGCCACCTCGGGAGAATCCGCCAGCTCGGGCTCGATCTTCAGCAACGCGGCTCGCTGCTTCAACGCGAACTCACGTGCCATCGTGAGGACCGCGCGCGCCTGGGCAGGATCAGCCCAGTCTACCACCGGGCCTTTGGGCATGTAGGCAAGCGTCTGGCCCCAGGGCAGCCGCCGGTAGAGGATGCTGGCGCCGCCCAGGATGGGCGCATCCGGGCTGGGGATCGTGCGCAGGAGCGCACATTGAGATGTCCACCCAAAGGCGCTCTTCAGCCGCGCCCACAGCGTGGTTTGCAGCACGTGACCGGCAGGATGCGCGGCCACGAACGCGTCCCAGGCCGCGTCCGCGTCGATTCGGGCGCCGAGCGCCGCCTGCTGGCGAGCGGTCACCCAAACGTGCTGGGGCGCGGGGACGTCGGAGTAGAGCTTTTCGAGATCATGAGACATCGGCTAGTCCACCGGCGCAGGGGTCTGGCCCGCACGCCGGCTCGGATTATACACGCGTCCGCGATCTTCCGAGAAATCACCGCGGCGCCGGTCTCGATCCAGCCGGCGCCACAAATCGTACCGGCTTTGACAGGCTCCCCCCGCCGTGCTATCATCGACATCAGAACAACGTGCGACGTGCATGAACGGGGCGTCGCACGTTAATTACGTCTGGAATGGGAAAGAAATGCAAGCAAATCTGATCAACGGCTGGCGCGAAGTGCTCGCGCGTATTTTTGATGGCTTTGATGTGGAATATGGCGTGATGCCTGAGTGGCTGGTGAACCCCGAGACCAATCGGCGGCTGAAATTGGATCACCTTTATCCCGATGTTGGGGTGGCGGTGCGGTTTGTTGGCATGGAAGGCACGCAGCGCAAACAGCGCAAAAGTGATGAAGAAGTAGTTGCTGAGGAAGATCGCGAGACGGCGCGCGCGACCGTCTGCCGCGAGCACGGCGTGATCCTGATCAGCATCGATCCCGATGGTGAACCGCGGGTGGCACTGCGCAATCTGGAGATGGGGCTCGCGCGGGCCGCGGCACAACTGGCGCAAAACGCCGCGGTGGCACACGCGCGGAAGCAAAAGCTGATGCCTCAGATCAGCGTTGCGCGCCGCCGCGCCGGGGAGTTTACGCCCAAGCTTACCCCGCCGGAAAAGCTGGCCCTCTACGCCGAGATGTGGTGGGATCGTCAGGCGACCCTCACCGCCCGGCCGGCTGAAACCCAGAAGCCTAGCAAGCCACAGCCCTATCGCGTGGGCATGGAAGTCGCCCACGAGCGCTTTGGTTCCGGCCAGATCACGGAGATCACGCCCGATGGCAACGATCTCGTCGTCACGGTGGACTTTCCTGAGGCGGGCGTACGCAGCTTCTACGCCAGCTTGGTGACAAGCAAGCTGCTGCCACAATAAGGAAGGGGAAGAGACTTCTGTCAGTCTGCTGTCGCGTCCCTGTCAAGCCGCCAGGCGGTCCTGGTGTAAACTGTGTCCGGTGCAGTAACATCCCGGCGCAACCCGATTCTTCGTCAGGCGAGGTGACACATGAACCGCACACGACAGATTTTCTACGGCATCCTGGCCGTCTATCTAGCTGCAATCGCCGCGGCGCTGGCGCTTGATATCGCCAGCCCGCGCCTCATCCAACAGCTCTTTATCGGGAGCACTGTTTTCTCGGTGGGTGTGGTGCTCCTGG
The DNA here is from genome assembly GCA_026645775.1 of Anaerolineae bacterium. Classification (GTDB taxonomy): domain Bacteria; phylum Chloroflexota; class Anaerolineae; order CG2-30-64-16; family CG2-30-64-16; genus MO66. The sequence continues at coordinate 15,419 of JAPKMS010000169.1, forward strand.
ATTTTCTGGGGGTGCTGGGTGGGCATCACGGGGGCGATACTGCCGGTGATGTCACTGCCGGCCACATCAGCGATGCTGATGCGAGCGTAGGGCATTTCGACGCCGGCCACTTGGCGGGCGATCACGCCGGCGGCAGCCATACGCCGCCGGATGCCGCGCCCCACGCAGACGGCGATTCGACGTCCACAGATCATGCCGCGCACCCCGGCCCAGACCACTCCCAGGCCGCCGCCCCCATCCTGTCGGTGTTGACCTACCTGCGCCTGTTCGTCTATTTCTGCCTGGGGTTCGGGCCCACCGGGTGGGTCGCGATGACGTCCGGCCGCAGCGCCCTGGTGAGCCTGGGGCTCGCGATCCCGGTCGGCCTGGTGGCGCTCCTCCTCGCGCAAGCATTCTTCCGTTTCCAACGACACGATACCGATTCGCAGGTGCGCGGGGCTGAGTTGGTGGGCCAGATGGCGACGGTGATCATTCCGTTGGACGACACGACCATGGGCAGGGTGCGCATCCAGGTGGGCCCCGTCGTGATCGAGCAGTTTGCATTGGCCGCGCGCCCGGGTGCGGCCTTCGCGAATGGCGCCGCGGTGACGGTCACGTCCGTCACCGATGAGTGTGTCTACGTTCGCTGAATTGGACCGATGGTCTAAGTGAAAGGAGTTGCTCCCTATGCCACAATTGAGTTTGCTTGAAGGCGGAATGATCGGCGGCGTTCTGGCGCTGATCCTGTTCGCCATCATTCTGGTTCTGCTGCGCTCGCTGATTCGCGTGTGCCCCTCCGACCACATCCTCGTAGTGACCGGCGGCACGGAAACCGAGGTCGGCGGCCGCAAATACGGATTTCGCCTCCAAAAAGGCGGCTGGACCCTGGTGATCCCGTTCATTCAGACCGCACAGGCCATCGACTTGACCATCTTGCCCATCAACGTGCGGGTGGAAGGGGTGAACTCAGCCAACGGCATCAACGTCGGCGCGGATGCCACCGCGTGCGTCTGCGTAGATGACATGAATGAAACACTGCTCTACAGCGCCGTGCAGCAACTGCTGGGCAAGTCCCGCAAGCAAATCCAAGATCAGATCCAGCAGACCATGATCGGCAACTTCCGGGCCGCGCTGAACAAGACCACCCCGTTGCAGGCCATCGGCATGGAGGAAAGCGCCGACATCGGGGCTGAAGGCGCCGGTGCGACAACCGGAACGGCGACAGTCACCGCCCCGATCATCGCACCAGCAGATGCCGAGGGTGAGCGCGCGACCTTCCGCAAAGTCCTACTGGAGGATTGCCAGCAGGATCTGAGCGCATTCGGCATGCAGGTGGTTTCGGTTTCGCTCCAACGCATCTGGGATACCTCGAACTACATTGCCAATCTGGCCAACAAGACCCTCTCCTACAAACGCCAGGAAGTAGAGATCGAGGAGGCCCGGCTGCGCGCACGGGCCGAACGCGCCGAGTCGGATGCCAACCGCCGCATGTCGGTAGCTGAAAGCGGCGCCAACGAGCGCATCCTGGCCGCACAGCAGGAGGTCGAGCTCTTTCGGCGCCAGCGGGATGCGGAAATCCGCCGGGCCAAGCTGGAGGCCGATAGTGCAGTCGCCCAAGCCCGGAACGCGGGCCAACGCCAGGTCGAAGAGATCAAAATCGAGCTCCAAAAGTTGAAGAACCAATCCGAGGTCACCCTTGCGGCGGATACGCACCGCCAAGCGGCCGAGATCCTGGCCACGGGCCAGGCCGAGGCGGTGCAAATCGTCCAACAAGCTCGCAATGACCTCTTGCAACAAAAGGTTGACCTGTTGGCAAAGAACGGCGACACCGGCAAGATCGCCCTTTTCATCACGCAGTTGCCCAAGCTGTTCGAAGCATACCAGGCGCATGCCGCCACGCAACAGGTGGAGAACCTGCTGGTGCTGAACGAGGAAGACGGCTTCAACGCCGCGGTCAATCGCGGACCCGCAGCGATGGTCGACTTCCTGGCACGGCTGGAAGAGGGTTTCGGCGTCAGCGTCAAGGGCTTGCTGTCCAGCGCCAGCCAGGCTGACAGCCCGGTCGCACCGGTTGTTACGACGCAGGAGGCTTGAGCATGATCGCTTTTCTGGCAGTCTTGATCGGGTTGATTGTCCTTACCCTGGTGTTCCAGGTTATCACCAAGATGAAATTGGTGCCGCCCAGCCGGCTGGCCGTGGTGCACGGCAAAGGCGGCACGTTCCGCACCTACCGCGGAGGCCGCGTCTTTGTGCTGCCGCTGATCAACCGGTTCGACACCATGGACCTGACGCCGCAAACTACGACCGTCGTGGTGGAGTCGGCCATCGCCAAGGGCATCGTGCCGCTGACGGTGAAAGCCACTGTGAGCTTCGCCGTCGCCAAGTCGGAACGCGGCCTGATCAACGCGGTCAAGCGCATCCTGCACCTGACCAACAATTGGGCCGAGCTCCAGGCCATCGCGACCTCGATCATCGAAGGCCACCTGCGCGACTCCATCGCCAGCATGACGCCCGAAGAGGTGATGAGCCACAAAGACCGCCTGATCCAGAGCATGATCAAGGTCTGCAAATCGGATCTGGAGGGCATTGGCCTGGAAATTACCACCATGAACATCGCCGACGTCGAGGATCACCGGCTGGATGGCGTGAAGGAGCCCGACCTCTACATCGCGCTGCTGAAACGCATCCAGACCGCCAACGCCGAGAGCCAGTCCCGCGAGGCAAAGGCCATGGCGCGCGCCAGCGCCAAAGAGCAGGAAGAGGAGCGGCGCGCCGAGGTGGCGATCCGCGCGCTGGACAACGAACGGCAGAACATCGACGCCAAGACCAAGGTACTGATCGCGCAGGAACGGCAGCGCGGTGCGATCGGCATGCAAGAGGCGACCCGCAACGCCGAATCCGAGGTGGCGGGTGTGCATGCCCAGATCGAGGCAGAAAAGCAGCGCATCGAGATGGTCAGGGCGCAATTCCAGGCCAACACGCTGGTGCCGGCCCAGGCAACTCAGCACAAGGCGATCGAAGACGCGCGGGCCGACGCCGCGGGGATCCGGGGCCAGGCCCAGGCCGAGCTGGAGCAGCTCAGCCGCACGATCACGATTGTACAAGGCGGCGGCGATCAGGGCATGACCGCGTACATCATTGAGAAGTTCGGCGGGCTGGTGGAGGCTTTTGCAGGCACCCTCAACCTGTTCCCGGTCCAACACATCAGTGTCATCGCCGGGCGCCGGCAGGCGGATGGCCCCATCTCGGCCATCCACCCCAGCGCGGTGGATGCCACCTTGAATCAACGCATCGCCCAGATCTTGGGTGCGGCGGCCACAAACAGACCTGAAAACTAAAAACACAGGCGAATTAATGGTAGCAATGGCGGATTCGGGCCCATCGGCGAATAACCACACGGCCAATCGCGAAAAAAACGGCGCCGCGCTCAGCTCGGTGATCGCGGCCATCTTTCTCACGCTGTTCAAGCTTGTCGTCGGCGTGATGACCGGCAGCCTGGGCATCCTCGCGGAGGTCGCCCACTCCGCGTTGGACCTGGTGGCAGCGGTCGTCACGCTGTTGGCCGTGCGCGTATCGGGCCGGCCGGCGGATGCCGAACACACCTACGGGCACGGCAAGGTCGAAAACCTCTCGGCGCTCTTCGAGACGTTGCTGCTGTTAGCGACCTGTGCGTGGATCATCTACGAGGCAATCCAGCGGCTGTTCTTCAAATCTGTGGCCGTGGAAGCGAGCATCTGGGCGTTTGTGGTGATGATCGTGGCGATCGCAATCGATTACACCCGCTCGCGCATGCTGTATCGCACCGCCAAAAAGTATAACAGCCAGGCTCTAGAGGCCGATGCCTTGCACTTCTCAACCGACATCTGGTCCTCTACGGTGGTCATCGTCGGGTTGGCCCTGGTGCGCCTGGCCGATCTGGTGCAGATACCCTGGTTGGTCAAGGCTGACGCCGTGGCCGCTCTCGGCGTAGCCATCATCGTGATCTGGGTCAGCCTGCAACTGGGCAGCCGAACCGTGATGGCGCTGCTGGATGGCGTACCGGCCTCGGTGCGCGATGCGGTCATCCACGCGGTGCAGGTGCCGGGGGTGATCGACGTGACACAGGTGCGCGTGCGCCGCAGCGGCCCCGAAGCGTTCACCGATGTCAAACTGACCGTCGACCGGGAAACGTCATTCGAGCGCACCCACGACATCGCAGCCGCCGCCGAGGAAGCTGTGCGCAAAGTCTTGCCGGGCGCCGATGTCGTTGTCCAGATCGAACCGGTGCGGGGCGATCATGAAGGCATCCTGACCACCGTGCGGCTGCTGGCGGCGCGCAACGGCCTGGGGGCGCACGGCATCCGCATCTACGATCTGACCTCTTCGGGCGGGCATCTGCTGGAGCTGCACCTGGAAGTAAGCGAGGCGCTAAGCGTGGAAGAGGCCCACGCCCAAGCGACACGCTTCGAGCAGGCGTTGCGGCAGACGCTGCCGGCCATCGACCAGATCGTCACGCACATCGAGCCAACCGGTGATGCCATCGCGCGGCGCAAAGCGATCGAGGCGGCAGACGAGGGTCAGGTGCAGCACGTCCTGGCGCACCTCACCGACGAGATCGGCCTGGATTGCCGGCCCCATGCTATCGCACTGCACCGGGCCGGTGGCGAGCTTCAGCTCACGTTTCACTGCACAATGGATCCCCAAATGCCCATCACCGAGGCCCATACCGTCACCGAAAAGATCGAGAGCTTCCTGCGGAGCCAGGTGCCAAACCTGGGGCGGGTGGTGATCCATGTTGAGCCGCCAAGCGATGAAGGCCCTGAGGCTGCCCAAGACTCGATCGAGGTCACGGCATGAAGATTGCGATGCTGGGCAGCCGGGGTATCCCGGCCAGCTATAGCGGATTCGAAACCTACTATGAGCAGTTGGGGCTGCGCCTGGTCCAACGTGGCCATCAGGTCACTGTCTATTGCCGTTCGCACCATATCACTTACGCCGAGCCGACGTATCTCGGCATGCGGCTGGTGAAACTACCCACCATCGCCAACAAATACCTGGACACCATTGTTCACAGCGGTCTCGCTAGCCTCCACGCGTTGACGCAGGGCTACGACATCGCACTTTATGTCATTGCGGGCAACAGCCTGGTGACCTGGATCCCGCGGCTGGCCGGCCAGGTCACTGTTTTGAATGTCGATGGGCTGGATTGGAAACGCGAGAAATGGCCCGGCCCAGCCAAAGCCTACATCCGCTTTGCGGAGCGGATGTCAACCGTTTTTCCGACCGCTTATCTCACCGATTCGCGCGTCGTGCAGGGATATTACCGGGACACCTACGGCAGCGAACCGCCCTACATCCCTTACGGCTCCCAAGTGCCGCGGGCGCCTGCCGGCGCCGTGCTGGAATCCTTCGGGTTACAGCCCGGCGGCTACGTGCTGTTCGTGGGCCGCCTGGTTCCCGAGAACTGCGCACATCACCTGGTGGAGGCGTTTCGCGGGCTGGACACCGACATTAAATGCGTCATTGTCGGAGACGCCCCTTATGTCGACGACTATAAGGCCCGGATCCGCACCACGGACGATCCCCGCGTGATCTTTACCGGCTATCAATTTGGCGCAGCGTACCATGAGTTGGGATCGAACGCGGCCATTTTCGTCGAGACCTCGGGGGTGGGCGGCACCCATCCCGCGCTGGTGGAAGCGATGGCGTTCGGCAACTGCGTGGTCGTCAACGACACTGCGGAAAACCTGGAGACCATTGGGAGTGCAGGGCTTAGCTACGCCGGCGCGGCCGGGGCCGGTGCGTTGCGCGAGGTGCTCGCCGGCCTGTTAGCTGATCCGCCGCGAGTGGATGTTTACCGGCAACGCGCCGCGCAGCGCGCCGCTTCGGTGTACAACTGGGATATCATCACTGACCAGTACGAAGCGCTGTTCCGAGACCTCCTCGCCCGAAAACACAGTTGAGCCCCGGAACTCAAGCGACTTGCGCCCATCGAGAATACCCCTTATAATCCACTTGTTCTCTATTCGTTCAGCATCAAGACGAGAAAAACAAACCGGATGGTATGTGCCATGGCCGAAACAGAGCCCGCCGAGGCCCGTAATAGTGCGCAGCGCTGGAGCCGCTGGCCCGCGTTCGCCTTTGAACGGCTGCGCATGCCGTACGGCATCATACTTGCCGTATTCCTTGTCTTCAGCGCGATCAGCCTCTTTCTGGAAAGCTCCCTGAGGGTTCGAGCGGTCGGGCACTGGGGCAGCGCCGAAGCGTTGGGTCTGAAGCAAGGGATCGCCACTGCGGCGGCCGGCCTTTTCATTTTGGCCTACATGCGGATCATCAAACAAGCCGCTGTCACGACCTTGGCGCAACTTCGATCGGTCGTCCAAGTCGATGATCTCAGCTATGAAAGCGCCGCCCGCCGCCTGATCTGGGCTGATAGCCGCGTGGAGTTTGGCCTCTTGCTTGTCGCCGCGTTGCTGGCAGCCATCTTGCTTGTCCTGCCCGACAACGAACTGCGCTCCCTGCCGCACAGCCAGCCGCTCGAGATCCTGGCCCTCGCGTGGGTTACAGCATTCTACATGCTTGCCTTCTGGCTGATGCTGAGCCTGGTCTATAACACGATCCGCAACGCCCGTGCATTGGCGCAACTGGCCGCAGAACCGCTGCAAATCAATGTGTTCGATCCTGCCCACTTGTTGCCCTTCGGCCGCCTCAGCCTGGTGCAGAGCCTGGCCTTCGTAGGGGTTTTTCTGATCCCGTTGATCCTGCTGGGATCGCCGCGCTCTGGCGGCTGGCTGGTGATCGTGCTCTCGCTGCTCAGCCTGACGGCGCTCTTCGTGCCTCTATGGGGTGTACACCGGCAGATCATCGCGGCGCGCGAGCAGGCCCTGACTCAGATCAGCGAGGAGCTGCTGGTGGTGCAACACGCGTTGGTGGGCGGAGCGGTCGCCGATGCGGAAAAATTAGCGGCGTTGGCCCAACACACCGCCACATTGATCGAATTTCGCCGGCGCGTGCTCAACAACCCGAGCTGGCCATTTCGCGATGTGGGTGCAGTGCTGCGGGCCAGCGCCGCCGCACTGGGCCCCCTGGTCTACTTTATCCTCAACTATCTGGTGCAGTCGTATATCTTTCCCCTGTTTCGCACGCCCTGAAGGCTTCTTACCAAAAAGTCAGGCCTTTCAGCGGTGACTCGATCGCCGCGTCGAAATCTCGCGCCAACTTATCGAGGGTTTCCGGTTGAAGAGACCGGATGCGCGCGACCTGGTTGGGATCCAGTCGATAGCGCAGCATCCGTGCCGCCTTATCCGGGTCCTCGAGCAGAAGCGCACGGAACTCAGGGCTAAAAAGGGCCCGGCCGATCAATCGATCCATCTGTGCTTGGGATGCCATTGCGTTTTCTCCTTTTATGAAGTGGGTAAAGCGTCAGGTCCGGCGAACAACGCCCCAACAGACGCTTGAAGCTGCAAGTGGGGCTCTCGGGCCAAGCAGCGGCTGAAACGAACTACCTCACCGCGTAACCACGCCACATACCTCGCTAATGGTTTCAGCCGCAAAACACGCGCACGCCGGCCGGCCGAACCAAGACGATCAGCGATCAGCGCAAAGTAGGGTCGGCCCCCGTCGCCTGCTGCCAGCAGCGCCAATACGGCCGCGCGGTTTGCGCCCTGCAGCTCCGCCGTCTGAGGCAGCGGGGATGCGTACGCCACAAAGGCGTTGGGGCGCCCGACCCGCAGGTCCTCCCGCCAATCGGCCGCATGATCCAACAGCACTGCACCGATCATGAGCGCATCCAAAGCCGCTTCCAGGTCCGGCAAGAGCGCGTCCCTGTCTGCCAAAATGCATGAAGCGGCGGCACAAATCTTTATGGGCGCGCCGCGGTGTCCTAACAGCAAGAAATCTGCTTCGCTATATGCCGAAAAAGGCTTTTCCGGCAGCCGGGTGCTGCTCTCAATCGCACGCATCCACTGACTCAAAAACTGCTCAAAGCACGCCCAAAACGCCGGATCGCCCGCGAACAGGCCGCCATATGCCGCTTTCCAATGCTCAAACAACCGGGTGGCCAGAGCCAGAGCTTGGGGCCGCTCAGCCCCCGGGATCTCGCCATCAGATAGAGCGTCCTGCAAGCGGATGTACGTCAACCCGAAGACGTTGGCGAACACCAGATCCCGCGCGGCGGATGCGGCCACTCCCAGCGTATCTCCGAGCCAGACCGGCAGGGACCATTCGAGCGCCCAGTTCGGCGGTGAAGAACGCGCCAACCACTGTTCAGCCGACTCGCGCACCGCGGGAGCCTCCGCGCACAAAGCGGCGCGATAGCGGGCCGCTATCGCGGCAATCTCGTCAGCGGACAGACAGGGAGGCGGCTTCACGGGAGACACCCTCAAAAATCCATAACGCGTCAGACACGACTCATACGCCATAAAAAGCTCGTGGAAGCGATACTATCATGCTTGTCCTTTATTGTCAATCACATGTACGCATATTGCACGCTAATAAGCCTGAGACGCCGATGCCGGCGATTCACTCTCAACGCAGCGAATGGCGTGATACCAAGTGGCGGGGGTAACCGGCTAATGACGTTCAGCCTTGATCAGGACGCGCAGCTTTGGTCCAGGGGAGGTCATCGGCACACGCCAGACAAGCGAACGCCCTAACAGCCGCATCGTCCCGTAGGTCAACAGCTTCACCGGCAGGCGCGACTCCCAGCGCAACAGCCGCGCATGGGCCTGTGCGGATTCATACCAAGCACTGGAGACCGCCCAGCCCGCGGCCTGCAGCCAGCCCGCCACCGGCTCCGCCTCAGGCAGGCCGTTGTCCAGGTGCTCGCGAAGCCATCTCGGGGGCGCGACGCCGATCTCCGCAGCCAAACCCCGGTAGACGCACATGGCAGGTTCACCGCTGGGAAACGACACCAGCAGCGCGTCCGCAGCCACCCGCGCCATCTCCGATACGACCACCTCACGCTGACAGGGTGCGACGTGTTCGAGCATATCACAGCTCACAACGACCGGGCAGCTTGCACTTCGCAATGGCAGCGCGAGGCCGCTGGCCTGAACAGCCTGGTGCAGCGGGCGCCTGCGGAACTCGATGTCGGCGCCGATCACGAGGCCGGGCCAAAACATGCGCAGCCCCTCCGACCCGCTGCCGACCTCCAGCACCCAGTCAGGCTGGAGCTTCTGCAACTCTTCCAAGATGGGACGATAGCGAATCGCAATGTTGATCATGGGTCGCGATGTTAGCCCCACGGCGGTGCAAAGTCAAATGAACCTGGCGGGCCACCGGTCGCAAACGGTCTGGCTTCACGCTGGGAAGTGTGCTAGAATGGCGCCGCATGTTCGCTGACCGAGACCCCCTGGCGCCGAACCATTTGTAACGGAATCACCGGGCCAGACATCTAATGTCCACATACCCGCAAAGGAGGTTCAAACACGCATGACGCTTCTCAACAAGCAAATCCGCAAAGAAGTGCAGGCCGCATTGGCCGATGTGGATCACCCAGTCACATTTAAGGTCTTCACTCAGGCCGCCGAATGTGAATACTGCGAGCAAACCCGCGAGCTGGTGGAGGAGGTCGCCTCCCTCTCCGACAAAGTCTCGGTCGAAGTCTATGATTTCGCGAAAGACAAGGCCGTGGCCGACAGCCTGGGGATCGATAAAGTGCCGGGGATGGCGGTTATCGGAAAGAAGGACTATGGCATCCGCATGTTCGGGATCCCGTCCGGATACGAATTCGGCAGCCTCATTGAGAGCATCCGATTGGTCTCGCAGGGCGACTCCGGTCTGGCGCCCGAAACCAAAGAGATGGTCAGCAAGCTGACCAAACCCATCACCATCCAGGTTTTCGGGACACCTACCTGACCGTACTGCCCGCGAGCCGTGATGCTCGCGTACCAGTTGGCAGTTGAGAGCGATCTAATCACCGCACACATGGTCGAAGTCATCGAATTCCCGCAATTGGCGACAAAATACGAAGTCATGGGCGTGCCACGCACGGTGATCGATGAGACCATCCACGTCGAAGGCGCCTATCCTGAGCCGATGTTCATGCAGGAATTTGCCAAGGTGCTGCAATAACCACGCTGGGCGAGTTGGACCCAAGCTTGCCACGAGAGGCACTTGACGCAAGATTGTATTTTGTGTTATATTTGTGCACTAAGATTTCCGGTAAAATAACATCGAACAATGTTGATCGAGAACTAGGAGGGATCCCGTGAGCAATGCAGAGGCCCCAAAGCCAGCCGCTAGCAAAAGCGGCGGACTTGCCGGAGCAGTGGTAGCAGATAGCAATATCAGTTTCGTGGATGGCAACAACGGCATCCTCGAATACCGAGGCTACGATATTCGCGTGCTAGCTGAGAACAGCACATACGAGGAAGTCGCCTATCTGCTTTGGAATGGGCGGCTGCCGACCGCGCAAGCGCTTGAAGAGATGAAGCGACAGGCGCGCGCCTGCCGCTTCCTGCCCCCTGAGGTCATTGCCGCCCTGCGGAATATGCCCAAAAACGCGGACCCGATGGCCGTGATGCGCAGTGCGGTTTCGATGCTGGCGCACTACGACCCGGAATCCGAAGATAACACCCCCATGGCTCACCAGCACAAGGCCTGCCGCTTGCTGGGCCAAATCTCCGGAGTATTGGCTGCGTTCGAGCGCATCCGGCGGGGCGATGAACCGGTCAAACCGCGGATGGATCTTGATCACGCGGCGAACTTCCTGTGGATGCTGACGGGAGAGGATCCTGAACCGTTAGCGGCAAGGGCTCTCGACCAATACCTGCTGCTGTTGGCGGAACACGAATTCAACGCTTCCACATTCACCGCACGCGTCATCTCGTCCACGGGCTCCGACCTCCACTCGGCCATCACCGGTGCGCTGGGTGCGCTCAAAGGCGCTGCCCACGGCGCCGCGGTGCAAGAAGCGATGGAGCAGTTCCTGGAGATCGGCACGCTGGACAACGTTGAGCCGTGGGCCCGCTCGTTGCAGGGCACTGGGCGCCGCGTCATGGGCATCGGCCATCGCGTCTACAAGGTGCGCGATCCCCGCGCAGCCCCCTTAATGGGCAACGTGGAAAAGATGGTTGAGGCGACCGGCGAGCGGACCTGGTATGAGATCGCCCGCAAACTGGAAGCCGTTGCGATGGAGGATCCGTACTTCAAGGAGCGCAACCTGAGCGCGAATGTTGACTTCTACTCGGCGCCGCTGCTTTACTCGCTGGGCATCCCGGTCGATACGTTCACCTGCATGTTTGCGATGAGCCGCATCGCCGGCTGGACCGCCCACGTTTACGAGCAGCAGTCCAACAATCGTCTGATCCGGCCGCTCTCCAACTACACCGGTGAGCACCAGGTGCCGTGGACGCCGATCGAGCAGCGCGGGTAAAAGATTAAGTTAGCACACCAAAAAGAAACCTGGTTTCTTGCAGAAACCAGGTTTCTTTTTGGCGGATGTTTATGTGCCTAAATCCAGTGCTGCTCTTTGGCAAACCGTGTCAAATCCTCGCGGAACTGCGGCGCGGCGATGTTGATCAACGACTGGACGCGTTGGCGGATCGTCTTGGCGTGCAGGTCGGCAACGCCGTACTCTGTCACCACATAATGGACGTGATAGCGCCCGGTCACAACGCCCGCGCCCGGCTTCAAAGTCGGCACGATGCGGCTGACTGCGCCATCCTTGGCCGTGGCGGGCAGGGCGATGATGGGCACCCCGCCCGGCGATCGTGACGCGCCGTAGATGAAATCAAGCTGCCCCCCCACACCGCTGTAGAACTGCGTACCGATGGAGTCGGCGCACACTTGCCCCGTCAGATCCACCTCCAACGCCGAGTTGATCGCCACCTGCTTGCTGTTTTGCGCGATCACGAAGGGGTCATTGACGTAATCTTGCGGATGGAACTCAAACAGGGGGTTGTTGTCCATATACTCATACAACCGTTGCGATCCCAGCGCAAAACCGGCCACGCATTTGCCGCGATGGATAGTCTTGGCCGCATTGGTGAGCACCCCAGCCTCGATCAGCTCGATGACGCCATCCGAGAACAACTCGGTATGCACGCCCAGATCCTTCTTGTCCTTCAGATAAAGCAACACCGCATCGGGGATCTCACCGATGCCCATCTGCATGGTCGCACCGTTGGGGATCAGCTCCGCGATGTGCGCGGCGATCTGCTTCTGCAATTCGCCCGGCGAGCCCATGGGGACCTCGACAATGGGGTAACTGACCGGAACGATGTGGGTGAGCCGGCTGACGTGGATGAAACTATCACCCAGGGCGCGCGGCATCTGGTCATTGACTTCAGCGATGACGATATCGGCCGATTCGGCCGCAGGCTTGGTCAGGCCGACCTCGACGCCGAAAGTGCAGAAGCCGTGCTCATCGGGCGGCGAGCAGTGGATCATCGCCACGTTCGGCTTGAGCAGCTTGGGATCGCGCAAGGCGCGCGGGATTTCGCTCAGGAAGATCGGCGTGAAGTCGGCGCGGCCATCGTTGACCGCCTTGCGGACGTTGTGACTGATGAAGAGGCTGTTCACGCGGATGTGACCCTGCATCTCCGGTGCCACGTACTCGGCCGGGCCCATGGTCAACACCTGCACGATTTCCACATCTTCCAACTGCAGCGCCCGGCGCACCAACGCGCCCAGCAGCTCTTTGGGCACGCTGCAGTTGCCGGTCATGAAGACGCGGTTGTGTGACTTGATCGCCTGCACCGCCATATCGGCCGAGCAAAGCTTGTTGTGATAGGAGGCGCCTTTCATGCAACACCCTCCAATGATTCACGCAACGCAGGATGGACGATCGTGCCGTTATGGGTGTTCAGCCCCTGGCGCAGCGCGGGATCGCCGACCAGGGCCAAATCCAGCCCTTTCTGGGCCATCTCAAGGACGTAGGGCCACGCCGCATTATTGAAGGCATGGGTCGTCGTGCGCGCCACCACCCCCGTCATATTCGGCACGCAATAGTGAATCACACCTTCCTCGATATAGGTCGGGCTTTGATAGGTGGTGGGCCGACTGGTCTCGACACACCCGCCCTGATCGATCGACACATCCATAATCACCGAGCGCGGCTTCATGGTGCGCACCATCTCACGCGTCACCACGTGCGGTGCGCGCGCACCGGGGATCAGCACTGCGCCGACCAGAACATCAGCGCGCTTGACGGCCTTCGCGATGTTGAAGCCGTGCGCGACGATCGTGTGTGACCGGGAGCCCTGATCCTCCAACAGCTGCAGTTTCCGCAGGTCGGTGTCGAGGATGAAGAGGTTGGCGCCCATCGCCTCAAACACTTTGGCCGCGTTCGTACCGACGATCCCTGCGCCCAGGATGACCACGTTGGCCGCCGGCACGCCCGGCACACCGCCGATGAGGATGCCGTGGCCGCCTTCGTGGTTCTGCAGCAGTTGCGCCGCGATCGAGGCGATCATCCGGCCCGCGATCTGACTGGCCGCGGTCAACACCGGCAGGTGGCCGTCGCCATCCTGGATCGTCTCATACGCGATGGCGGTGACCTTGCGCTCAAGCAGGATCTCGATCTTGCGCGGGTGGGCCACGGCCATGTGCAGGAAGCCGCACAGGATATGTCCCTCGCGCAGGAGCTCAAACTCCGGCAACAGGGGACGAGACACGGTGAGGATCATCTCGGCGCGGCCGTACACCTCCTCGACCGAGTAGACGATTTGCGCGCCGGCCATGCGATAGCGCTCGTCTTCAAAGCCGCTGCCCTGTCCGGCGCCGCGCTCCACGTAGACGCGATGGCCGAACCCGGTCAAGATTTCGACCCCCATCGGGGTCAGTCCTGCCCGATAATCGAACGGACGACGTTGTTTGGGGATACCGATGTCCATGAGATTCCTCCTCGTTGAGGTGCGGTGGATCGGTGCGGTGGGAGATTGGTAAATTGGGAATATTGGCCGAATTATACACCGCGAAGTGACGCACAACAATGACTGGCGTCAGGACCCCGCAACCATCCGGCCGGTCAACTGCGGAAATTCGGTGGGGCCGAAGGAGACGTTCATCGTGAGCTTCAGTTTCACCGTGTCCGCCCCAAACTTGCAGCCGATTGTGAGGCAGAAAGGTGTTTCGTTGAAGTACAGCTTCATCTCGTAGACGTCGCCGGCCATCCAGGCCCCGCTGGCGGCAACGGGTTGAACGGTGCTGTGCTCCGTGGAGTGCGGGTGGGTCAGGTACCAGGTAGTCACTCCCTTGGCCCAAGCGCCGCGGCCGACGACGACCTGATGCTCGCCGTGGTCATCGCGCACCGTGCAGATATCCTGATCACTGCCAAAAGCGAACGATACCGCCCGCAGCGGTGACCGCTTTCCGGTGAAATTATACCACTTTCCCGTTATTTGTAATGCAAGCGCCGAAGCGGTCAATCCCGATGGCGGCGGCAGGGTCAGGCGCCCCAGCGCACGGGTCAATGCCTCATGTGCACGGCTGTCTTCCGGGAGGGTTGTGGGACTCATCGCCGGCAGCAAGTGGGTCCAGGCCAGATTCAGCACGGCTTGCATATCCGGTGTGCCGCCGGTGATCGCGATCACCGCATCCTGCTCGGGGAGGATCACGCAGAACTGGCCAAACGCGCCATCCCCGCGGTAGGCGCCGTGCCGGCAGCGCCAGAACTGATAACCATAGCCCTGCTCCCAGTCGCTCTCGGCGCTGACGCCGTTGGCGCTCTGTTTGGCCGATGCGTCCGCCACCCAGACCGCAGGCACAAGCTGTTGCCCCTGCCAAACACCTCGCTGTAAATACAACTGGCCGAACCGGGCGATGTCTTCGGTCTTAATGCTGAGGCCGAAGCCTCCGGTATTGACCCCGCGCGGGCAGGTCTCCCACGTGGCGCCGGCGATGCCTAACGGCTCGAACAGCCGCGGCCGCAGATACTCCAGCAAGGTCTCCCCCGTCACCCGCTGCACGATGGCCGACAGCATGTAGGTGGCGCCGGTGTTGTAGAGAAAATGGGTGCCCGGCTCATGCGACACCGGCCGGGCCAGGAACGCCTTCGCCCAATCCCCATCCTGCCGCTTGTAGAGGTATTCAGTCGTATCGTGGTCGTGCCCGGTGGACATCGAAAGCAGGTGCCGCACCCGCATCGCAGCCAGATTCTCGCTCGGTGTGCGCGGGGCTTCCTTCGGGAAGAAGGCCAGCACCGGATCATCCACCGACAGCCGTCCTTCGGCCACGGCCATACCCACCGCGGTCGAAGTGAAGCTCTTGCTGAGCGAAAAGAGCATGTGCGGGGCGTCCGGTTCGTAGGGCGCCCACCAGCCCTCCGCCACGACGTGTCCGTGCCGCAGCAGCATGAAGCTGTGCAGGCCGCAGTCGCCCTGCTCGACCGCGGCCAGGAACGCCGCGATCGCAGCGGATGGGATGCCCTGGGCTTCCGGAGTGCTGCGCGGCAGGATGCTATCTGTTCTTGTCATGCTGACTCCCAGTTGCGGAGGATCGCCTGCACGGACCGCGTCATTTCCTTTGAGAAGTCCGCCCCGAACTTTCGCACGTACGTGGCCTGCCCGACGTTTTCGACGCCTTCGGGGGCGTTCGGCAGCTTGTGGAACCGCTCCTGCAAGTCCTGATACATCTCGGTGAACTCAGCGCCATCCAGCCGCCGATAGCGATCCTGGAAGACAATGAACTTGCGGTCAAAGCGGGGGGGCTGGGCACGCCCGATCTGCGACCGGGCCGGGTAGCCGAAGCAGATCAGACAGATCGGGAAGACGTATCGGGGAAGCTGGAAAAGCTCCCGATGGGCTTCGTAGTTTTCCATGATGTCGCCGATGTAGCAGGAGCCGATGCCGAGCGATTCAGCCGCGACAACGGCGGTCTGCGCGGCGATGAGCGCATCGTTGCACGCCAGGAAGAGATCGCCCTCCTGGGGCCGGCGCATCTCCTCGCCGCGGCGCTCGCAGAGGCCCGCCACATCCGAATGCACGAAGTAGTCGAACCACCGCTGATAGTCGGCCAGGAAAAGCAGGACCAGCGGCGCCCTGGCGATGAACGGCTGGTTGTCACACGTCTGAGCAAGCGTGTCCTTCGCCGCCTGATCGGCCACCTCAATGATCGAATACAACATCATGTTGCCCGCGGTGGGCGCGCGCAGGGTCGCCTGCAAGAGCAAATCCTTAGTCTCTGCGCTGATCTCCCGATCCTCATAAGCACGGACGGATTTGCGGTTAAGCAGGAGTTGAAGGGTGTCATTCATCGAGTTTGCTCCATTGCTAATTACCATAACTCAAATGGACGCCATTCGCCGGTCAACGCGGCGTCCAAATCCAGTCCGCCCGTGCGGGGCGTCCGATACACCACAACCTCGTCGTCCGGCGTCGCCTGGGCGACGCCATCCTTGACGATCCGGAGCGGCCCGCGCCAGCGCTCCCACCCCAGCCGTTCGTACCAGCCGGCGTCCGACGGCGACAGCGCGGCCAAGTCGTAGCCGCCAACCTCGGCCTGCAGGCGCCGCAGCACCGCCGAGCCGATCCCGCGGCCCCGGCAGTCGGCGTGCACCGCCACACCTTCCACATAGGCGGCCCGGCGCCACGGCCCATCGCCGATGCGCAGCCGCCGCTCCAGCCACAGGGCATGCGCCACCAGCCGCTCGCCGACGTAGCCGAGGACGTGAACGCGGACCAGATCCAAGTTCATGTAGAAGGCGTAATCGAGCTTGAAAACCTCCGAGCACAACGCCACGACCGCGTCGTGCTGCGCTGGCGTCATCTCGGTCGATGAGACCACGCAGAGTTCAAGCGTCATAGCACTGGCGCCTGCTGATCAAGCCCCCCCTCGAACTTGCGAAGCTGCCGTTCCTTTTCCTTGCGAGCGCGCATTGCCAGCGGCGCGGCCAGGAAGCGGCTGATGGCCGCCGGCGCGGGGTCCGGCTCGTAATAATCACGGAAGA
>JAPKMS010000170.1 GCA_026645775.1 Anaerolineae bacterium
ATAACACCACGATCCGGTCCGCCATGCGGACGGTCGAGAAGCGGTGCGAAATCAGCACGGCGATGCGGCCCTCCATCAGCTCGCCGAAGCGCCGGAACACCTCATACTCCGCTTCCGCGTCCAGCGCGGACGTCGGTTCATCCAGCACCAGCACTTCGGCTTTCCGCATAAACGCGCGCGCCAGTGCGATCTTCTGCCACTGTCCACCCGAAAGCTCCTGGCCCTTCTCCCACCGCCGTCCGAGCACGGTCTCATAGCCCTGCGGCATCTTCTCGATGATCGGCGCTGCGCCGCCCCGGTCCGCGGCATCCCTGATCCGCACCATATCGTCGAGCGCGTCGATCTGGCCGAAGCCGATGTTCTCGCGCACGCTGAACTGGTAGCGCACGAAGTCCTGGAAGATGACGCCGAAACGCTGATGCAGGCTGGTCAAGTCATACTCGCGCAGATCCACGCCGTCGAGCAGCACCTGCCCCTCGGTCGGATCGTACAGCCGTGTGAGCAGCTTGATCAACGTCGTCTTGCCCGCGCCGTTGAGGCCAACCAGCGCGATCCGCTCGCCGGGCCGGATGTGCAGGTTGATGTCGCGCAGCACGTAAACGTCAGAGCCGGGGTAACAGAACGAGACGTGCCTGAACTCGATGCCCTGCAGGATCGGCTCCGGTGCGGCGCGGGGGTGCTCGGCCGTGACTAACAGCGGTTCGAGCCTCAGGTAGTCCATCAGGTTGTCGAGGTAAAGATTGCTCTCGTAAAGGCGATTCAAGCTGTCCAGCAGCGAGCGGATCGAGCTCTGGGACTGGCGAAAGATCCCCAGGAACATCGTCATGTCGCCCAGGGTGATGCGACTCGCGACCGTGCGCAGGACAATCCAGGCATAGCTGCCGTAGTAGGAGAGGTTAGAGAGCAGCCCCCAACCCAGCCCGGCAAAGGTGCGCCGCCGAGCGATGGCCAGGTCTTCCTCGTAGAACCGCACAAAGAGCTCCTGATAGCGCTTGAGCAGCGGCAGGCCCAGCCCAAAAAGCTTGATCTCCTTGACGCTCTCGTTGCCTGTCAGCAGCATCTCCAGGTAGTTCAACAGGCGGGCTTCCGGCGCTCGGCGGGTGACGGCGCGAAACGCGCGCTCGGCGTATTGGGACTGGGACAGAAAAGCTGGAATGGCGGACACGAAGACGATGACCGCCAACCACGGGCTGAACCGCAGCAACAGGGCGACCAGCGACACCAGTGTGATCGTCTGTTGCACCATCTGCAGCATCGAGTTGACGATGGCGAGCGCGCTGGTGTCCGCCTGGCGCCGCGCGTTCTGCAGCATGTCGTAAAAGACCGGGTCTTCAAAGAACTGCAGGTCCAGGCTGATCGCCTTGCGGATCATCAAGCTGTTGACATGGTTGGTGAGCTGCGATTGGAGGACGCGATCGAAAAGAGAACGCACCTGACCCGTGATCGAGCTGACCAGCAGCAGCCCAAACTCCAGCGCCAGGTAGAGCAGGACATAGCGCAGGCCGGCAATCGGTTCCAGCCCCTGTTTGATGGCGTTCACGATGGCATCGACAATCAGCTTGCCGGCCCACGCCTGCCCCGCCGGCAGGACGGCCGCGATCAACGTCAGGCCGATCCCCGCCAAGGCCGCGCGGCGGCTGGCCGCCCACACCAGGCGAAACGCTTCCGGTGTATTGCGCAGCGCCGCCCAGAACTCACGCAATTGATTGCCCGCGCGGACGGTCCAGGAACCCGCTCGCTTGCCGCCCGAACTTGAAAAAGATGCATTCGATGTATTCAATGAGGTGCTCCGTATATTTTGGCCACGCTCGGCCGATGATCGCAGAGCATACCCGCGTCCCGGTAAAAGGTCAATTGGATGGGCAATCATCTGCCGCTTCGTTAAAGACAGACTTCGACGCGCGCCAAACCGAATCGTGATATAATGTCCTATGCCGCCCGCACAAGAGGGCGGACGGGGAAAGGGGTAAGGCGTGTCGTGGCAAACACAGCTCAGAGGCGATCCGCTGCCCTGGCTGCTGGATGCGGAATCGCCCGTGCGCTATCTGGCGCTGCGTGACCTGCTCGACCTTCCCGGTGGGACACAGCTCGCGGCTGCCCGGCGCGCCGCACATGCGGCCGGGCCGATCGCAGCCATCCTGGATCAGATGGATGAGGCGGGGTTCTGGGTGGAACCGGGCCCCGGCTACTCCCCCAAGTATCGCGGCAGCGTCTGGTCGGTCATCACGCTGGCGCAACTGGGCGCGTCGATCCACGAAGATGCGCGCGTGGGGCGGGCGTGCGCCTACCTGCTGGATCATGCGCTGGCCCCCGGCGGCCAGTTCTCAACCAATCACGCGGCCTCCGGCACAGCCGACTGCCTGCAAGGCAACCTGTGTTGGGCGTTGCTCGAATTGGGCTGCGAGGACCCGCGGCTCGAGACAGCCTTTGATTGGCTGGCACGCAGCGTCACGGGCGAGGGGATCGCGCCGCTGACAGAGCGGGATGCGCCGGTGCGTTACTACGCGGGCAAATGCGGCCCGCTCTTTGCATGCGGGGCCAACAACAAGCTGCCGTGCGCCTGGGGCGGGGTCAAGGTGATGCTGGCGCTGGGCCGGTGGCCGGTTGAACGCCGGACGCCGGCCATAGACCGCGCCATCGCGCAGGGCGCCGCCTTCTTACTGGACGGCGATCCGGCACGGGCCGCGTACCCCAACGGCTGGGCCGACAAGCCGAGCGGCAACTGGTGGAAATTCGGCTTCCCAGTGTTCTATGTCACCGACCTGCTGCAGAACGTTGAGGCGTTGGTTGCGTTAGACTACGGCCGCGACCCACGACTGGCCGATGCGCTCGACTTCATCCGGGAGGTGCAGGATGCCGACGGGCGCTGGGCGCTTGAGTACGACTACACAGGCAAAGCCTGGGTCGACTTCGGCCCGAAGAAGCAGCCCAATCGGTGGGTAACGCTCCGGGCCTTGCGGGCGCTGAAGAGGGCCGGGTGACGCGATGGCCCTTCGTTTACGCGTACACAACCTGGTTTTTATCTGCGCGCTGATCCCCCTGTGGGCCATCATTCCGCCCACGGTGGGGGCCGGCCTCGCGCCAGCCCCTGGCCGTGCGCCCGCGCTTCCCTGCTCCTCGGCAGCCGCCTGGCTCGGATGCCCCGGCTATGCCGTCACCGCGACGCTCCGGGAAACCTGGCCCTATTGGGTTCTGATCCTCCTGGCCCTGGCCGCCCTCGCCCTCGGCTTCTCGCGCTGGCGCATCCACAGCATCGAAAACCGCAACCGCCAGCTCGCCGTGGAGGTGGCGGAGCGGACTTTGACCCTCGCGGGGCAGACCGCCGATCTGGAAACGCTCTACCAGGCCGACGAAGAGCTCGAACGGCACGTCCGGCTCGACGCGGTGCTCCAGGCGCTGGTGAATCTGGCGGTGGACCGCCTCCACGCCGACCGCAGCGCCGTGCTGGCCTGGGATGACAGCCACGAGCGCCTGACGATCCGCGTGGCGCGCAACTTCAGCGCACGGGGCCGCGCCCTGATCTCCTTTGCGCCGGGCGAGGGCTTCGTGGGCCAGGTCATGCTGACCGGCGAGTCCGTCACGGTCGCGGATGCCGAGTCCGAGCTGCACCGCGGGGTGGAGCGCGCTGAAGTCGTTGAGGCGGTGTTGGGTGAGGGCGTCCGTTCGTTCATGCACATCCCCATCCGGCTGGCGGCCGACGAGGGTGCGCCGCACGGCGAGGTGTTCGGCGTCTTTTGCGTCTGCTATGACGTGTTGCGCGCCCCCCACGAGCGTGAGCAGCGGCTCTTCACCGCACTGGCGCAGCGCGCGGCCCTGGCCGTGCAAAACGCCCAGCATTTCGCCGAGGAACAGCGCCGCGCCGAGCAGTTCCGGGTCATCAGCGAGGTGGGCCGCAGCCTGGCTTCGATCCGCGACATCGACGCGCTGCTGCAGGAGATCGTCCGGCTGATTCAAAACGCGTTCGGATACGACCACGTCGGCCTGGCCCTCATCGAAGGGGACGAAGCGGTCTACCACGTGGGCGCCGGCAAACTGTGGGATAACCCCGACTTTGCATTTGCCCCCAGCCGCCTGAAGGTGGGCGCCGAAGGCATCACCGGCTGGGTGGCGGGGAGCGGAGAGCCGCTGCTGGCGCCGGATGTGAGCCGGGAGCCGCGTTATGTCTGGTTGCGCGGGAGCAGCACGCGGTCCGAGCTGGCTGTGCCGCTCAAGGTGGCGGGACAGGTCATCGGCGTGCTCGATGCGCAGAGCGAGCGCCTGAACGCCTTCGACCGCAGCGATCTGACGGTGATGCAATCGCTGGCGAATCAGGCGGCCATCGCCATCGAGAACACGCGGCTCTATGAAAACCTGGGCAAGCAGGTGGCGCAGCTCACGGCGCTGCAGGAAACCAACCGCGCCGTAGCCGGCACCCTGGAACGCGACACCCTGCTGAAGCTGATCATGGCGCAAGCAACCACCCTGCTGCAGGCGGACGGCGGGCTGATCAACCTGGTGGACTGGGAGCGGCGCGAGGATGAGGTGGTCGCGGGCAGCGGCGCGGGCCTGGGGTTCCTGGGAGTGCGCGGGCCCCTGGATGCAAGCCTTTCCGGTTGGGTGACGTTGCACAATGAGCCGATCGTGTCGAACCGCCTCCGCACAGACGAGCGCGTTGCCGCTAACTCGCGCCTGTGGCTGGAGCGGGATCATCTGCAAAGCGCCGCGCTGGCCCCGCTGCGCAGCAAAAACCAGGTCGTTGGCACGTTGGTGCTGATCAAGGAAACGGGCCAGGGCGGATTCGACCAGGGCGCCCTGGATCTGCTGGTGGCCTTCGCCGATCAAGCCGCGATCGCGATCGAGAACGCCCGGCTGTACGAAGAGGCGCAGCAGGTGGCCGCATCGCAGGAGCGCAGCCGGCTGGCGCGCGACCTGCACGACGCGGTCACGCAGACCCTTTTCTCGGCCAGCCTGATCGCGGAGGTGCTGCCCGCCCTCTGGGAGAATGACCCGGCCGAGGGCCGCCAGCTCCTGGCCGAGCTGCGCCAGCTCACCCGCGGGGCGCTGGCCGAGATGCGCACGCTGCTCCTGGAGCTGCGGCCGGCTGCGCTCATCGAGGCCGACCTGGGCGACCTGCTGCGACAACTGGCCGAATCGGTCTCAGGCCGCACGGGCATCCCGGTCACGGTCGCGCTCCCTGCGGCGAACGCCGCTCGGCCCGATCTGCCGGCCGAGGTGCACGTGGCGTTTTATCGCATCGCCCAGGAGGCGCTGAACAACGTCATCAAACACGCCCAGGCCCGACAAGTGAGCGTGAGCCTGACCTGCGCCCAGGCCCCGGTGCGCGTCGAGCTGCGGATTGCGGATGACGGCCGAGGCTTCGATCCCGCCGCGGTCTCGCCCGAACACTTGGGGCTGGACATCATCCGTGAACGCGCACAGGCGATCGGCGCCAGCCTCGCCATCCAGAGCGCGCCGGGCGGGGGAACGCAAGTGGTGGTCATGTGGGAGGAGGAGTTTTGATGTCTGATCCAATCCGTGTGCTGATCGTGGACGACCACGCCATGGTGCGCCGTGGGCTGGCAGCGTTCCTGCGGGCCAAGCCCGACCTGCTGCTCGTCGGCGAGGCGGCGAACGGCGGGGAGGCGCTGACGATGTGCGAGCAGTTGCGGCCCAACGTGGCGCTGATGGATCTGATGATGCCGGGCATGAGCGGGGCTGAGGCGACGCGCGTGATCCACAGCCGCTGGCCCGAGATACGCGTGATCGCGCTGACCAGCTTTGGCGAGGGAGAGCTGGTGCGCGCCGCATTAGCGGCCGGCGCGCTCAGCTATCTGCTGAAGAACGTCTCTGCCGAAGACCTGGCCGAGGCGATCCGCGCGGCCAGCTCCGGCCACTCCACCCTGGCAGCCGAGGCGGTGCAGGCCCTCATCCAGCCGGCGCAGGCCGAGCCCGCGGTTGGCGCCGATCTCACCGCGCGCGAACGCGAAGTGCTGGGGCTGATGGTGCAGGGCATGACCAACCCTGAGATCGCCGCGCGGCTGGTGGTGAGCCGGGCCACGGCCAAAGCCCATGTCAGCAACGTGCTGTCGAAGCTCGGGGCCGCCAACCGGGCCGAGGCGGTGGCGCTGGCGCTGCGCGGGAAACTCGTGTGACGCAAAAAGCGGGGATCTCAAATCAGGGCCGCGCGGCGCCGCTCCCTGCGGCAGCCAGCACCGCTTCGACCAGGTGCTCGGGCGTGACGCCCGGCGACTGAATGTCCCGGTCACGATAGGCTGCTGAAAAACGCTCGGCCAGGGCCACACGGGTTGGCACAGCGCCGCAAGCGGCGGCCTGCAGAGCGCCCACTGCGGACGCCGGGAACACGGTGAAGTCGCCGGCCAGCTCCAGGCCATCGATGCGCCCCTCACGCAGCCGGGCCGTCGCCCGGATCAGGCCGCCGGGCGCCTTGAACGTCCCCTCGACGACCTGCACATCCTCGTGGATCTTCACCCCCGCCCGGCGCAGCGCGCCCTTCTGATAGAGCCACTCTTCGGAGAGGAAATGCTCGTCCAGCTCGGCCGCCAGCGCCAGCTCGGCCGGGGTGGGTGCGCCGGGCACGATCTCCCGGCCCAGCGCCGCACTGACCCGCGCCAGGTAGAGCTCAGCCACCCGGTCCCGGTCGGGCAGCGGATCAAGCTGTTCGGCCAGGGTGGTCATGTACTGCTCCAGGCTCTCAAAGACCTTATCGCGCATCTTCTCGGATGAGACCTTGAGCACGCGGGCCATGGCTGCCTTGTCGAAGGTGAACATCAGGCTGCCCACCAGCACCTCGGCCTCGCCCATCCGCGCCGCGCCGGTGCCGCCGATCTTCTTGCCGGCGACATGGATGTCGTTGACCGGCCGGTGATAGGCCGCGACGCCCAGCGCTTGATACGTCTCGACCAGCGGCCGAACGTAGAGCGCGAACCGCGCCTCGGGGCTGGCCGGCAGCGCCGAGCGATGAAAAACCCACTGGGAAAACAACTGGCCGGCATCCAGGTAGACCGCGCCGCCGCCCACCTCGCGGCGCGTGACCGGCAGGCCGTGGCTGCCGCAGGTGTCCAGGTCGACCTCGCGTTCCAGGTCCTGGTGATAGCCGATGCAGACGTAAGGTCGTTCGGGCGCCACCAGGATCAGGGTGTCAGGGCTGTCCGCTGTCATGGCGTGGCCCACCGCGTGGTAGATGGTCTGCGAGCGGATCGGGGGCACGAGGCCCAAGTCAAGAAGCCGAATCGGGTTCATGGTCTGATCACCCCTGGGATGATGCCGCTGATAGAGGCGACAACATGATGGGCCGGGCCTGTCCGTTTGACGGCGAGACCCCAGCAACGACACGAAACCTGCCCCACACCCCACCGCCGCGCCGGACGCCTGCCAGCGTGCGATGAAGTGTTGGCTGTCGGCGGTCATGGTGGCCGACCGTGGCGCCGACCGGGGTATCATACACCCACATCGGCCGGCAGTTGAAACTGCGGCCTAAGAATCGCACGATGAAATGGCCCCGCACAATTAGCCATCCGGCCCATAGGCGAATCCCCCAGGCGCCGGATGCAGCCCAAGCCCAACCGGCCTATACTAACGGCAGCCTATCCAACCCGGCGCGCGCGATCCCCAAGGACGCGGCGCCGCACATCTGGGAGGACGTGGGAGCCGCCATGCGCATCCTTATCGCCGATGACCAGCACCAGGTCAGGTTTGCGTTGCGCGTGCTGTTGAAGAAGCAGCCAGGGCTGCAAGTGGTCGCGGAGACGCGGGATGGCGCGGCGTCCCTGGCGCAGATCCGGGACGCCGCGCCCGATCTGATCCTGCTGGATTGGGAGCTGCCGGGGCTGGCGGAGGCGGGCGGCCTGCCGGCGCTGCGCCTGGCCTGCGCCGGCCTCCAGGTGGTGGTCTTGAGCTCCCGGACCGGCGTCCGCAAGCTGGCCCTGGCGGCCGGCGCCGACGCCTTCGTGAGCAAAGGCGATCCGCCTGAGCGGCTGCTGGCCGTGATCCGCCGCTGCGGCGCGCCGGCGGAATGAGCCGGGCAGGCAATTCCCTGGGGTGATTTTTTGTTGTAGAATGACCGGGAGATGGGCCGGCGTGCGTTGGCAGACGCGCCCGATCGGAGGGATAACCATGTCTCCTGTCATCGAAGTCCAACACCTGCGCAAGCGTTACGGCAGCGTCACCGCCGCGGATGATATCAGCTTCGAGGTGCATCCAGGCGAAATCTTCGGGCTGCTGGGGCCCAACGGCGCAGGCAAAACCACCACCTTGGAATGCCTGGAAGGGATCCGTCAGCCGGACCGGGGCGACCTGGCCGTCCTCGGCGTGGACCCGAGCCGCCGGCCCGGCAAGCTGCGCCGTCTGATCGGCGTGCAACTTCAGAGCGGCGGCCTGCCGGATGAGATGACACTAGAAGCTGGAAGCTGGAAGCTGGAAGCTATACTGCGGGCGGGCATTAACTGCGTTTTTTGTTTAGCGGAGCACGCTTCGCCTGAGCGGAGCCGGGGTAGGGGCCCCGGCGTAGTCGCAGGATGCGCAGCGGGACATGGCTGAAGGCCGCACGCAAAGCGTTCGACTACACTCCGCTAACGCCGCTCCGTTCCGCTCACGCGAAGCGTGCTCGCAGCATGGACAAAGGGAAAAGCGCAACTTGCACCCGCTCGCAGTATAGTACACGAGGGCCGAAGTCTGGCTGTACTAGCGCACTTGCCTGAAGCCTGAAACAGGGTTCGCCGGATGACTTGCCTCATTCGGCGAATCCTGTGTTTTTCTCTGCGCCGAGCGAAGCAGCAGCCAGACGCCGGCAGCGAAGGCCAGTTCGACGGCCAGCGCCAGCACCCGCGAGAGCAGCGCCACCATGACAGCCTGGGGTTCGGCCATGAAGGGGCTCAACAGGAGCAGGATCGCGGCTTCCCTGACACCGACGCCGCCCGGGCTGAACGGGGTGAGAAAACCGGCCAGCCACGACAGCGACGAGACGCCGATCGCCACCTTCAACAGCGCCAGATCCATGTGCGGGTCGGTGGCCACGACCAGGGCATAGAAGCTGATGCCCATCAGCCCCCACATGATCGTGTAGGACAGGATCGCCAGCCCGAAGTTGCGGAGGCGCGCCAGCAGCGGGACCGCGGCCAACTGCGCCAAGGCTTGACGGGTCGCTGCCGGCAGGGCGAGGCGTTGGGCCCACGCGGGCGAGAGGAGCAGCAGTGCGCTGACGACGAGGGTCCCGGCCAGGATCAGCCAGGCCGCCTGCTGATACCCGATGGCCGTGAAGCCGCCCGCGCCAAGCAAGGCGACGGACACCAGGGAGCAGGAAAGCGCCTGCGCGGTCATCTCGAAAATCAGCGCTGCGGAAGACACGCTGGGATCATGGCCCATGCCGCGCAGCAGGATCACCCGCCCTGGCAGGATCCAGAAGCTGCCGGGCAGATACTTCATCGGCTGGGAGGCAAAGTAGGCATACGCGCTGTGGCGGTAGCCGATGCGGCTCGCCGCGTGGCGAGTGAAAGCCGTGATGGCCGTCGGCAGGAAGAACGCGGACAGGATCAACGCCAGGACGGCCGCCAGCACGGCCGGCAGCCGCAGTTGGCTCACCAAAGCACCGACGGCCCCCCAGTCCTGCGCAGCCTGCCGGCCGATGGGAACCAGGCAGAGCGCCACCATCAGGACCTGGACGGCCAGCCTGACGCCCGGCATGCGCGCCCGGTCGCCGACCGCCCGAAGCACCTGCTGGCCCCGCTGCCGCCAGCCCACCCATCTGCCGACCGGTTGCGGCCTTGCAGAAGCCTGCATCATAGGGCCTCGCGTTCGCATCGCCGCTGTGATGCAGCCAGCGTGATCGCATTGCTGATATGCGGTAATGCTTTCGCCACCGTCCTCATACTCCACCTCTACCACTCAGGGCTCGTAAAAGAATAAGTTTCGTCGTTGGCTCGGTCGGAGACCGGCCAAAGCAGATGGCGCCATCATTGAAGGGCACGCACTCTTCCCCGTCATCATCAAGCCTCCCAGCTTGCGAACGATCATTGTACGCGTTTTTTCAAATCTTGGCTACATTTTGCATCCCGCATCTGAGAAATGGCTGAATGCAGTCTTAGGCGCTTACCAGTCAGATTCTTGTACAACGAGCAAGAATTTCCCTTGCCACGAATTACACGAATTACACGAAAGCGGTC
>JAPKMS010000171.1 GCA_026645775.1 Anaerolineae bacterium
GAGCGGACGATCATGCGGGCGTGGATTGACGCGGCGGCGGCGATCGGCGTCACGCTGCGCGCTGAGGCCTATACCCCGATCATCGGCCTGGCAGAACCGGAATCCGACGCGATTCTCACCCGGGTGCTGGGGGGCCCCGCGGCCTTCTCGGCCATACGCTCGCGCGCCATCGAGCTGCTCTCGCCGGGGGATGAGGCGGCCGTGTTCCCGCTCAAGGCCGGAGCCAAGGAGCTCTTGGGATCGCTTCAGGCAGCGGGCGTGCTCTGTGGGGTGGCGTCATCGTCGCGAGCAGCCGAGATCCAGCAGCGCCTTCAAGTTGTGGGCGTCATCCACTACTTCGCAGCCGTCGCGGGCGGTGACGAAGTCCCCCGCGGCAAGCCGGACCCCGCAGTGTACGAACTCGCGGCGTCTCGGCTCGGCGTCCCCGCCTCAGCCTGCTTGGTCTTCGAAGACAGCGAGAACGGCGCGTTGGCCGCGTTGGCGGCCGGCGCACCGGTCGTCCTCGTGCCGGATCTTCGAGCGCCCTCCGAGGCAGTGATGGGGCGCAGCCTCCGAGTTCTAGGCTCGCTCCATGATGCCATCGAGCAGGTTCCGCACTGGTTCAATGGCGCGGTTGAGGGTTAGATGACGCCGGTTCATCTGCGCGGATGCGCGTCACCGCACCCCACTCTGCCAGCGTCAGCGTCTCGGCGCGGCGATGCGGGTCGATGCCTGCGGCCATCAGCCACCGCTCCACGTCACCTGGCGCCATGCCCATACCCGACGCCAACGAATTGCGCAACTGCTTGCGCGGCTGGCTGAAACCGGCCCGAGCCACCCGGAAGAACGCTTCGGCAGTCACACCGGACGCCGCGGGTTCGGCCAGCCGGTCCAGCCGCACGACTGCCGAATCCACCTTTGGCACGGGATAGAATGCGCCGGCCGGGATCTTCCCCACGATGCGCGCCGCGCAGTAGAACTGCACCCCCAACGCCAACAGACTCATGTCCGGCGGCGACGCGACCATCCGCTCCGCGACCTCGCGCTGCACCGTCAGCACCAGCAGCTCAGGCGGCGGGGTTGATTCCAGTAAATGACGGATCGCGGCGGAGGTGATGTAGTAGGGGAGGTTGGCGATGACTTTGTATGAGGGACTGGGGATTGGGGATTGGGGATTGGGAATGCCCATCCCCAATCCCCAATCGCCGGTATCCAGTTTTAGAATATCGCCATGCACGATCGTCACGTGCGGCTGATCGGTGAACCATTCGCGCAGGTACGGGATCAGCCGGTCGTCCAGCTCGACGGCGATCACGCGGCCAGCCTGTTCGGCGATCAACTCAGTGAGCACGCCGGGGCCGGGGCCGACCTCAAGGACGGTGTCATCCCGGGTCAACTCGGCCGCAGCGACAATGCGGGCACGGTGCGCCGGGTCCACGAGAAAGTTTTGGCCCAGGCCTTTCTTCGGGTGGATGCCGAGAGCGGAGAGTTGAGACACACCCAAGCTTGAAGTACTCATATGCCTGCCCTCAGCCGAACCTGAGGCTGAGTTTTGCCTGGAGTCTCGCATTCAGCACTTCCACAAATCTGTCCTTGCTCGGTAATCCCGGATTATTCCGCATCGCCTGATAGATCTCATCCACTGTCGTTGAAACGTATCGGGTGGGTGCGATCGACAACATGCTCTCCTGGAGCGCAAACTTATGGAGAGCGAATCGGGAGGCATGATCGGCTGTGTAGCCTTCTTTCTTCAAGCCGTAACGCCTGACAAGGTTCGCATAGATGTACTCTTCGATGACCCAGTAGCCCTTGATCGCCCACGCCTCGTACACGATACCCTTATTAAGCAATTGGGTTACAGCTCGCTTGATCGTGTCATACGTGTTCATGCCGAACTGGTAAGATCGTGTTCTTGCATCTTGGCCGGCAACGAAATCGCGCAGCCCCTGCACTACGGTTCCAGTGCCGGTCGTGGAATCAGTCTGATACTCGACCGCCACGAAATCATCCACCTCGGCCCTAAGTGGCCGATGACGCACCAGTACGTAGTCTATCGTGCCGATGTTGGGAAGACTCACTTCGGGGAACAGGATGATATTGTTGTAGTCGCCGAAGTAATGAACCGCGATATCTGACAGGATGCGAGCAATACCGGCAACCGATCCCGCCTCCTCAAAACGCCGGGGACATATCGCACAAATTTCTCCGTAGTGCTCAACCGAGCAGACTCCGAATGGGTAGTCAATCAGGCGGCTGGTCTTGTTACAAGGAGCATCTTTGAAGCGGCACCAATGCCGCCTCCGAGCTTCCTCCGCTTCCGCGGAGCGGTTTTCGATCGGATATCCGAAGATCTCGGCTGGTCGGTTACTTGCGCTTCTTGCCATTTGAACCTTCCCGCTGAATCAGTCTCTTCCATGTAGCGCGCACGTCTGGCGGGGGAGCATCGCCATCCAACAGCCATCCTAGCGCCGCCGCGCACTGCCGGCAGAAGATTTCGCTGTCACTGGTGTCAATGTGTTCGACCGGCTGCCAACGTCCGGGGGCCGCGTCCTCGTCGAGTGCCAACACCAGGATTGCATCGTGCTTGATCGAGTTCAGGTTGTTGATATGGACCGAGATCGGGTTTTCGGAAAAAACCACGTAGCGGTTAATGAGCCGAAAACCGGCCGCCCGCAGCGCCAACGTCAATTCGGCCCACGCGTTGGGGTCCCAATGGTGGAAGGTAAAAACCATCCGCCCGCCCCCAGGCTTGAGTACCCGCCCACATTCGCGGAAGATACCTGCCAACACAGCCATGAAGCCAGTGTCATTGTCGGCAGCTTTCGTGGCGACAGCACTATCCGCCTCCTCGTATCTCCAATCCACTTCTGCCGGCAGCAAGCGGGCCAGCCAGACTCGAAAGAATGCCGCCAGGTCGCTGTATTGCACGCTGTCGTAATAGGGCGGATCGGTGACGATGAAATCTACCGAGTGCTCCGTAATCGGCAGGCTGCGCGCGTCGCGATGCAACAGCCAAAAGGCTTGATCCCGATTCGTGAGATCGGCCTGGGAGAACACCTCGCTCCCGCCATCTAACTCGCCAGGGATGTGTATCGGGCGCGTCGTTCCATTCGGTTCAACGCGGCGCTCGATCGGCGCGACCGCCCACTTGCGACCACGCACGATGCGATCACGGAAAAGCTGTTGCAAGTTACCCGACGATTCCCCACGATTGATCGGGTTATTTTCCAGTGCGGTGTACTGAAATGAGTAGGCGTGCAGGCCAAAGACGTGCCGGATCGCGCCGGGCCGATTCTTGAACCAGCCCTTGTAGCCGCACAACATCGCGTTGAATTCCAACGAAGTAGAAATGAGCAGAGCCAGGTTGAGCTTGACCACGCCCTGCTCGCCGGCCAACAACCGGATCGCATGGGATAGATAGAGCAATTGGCGCGACGAGAAAACATCCAGATACGAAGTGATGTTGCGATTGCGCAGATCTCTGGACTTTGGGCCATCCATGATTGCGAAGTCAGCGGGATCGCCGAAATCCAGGCGTCTCCGCTCCTCATCCGCCGCGCGCAATCGCGCTAGATCGGTCACATCCGGTGACTTGAAAAACAAACCGTGCTCAGGGCAATCAGCAACCACGGCCACGGGCACGTAGCGCGCGTAAAACGGCACGTCAAGCAGATCGCGGTATTTCTCGCCGCAGTTTGGACATGTAGTCTCGGCTTTCAGCACCAAGCGTGGTCGCTGCGATGGGGGCGTAGCCAGTGTTGGGCCGTCACCGATCTGCCAACTATCAGGCGCGATGCGAATGACGCGCTCACCTTCGTAACGCAGCTCATATTGATCAATCTGTACGACCTCGCCGCAACCGCATCTCCGGCGCAGGCCATAAAGGGTATATTGGAGATCGAGCGTTCGGTCACAGTGAGGACACCCCGTCTGAAAGTAAGTTTTCAGTTCGCCGTATAGTGCCACAAAAAAACGGTCGAACGCAACCTGTAATTCTTCCAGGGGGACATGGCTCAAAGTTGCCCGCGCCTGTGCTACTGGAATTGGGTCC
Organism: Anaerolineae bacterium; assembly: GCA_026645775.1. Taxonomy (GTDB): domain Bacteria; phylum Chloroflexota; class Anaerolineae; order CG2-30-64-16; family CG2-30-64-16; genus MO66. The sequence goes on from JAPKMS010000171.1 coordinate 4,031, forward strand.
ACATCGGCGCCGATGACGCTGGCACCCAGGCGGATCGCCTCGTGCAACGTCGTGCCGCCGCCCATCATCGGGTCGAGGACTACCTTGCCCGCCAGCCCGCCTGGCGCGTAGTAGTCACGCCGCGCCGGATCTGAGGAAAGCTGCTTGAGAATGGCCCGGAAGGTGGAGCCGCACCGCCGCGCCCACCATTTGTGGAGATAAGTGTTCGGTCGGTAGAGGTGCTTGTTGAAGACTTCCCATCGTGACAGCTCATCCGCAAACCGCTCGGGAAACGCGTCGTCTATGCCCAGGCGCTCTTCAACCTCCGAGGAGCGGTAAAGACCATCGAACGCCAGTTGATGGGTTGTACTGGTCGGTTTCATCTTATGCGATCATCTGTTCGATGAGTTCAACCGCGGCGGCCACAACTTGGGGACAGACCGTCTTGAACCGTCCCGCCTCGCGGAGCTCGCTGTAGCCCTCGGCCGTGCTGATGTCCGCGCCGAGCAGCGCCGAGCAGTCGGTGACGCCGTGGCGCGCCTCAAAGCGCTCGATGAACTCTCGGACCAGGGCGTAGGTGCGCTCCTTGGTCGCCCGGTCATCGCCCTGGGTCGCGCCGTACTTGAGGCCCAGGACCATCAGCGCGCCGGTCACCGCGCCACAGGTGCGACCGGTGCGGCCCATCCCGCCGCCAAAGGCTGCGGAGACGCGCAGCGCGGCGTTCAGCTCCAGCCCAAGATCGGGCGCAAAGGCCGCGAGCACGGACTGGGAGCAGCTGAAACCCTCGTTGAAACGGGCAAGGGCCAATTCGACCCGACTCATCAGATACCCCCCTCCCCCAGGACACGCTCAATCCATGCTCTCAACATGGGGATATCCGTCATCGCTGTATCCCAGACTGCCCGCAGATCCACTGCGAAGTACGCGTGGGCGATTCGGTTCCGCATCCCGATAATATCCTGCCAGGGCATGTCTTGATGCTGTTCCAGGAAGACGTCGCTGAGATTGCGGCTTGCCTCACCGATGATCTCAAGACGGTGCATGACGCCATCTTGCAGGAGAGGCGTCTCACAAAACGTCCGATAGGTAACACCTGCCAGATACAACTCGATCTGGCTGATTGCGTCCAGAATGTCTCTCAGCAGAATAGTATCATCGCGCTTCGGCATACAGGATCACCTTGTCAGCTTCCACGATCGGACGGAGATGCCGGCTGAGACCGCGCGCCGAGACCAGATCCACCTTCCGGCCGCAACGTTTTGCTAGATCGCGCTCCAGTCGTCCCCACGTAATCAGGCTTAATGGCCGACGCGGCGGTTCGACGAAACGCACGAGGATGTCGAGATCACTCTCGGCGGTCTCTTCCCCGCGCGCGACCGAACCAAATAGTGCGATCTCTTCAACGCCAAAAGGCAGCAACACGGGCAACACTTGTTCCCTGATCTCCTCATACCGATCCATACGCCGTCCTCCTGCCCTGAAGGCTATTCTTCATCCAGCTTCAGGATCGTCATGAACGCTTCCTGCGGGATTTCCACCGAACCGATCATCTTCATCCGTTTCTTGCCGGCCTTCTGCTTTTCGAGCAGTTTGCGCTTACGCGTGATGTCACCGCCGTAACATTTCGCGAGCACATCCTTGCGTATCGCCTTGACATTGGCCCGGCTGACGATCTTGTTCCCCACCGCGGCCTGGATGGGGACGTCGAACTGCTGGCGCGGGATGACGTCTTTGAGCTTGCTGACCAGCTTCATGCCCTTGTTAAACATCTGGTCGCGATGGACGATCATGCTGAGCGCATCCACCGGTTCCCGGTTTAGCAGCACGTCCAACCGCACCATATCAGCCGGCCGATACCCCTCCAGGTGATAGTCCAGGCTGGCGTAACCGCGCGTGCGCGCCTTTAAGTCGTTGTAGAAGTCGGTCAGGATTTCGATCAGCGGGATGTGGTAGCTGAGCAACACGCGCCGGGCATCCAGATACTCCTGCGCTTTGAACTCGCCGCGGCGCGTGGTCACCAGGTCCATCACCTGCCCGATATACTCCGTCGGCGTGAAGACGTCGATCTGCACCCACGGCTCACGGATTTCCGCGATCAACGTCGGATCGGGCATCTCGACGGGGCTGTCGATCAGGATTTCGGAGCCATCGGTTCGGGTGATCTCATACTCCACGCTGGGCGCGGTGAACACCAGGTCGAGGTCATACTCACGCTCCAACCGCTCCTGGATGATCTCCATGTGGAACAGCCCCAGAAACCCGCAGCGGAAACCGTAGCCTAACGCCTGGCTGCTTTCCGGCTCAAAAGTGAGCGAGGCATCGTTGAGTTGGAGCTTGGCCAGCGCTTCGCGCAGGGCGATATAGTCGGCGGCATCGCTGGGGTACGCGCTGGCAAACACCATGGGCTTCATCGGCTTGTAGCCGGGCAACGGTACGGCCGCGGGGTTGCCATGCAGCGTGAAGGTGTCGCCCACGCGACAATCAGCGACGTTCTTCAGGCCGGTCGCCACATAACCGACCTCACCCGCCTCCAGCTTGCCGGTGGGCCGCATATCGGGCCGGAAAACGCCGACTTCCAGCGGCTCAACCATGAGGTCGGTGGACATCAGGCGCAGCGCCTGCCCCAGCTCGATGGCGCCATCCACCACGCGCACATAGGCGATCACCCCTTTGTAGGCGTCGTAGTGGCTGTCGAAAATGAGTGCGCGCAGCGATTGCTCACGCTGACCGTGCGGCGGCGGCACCAGATGCACCACGGCTTCCAGCACCTGCTCTACATGGGCGCCCGTCTTCGCCGAGATGCGGATGACTTCCTCCGCGGGCGCGCCCAGGATCTCCTCGATCTCATCGGCCACCGCATCGGGCTGCGCCGACACCAGGTCGATCTTGTTGACGACCGGGATCACTTCCAGGTCATTGCCCATGGCCAGGTACAGATTAGCGAGAGTCTGCGCCTCCACGCCTTGCGACGCATCGACCACAAGCACCGCGCCTTCACAGGCTTGCAGCGCCCGGCTCACCTCATAGGCAAAATCCACGTGACCTGGGGTGTCGATCAGGTTCAGCTCGTAGGTTTGCCCGTTTTGCGCCACGTAGCTCATCCGCACGGCCGAAGCTTTGATCGTCACGCCCTTTTCGCGCTCCAGATCCATCGTATCCAGCACCTGGGCCATCATGTCCCGCTCTAAGATGGTGCCGGTGAGCTGAAGCAGCCGATCGGCGAGGGTCGATTTGCCGTGGTCGATGTGCGCAATGATGCAGAAATTGCGAATGTTCTGTTGATCCATGTTGCCTCTCGTCATTTTGTGGATCGATTATACCCCATTGCGGGCGAAGATGGAAACAGAAACCTATCTGCATACGGCCCGAGGCCATCAAAAAAGCTCCGCGGCATGATGCCCGGAGCTTTTTCTTCTCAACCCAAGAGGCCAAGATCAGATTCTGGCCTGAAGCTTCTCCCGATTCAGAACGGTGATGCGCCCGCGGCCCAGGCGCACGACGCCCTCATCCCGCAGACCGGCCAGACAGCGCGCTGCCACCTCCCGCGTTGTGCCAACCTCCGCGGCCAGTTCGGCCTGGGTCAGCCGGATTTGGTCGCCATCCGCCCCGGCGCCTTCCAACAGCGCCAGCACAACCCGCTCGGCCACTGTGTTGAACGAAAGCTGGGTCACCAGGGCGCTGAGATGCCCCATGCAGCTCGCTGCACCCTGCCACGCCAACTGGCTAAGGGTGCAATCCTCGGCAACCGCTTGCTCGAGATCCGCCCGGTCCACCACCAACACCTGCCCGGCATCCAGGCCCGTTATCTCAACAGGTGCGCGATCGCCAAGCGCCAGCAGGCAGATGCCGCCGCAAGAGGGTGTCTCCAGGTTGCAAATCACCTGGCGCCGTCTGCCCAGGCCGAACTTGCCCATTTGGAGCGTGCCCTGCAAGGGAAACAGCGCCAGCCCTGCCGGTTCTCCGTCGCCCAGCACCACGGCGCCGGCGACAAACGCTTGGACCCGCCCCCGCTGCAGCAACATGAGCTGCGTGTCCGCCGCACACAAGCGAAGCGCGGGATTCTGCAGGGCCAGCCTCGCAAGATCGGATGGAATTGTCATTTCACCTCCCCGGCCTTCATGTTGACGCTCAGGTATCGTGAACTATATCACACGCGCGGCCCCAACGCCAATACGGATTGCGGGGGATTTGTGGTACAATAGTTGGTGTGGCTACGTGAGACCACGAGATCCGATAGGGGAGGCAATGGGATGGAAACAAAAACAAATCGCACGGTGCTGATCGCCATCGTGACGGGCGTCATTACCCTGTTGCTCGGTTTGTGTTTGGGCACGCTGGTGGGCGGCGCCGGCGGCTTTTTGTTCGGGAAGCAGGCGGGGCAGCGGGCAGTCGAACAGATGCTGCCCAACCTGGAGGAGTGGCCCTCCGGCCAGATCACGCCAGAGCTGCCGGGGCTGCGACAAAGGCCGGATGAGTTGATGTCTAGCGGCGCCTGGGTGCGGGAGGTCATGAGCGGCTCGCCCGCCGAAGAGGCCGGGCTGCAGGAAGGCGACGTCATCGTTGGCGTGGATGACACGCCGATTGACGCCAACCACCGGCTGGTCGATGTGCTGAGCACCTACGCTCCCAGCGACCGCGTGACGCTGCTGATCATGCGCGACGGCGAAGAGCAGACGGTCAAAGTCACGCTGGGCCAGAGCGAAACGGATGCACAGCGCCCCTATCTCGGCATTCGCTACTTCGATATGGCGATAGACGAGACACCCCAAGCGCCCGGCGATTGATCGGCGCAGCCGGCGAGAGCCGGCTCCATCCGCTGAACGCGCAGGGGGGACGGCACGCCTCGCAGGTGTGCCGTCCCCCCGTTGTGTCAAAACCCAATTCTCAGTCCACGTCCCCGGTCAGGATCGCCTTCTTGACCTCACCGATCGCGCGTGTGATGTCGATTTCGCGCGGGCAGGCTTCCACACAATTGTAAATGGTGCGACAGCGCCACACGCCATCGCTTTCGGCCAGCAGCGCCAATCGCACTTGCGCGCCCTGATCCCGGTCATCGAAGATGAAGCGATGCGCCTGTACGATGGCAGCCGGGCCCACATAGCTGTCGTTGGCCCAAAAGCTGGGGCAGGATGTGGTGCAGGCGGCGCACAGGATACACTTGGTCGTTTCATCAAACCGGGCGCGCGCCTCGATAGTTTGCAGCCGTTCGATGTGAGGCGGCGGCTCGTCGTTGATCAGGAACGGCAGGATGCTGCGATACTTACGGAAGAATGGCTCCATATCCACCGTCAGGTCTTTGATCACGGGCAGCCCGCGCAGCGGCTCAACGACGATGTCCTTGCCGACGTCCCGCACCAGCACCTTGCACGCCAGCCGATTGCGCCCGTTGATGACCAGCGCATCCGAGCCACAAATGCCATGGGCGCACGACCTCCGGAACGTGAGGGAACCGTCCTGGTAGCCCTTGATCTGTACGAGCACATCCAACACGCGATCAGCGGGCTCGGCATCCACGGTGTACTCAGCCCAGTACGGCTTACGATCTTTTTCGGGATTGAAACGGCGAATTTTGATCTTGACCTTCATCCTCGCCCCCTAGTACGTGCGCTTTGCCGGTTGATACAACCCCAAGGTCACCGGCTTGTAGCCCAGTCGGATTGAGCCGTCAGGCTGGATCCAGGCCAGGGAATGCTTGAGCCAGTGGGTATCATCGCGCTCCGGGTAGTCCTCCCGGAAATGCGCGCCGCGGCTTTCCTGGCGTTCCCCGGCAACCGTGGCCGTCACCTCGGCCAGGTCGAGCAGGCAGCCCAACTCCCACGCTTCCAGCAGCTCTGTATTCCAGCGTTGGCCCTTGTCCATGATGGCAATGCGCTTGAAACGTTCCTTCAGCGCGCGCAGCCTGGCGACTGCGTCGGTGAGCAACTCGGCTGTGCGATACACGCCGACGTTGTCCATCATCAGGTTGCGCATATCGCGGCGGATATCGGCCGCCGACTCGATCCCCGCGCTGTAGCGAATGCCCTCCAGCTCGGCGCGGACGCGTGCCTCAGGCTCAGACGGCAGCGCCGGCCAATCGGTCGCGGCGGCGAATGCCGCAGCATGCTGTCCAGCGCGCCGGCCGAAGACCAGGATGTCCACCAACGAATTGGTGCCCAGGCGGTTGGCGCCATGCACCGAGACGCAGGCGCATTCCCCGGCCGCGTAAAAGCCGGGCAACGGCGTGTTCACGGAGTCGATCACCACCTGGGCTTTGACATCGGTCGGAATGCCGCCCATGGCGTAGTGTGCGGTGGGCTGGATCGGCATCGGCTGCTTGACCGGATCAACGCCCAGATAGGTGCGGCAGAAGTCCGCGATATCCGGCAGCTTCTTCTCAATGTCGGCCGCGGTGATGTGGCGCGGGGTGCCGTCCAGGTTCTTGACGCCATCCTCATCAGAATAGCGGTTCACCGTCTCAGGGCGCACATCCAGGTAAACGTAGTCCTGCCCGTTGATCCCGCGCCCTTCACGAATCTCCAGATAAATGGCGCGGGAGACCACGTCGCGCGAGGCCAGATCCTTCACAGTGGGCGCGTACTTGGGCATGAAACGCTCGCCCTGGCCGTTGATCAACACGCCGCCCTCGCCGCGCACCCCCTCGGTGATCAGGATGCCCAGGCCTTTGATGCCGGTAGGATGGAACTGGAAGAACTCCATGTCCTGGATGGGCACGCCGCGGCGAAAAGCCACCGCCGGGCCGTCCCCGGTCAGCGCGTACGCGTTGGACGTGATCTTCCAGATGCGGCCGAAGCCACCGGTCGCGAACACAGTCGACTTGGCGTGGAAGGTGTGCAACTCGCCGCTGTCGATGTGCAGCGCGACCACGCCAGCCGTCTGCCCCTGGTCGTTCACCAGCAGGTCCATGACCTGGTACTCATCGAAGAACGTCACGTGATTCTTGATGCACTGCTGGTAGACCGTCTGCAGGATCATATGCCCGGTGCGATCGGCGGCGTGGCACGCGCGGCGCACCGGCTTCTTGGTGACATTGTTGGTGTGGCCGCCGAAGGGGCGTTGGGCGATACGTCCGTCGGGCGTGCGGTCGAATGGGAGCCCCATATGCTCCAACTCGTACACCGTATCCACCGCCTCCTCACACAAGACCTTCACGGCATCCTGGTCGGCCAGGTAATCGGAACCCTTGATGGTATCAAAGATGTGCCACTCGGGGTGGTCTTCTTCCAGGTTGCCCAACGCCGCGCCGATGCCCCCCTGGGCCGTGCCGGTGTGCGAGCGGGTCGGGTAGAGCTTGCTGATCACGGCGGTCTTGGCGCCTTGGGAAGCATACAAGGCCGCCATCAGGCCGGCGCCGCCGGCCCCAACAACAATCACATCATAACGGTGAAGCATGGCAGAGCTACGCTCCTTTCAGAGGGGCGGCGATTTACTGATTGCTGAACACGAAAATAACGTAGATCGCTGCGACCAACATGAAGATCCAGAGAACTAACAAAAACGCCTGCAACCATTGCAGTAACAAGGGGTTGCGCACGTAATCCCGCAAGATCGAGCGCAGACCATTGAAGGCGTGGGCCGCGGCAAACCCGATCAACAGAAAGGCGTAAGCGTTCCAGAACGGATTCGAAAAGTTGGGCGCCACTTCGACATCGCTGGACTGTACATGGAAGGAGATCGGGAAAAAGCTCCAGCGCATCTGGGCACCCGCGTCCAGGTTCCCGTATCCGCCAACCAGATTGGCATAGACGAGTCCGAATGCGCCCAGCAGCAGCAGCAAGACGCCGCTGATCCGCATGAAAAACCACATAGTGACTTCGAATTTGCCGGCGTTCTGCACCCGGCGGGCTGAGGTTGCATCGGTTCGCATGGGCGGCTCCATCAATTCCAAAAACAGCGATTCACGGCTATTTGACGTTTGTCGCGATCAGCAGGGCCGGCAGGAGGAACATGGGCAGGAACAACGCCCATTGCACCCACATCGCCTCTCGGTTAAAGCGGTGCAGCCGTGGCCACATATCCAGGATCACGATCCGCAAGCCGTTAGTGGCATGGTAGAGCACACAGAACAGCACGAAAATCTGCACAGGCGCCAGGGCGTAAAAGGTGGTCAGCGCGTTGGCCACGGCGTTCGTGACACCGCCGGTCGTCGCGTAGACCAGGAACGCCATAGTCAGGTGCATCCCGACAAACAGGACGATCCCCAGCGCGCTGATGCGATGCAGCAGCCAGGCGAACATCGGCTGGCCGCCGCGATAGGCTAACGCTTGGGGGAGGGTTACGCGTGCGAGTTTGCTCATAGTCACCTCTGGCTAAGATCTTTACAGTGAGCACCCAGAGCGGAACGGAGCCGCCCCATTGGTGCTCACATTTATCTCCGCTAGTTATTCAACGCACCCTGGTTAATCCAGCGCTCGATCAGCTCGATCTGTTCATTAGCCAGCGGCCGGCTGGGGGGCATCTGGCCGCCGGCATCGGTCTTGATCCCGCGCAGCATCTGCGCCAGGATGCTGTTGGCCGCATCGCCGGCCACGATCACCGGCGCGTTGTCGCCGCTTGTCATGACACCCGTGTAATCGGTCATGCTGTAGCCGCCCTTCTTGCGCGCGCCGTGGCAGCTCAGACAGCGCTTGTCGAAGATCGGCTTGACGTGCTGCGAGTAGCTCGGGGTCTCGATCAGGGCCAGCGCCGCAAGATCACCCTCAGGAGCAGCCTCCTCGCTCGGCGCCCAGGCCTGGACAAACTCGACAATGGCCCGGATGTCCGGATCGGTCAAGGCGCCGCCATACTTCAGCCCAAACGGCGGCATACCCAGCGACTCCCAGCCATAATCCACCACGTTGAAGAGCGATTCCGAGGAATGCGTGACCAGGAAGGCCTCATCGTTGAGCGGGTTGGTGAACTCGCCCGCCTGACCTTCAATCTCGCCCCCCTCGCCGTTCTCGCCGTGACAACTGGCGCAGTACTCGGCATACAGCTTACCGCCGGCCTCGATCCGCGCGGTCTTGTCACCGCCGACACTCACGGCCTCGGCCGCCTTGGGCGTGGTGACCGCAGCCTGGATGGTCAGGAAGGCCAACCCCGCGACAATCAGGAGCATCACCGCACTGGCCACAGGCCGGTTGAACGGATGCCGCTTGGCGTTGCGATCCAGGAACGGCAGGCCGAAAAGTCCCACGGCCAGGACCACACCCAACCCGACGATGGCCGCCCCTTCCAGCGAACCCGGAAAGTATTTCAACAGTTGGAATGCCCATAGGAAATACCATTCGGGCCGCGGGATATAGGAGGAGTCGGTGGGATTCGCCGGCGGCTCGTTGGGCACACCGACGAAAATCACCAGGCCCAACAGCAACACGAACAGAAAGAGCGAGGTGACGGCGTCCTTGGCGATGGAGTGCGGGAAAAACCGCTCGCCGTTTTGTTTCTTCTCTTTATATTTTGCGAGATAGGCTTTCTTGTCGGCTTCGTTCATGGAAGGTCCCTATCTACAAGTGGCGTATGGCGTATTGCGACGAGGCACGCTTTACGTTTTATTCGTCCCGCTCAGGCGGGTGCGTGATGCCGATGCGGATGATCAGGTACATGTGAACGCCGATCACTCCCAATACCATGATCGGGATCCACCAGATGTGCAGGCCGTAGAAGCGCGCCAGGGTCACAGCGCCAATCTCTGTGCCCCCGCGTGCGATCTTCATCAACGTCTGGCCCACGACCGGCACCGCGCCGATGACGGAAGTGCCCACCGCCGTCGCCCAGTACGATTTCTGATTCCACGGCAGCAGATAGCCGCTGAATCCCATCACCAACACCAGCAGCAGCAGCACACCGCCGGTCAACCAGGTGATCTCGCGCGGCCACTTGTAGGCGCCCACAAAGAACGCCTTCAGCATGTGTAGGAAAATCACTACGACAAGCAGCGTCGCGCCCCAATGGTGCATGCCGCGAATCAACCATCCGAGGGTCACATCGTTCATGATATAGTTGATGCTGTCGTAGGCATGGTCGGGCGAGGGCACGTAGTAGATAGTCAGCAACATGCCGGTAATGCCCTGGAGCATGCACAGAATCAGGGTGGCACTGCCGAAGGTGTAGAACCAGTTGGTCTCCGGCACCGCGCGATCGAAGATCGTCTTCCAGATCGTAGTCAGGCCGAGGCGCTCATCCAGCCACTCGAAAGCTGTCTGCCGGCGGCCCGGTTCAGGCATAGGTGTTTTGGCCACGGCTCACGCCTCCAAGAGAATCGATATCTGACCGTTTTCGATTTTGGTTTGGAACTCATCCAGCGGCCGAGGCGGCGGTCCGGCCACCACTGCGCCGTCCACACCGAACAGGCCGTCGTGGCATGGGCAGAAGAACCCGCCGCGCTCCGCATTCCAATTCACACGGCAGCTCAAATGCGTGCACACATTGGAGAAAACTTTGACGTTCTGGCCATCTTGGGTGATGGCATACGCGACCCCGGTCTGGGTGGACTCGACCCAGCCATCCTTAATGCGGCGCGAGAAGGGAAAACCGGTGGGGACGCCAGGCGCCAGAGTGCTGACCGGGCCCAGCGTCAGCCATGACTCTTCGTTCTGTTTCTTGACACCGGGAGAGATCAGGTAGGCAACAGCCGGCAGCCCGACCAAAGTCGCCACCGCACCGGCCACGACCCCAATGATGCCTGTCAGAAACTTCCGCCGGCCCAGTTCCTCATCATTCTCAATCATTTCATCGGACATCCGGCTGGCCTCCTTGTTGAAGAGAGGGAATTAAGACGTGGGGTTGAGAAAAGATTATACTCGGACGCGCAGCGCACGTCAAGCAACACGCGAGGCTGAAACCAACACCACGGCTTCCCAAGGCGGCAAGGTGAAGTCACGCCAATGCTCTGTCACCTTGACGATTTCGCCCGAAAGGAGATCGACCCATCGGCCGTTGTGCGGGAAGCCCAAGCCAACCGGATGCGCGCAGTTGTCGAAGTTCAGGGCCACCACGACCTCATCACCGGCGCCATCCCAACGCTTGTAGCGCAGCACCTTCCAGCGGGCGAAGTCATCACCGTAATACTCGACAAAATCAGAGCGCAGCGCTGGATGCTGCCGCCGCGCGCGCAACAGCCGTTGGTAGAACTCGAACTGGCGTTGGCCTTGCGGCATGCCGAGCTTCGTCCAATCGAGCGGCCAAAAGGCGATGGTGCGTTCGCAATCCTCACCGAACTCCTGGCCGGCCAGGAGCATCGGCACGCCGGGCGAGGTCAGCAGCGCCACTGCGCCCAGCCGAGCCTTCTGCATGCCAAGCTCCCAGCGGGTGCTGAAGCGTTTCGCCTCCTGGGGATCGTGCAACTGGATGTGCTCGCCCCAAAACTGGATTTCGTGCTCCGGGCGGCGCTCGTCATGACTCACCACATAGTTCACCACCTGCTCGGCCTTTGTAAAGCCCTGCGCCCGGTAGCCGCCCAGGGCGCGCGGCAGATCCTGGCGTTCCCATTGCCATTGCTGCGTCAGGCAATTCTCCAGGGTGTGGTGGAACTCACCGTTCCAGACCGCGTCGATTTCGGTCTCACGCACCATGCGCGCGGCCGTTTTGGCCGGATGCGCGCCGGCAATCGGCCAATACTCCCCAATGAGGTAGCAGGCGGGATCCGCCTCGCGGGCCGCACGGGCGATCGGTGCAATGCCATAGTACGGATCGAACCCCTCGCGCAGCGGCTGCCAGGGATCCCATTCCACACCGCCCACCCAATCGAACCGGAAGCCATCCACATGGTATTCCGCGAGCCAGAAGCGCACCACGTCCTGCATGTAAGCCAGGGTGTAGGGCGATGCGTGATCCCAGTCGAGCCCGCCCCAACTGTTGGCGTGGCCGTTCTCCGGGTGGTGAAAGAAGGGGTTCAAATCGGGCAGCGGCTTGCCGTCGGGGGCAAAAAGCGGGGGATAAATGCGGTAGTAGGGATGATCGCCCCAGGCATGGTTGAAGACCATATCCAGGATCATGGCAATGCCGTGTTGGTGCGCCTCGTCCACCAACTGCTTGAACTCTGCTGGCCGGCCGTAGAGCGACTTGGGCGCCATGTAGAAGACCGGGTTGTAGCCCCAGGAGCTGTTGCCGGGAAATTCGCTGATCGGCATCAACTCGATGGCGTTGATGCCCAGGCGCTGCAAATGATCTAGCTTCGCCCGCACTCCGTCGAAATTGCCCAAAATCTCGCCGCTCAGACGCTTTTCGCCGGAAAAATCGCGCACACCCAGCTCGTAGATCGCCAGGTCGCGCAGCGCGGGCCGCTGCCACCCCTGATCCTGCCAGGTAAACGCCGTCTCCTCGGCCAGAAACGCCTTCGGCCCCCATTGATCCCAACGAATTTCCCGCGCATAGGGATCGGCCACCCAGACGCGTTGCCCCGAGCCATCGGTCGTTACCACAAAACGGTAGTGTGTCGGTGCGCGCAACGGCACCGTGACCCAGAACAAGCCCCGCCCATCGGTTTGCATCGGTGTGGTACGCGGATTCCAGGCGTTAAAATCACCGGCGAGGTGTACTGCAGGCTTCTCAGGAGCAGTGAGGAAGAAAGTGGCTGTGCCGGGACGCTCAAGATTCCAGTATGCGCCCCCGCGCGGCAAATCTCGACCGGGCAAGGGCCGCGCAACACGCGCAGAGGCCGGCTCGGCGACAACGGAGGGTCGTGGCGACGGCGCCACGATCGACATCGATTCAATCAATGATCTGCCTCGACGTAGGGGATGAATGCGGCAACCTTCGAGTTCTGCAGCACCCCAAAGGTCTGCCAAACATTCTGAGATAAGTTCAAGAGCTTACGGGGATAGATGATACCACAGGGTGCAAAGCAAGCCAAAACAGAGCAACCCTTCCCAATGGCTTAAGACAACGCCAGGCCCTCGGCTGAGGGCCTGGTGAGCTAAGGAGTCGTCACGCAATACTCGCGTTCCTAACGGGCGAGCAGCGGGAAGTACGCCCGGCTGGGCAGCTTGAACTCCACGCTGAAACCGCCGGCCGGCTCGCCGTCCAGCAGGAGCGTGACCTCGGCACGAGCAACATCGCCGTAGCGCGGCAGAGGCTGATCATCGACGGCGGCCACGGCAGCAACGGCTTCGAAGCTCAACTCAAAGTCTTGCACCTCGCCCGGCCCCAGGAACGGCGGCGGATCCGGGGTGATGCGCGGCCGGATCGTCGGCTGCGACAGGCCGATCAAGATCGCACGCACGTCCACAGCCTTGCGGAACGGATCCGGGTTGCCCAGGCTGAACGGAATCCGCAGCTTCAGGAGCTCCGACAAGGAGCCGATTTGGAGCCGCCGCACATCCACGTTGCGCTGGCTGAACTGATCCTCGAACCCCGCCTGCGACAGCCGCAACAAGACGCAGCGGTGCAGGTCGCCGTTGGACACGGGCGTGGGCGTCCAATTGATGCAGTGACGCGTCAGGCTGCTGGGCGGCAAGACGACGCCCGGGAGCGATCCCACCGGCGTAAACCCGATCCCCGCGCCGAACGCCGCGACGCTGAACTCCAAGTTGACGGTGCGCGGGAACGGCAGCGGGTTCTGCAGGTCGGCGCAGATCTGGCCCGGCTGGCCCAAAACCGGCGGATCGGGCAGCAGGACGATCTCCCGCTCCTCCCACGGCGGGTTGGCGTGCGGCAGATGCACCGGCGGCACATCCAGCTTGCGGATGCCGCCGATGAGCTGCGTGCCGATCCAGCCTTGCACGTCGATGTGACACGCGGTGCCCAGTGGCCGATCGGTGGGCGGTATCACCGACAGGGTGGCAGTGCGCACCTCGCCCGGCGCAACGTTCGTCAGGATGCTCGGCGTGACGCTGGCCGTCCAGCCGGGGCAGGTGTTGTCGACCACCAGCAGGATGTTGGCCGTCGCCCCCGTTGGGTTGCTCACCGCGAACGGCAGATCGTCCTGCACGCCCGGCTGCAGGTTTTCGGTCACGTCCAGGTTGCGGTAGGTGTAGAGCGGGGCGAAGCCGGCGCTCTCGATCTTGACCCGGATGCAGTAGTGCCCCGACGAGGCCGGGATCCAGTTCAGCTTCACCTCCGCGATCCCGAACGGCGGCAACGTGACCACGCGGGGGTTGCCGGCCAGCGGCAGCGCCGCATAAGCGATGCCGATCCCGAACCGATCCGGGCTGCCCTCGAACGTCACCCGCACCGTGCGCAGGGTCGCGCTCAGGTTCCGGACGCGGACGCTCAGCTCCGTGTTGTGGCCCGTGATCAGCGGGTAGGGGTAGATCTGGATCTCGTCCTCGGCGTAGGGCGGCTGCGTACCATCGGGCACCACGGGCTGGCAGTCGACCGGATGCTTGACCGTGTTGCTGGTGGCGATGCCCAGCGTGCTCACCAGCCGCGCCTGGTTCTCCACCTGCCGCAGCTCACGGCAGATCGCATCGGTCACGTAGACCTGGAAGCTCTTGGCGCCGCTGGCGCCGGGCGCTAACGGGCCCAGGTTCCAGCGCAGCACGTGATCCGCGCCAGGGGTGATGCCGTCGGTGGCGCTGCCCGGCACGAACAACGTTTGCGCGGGCGCCAGGTCCTCCAACGCCGCGCGCTGGGTGGCGCAGGCCGGGTTGCTGGCGACAGAGTACTTGATGCGATAGGAGATGACGTCCCCCACGTGTACGGTCGTCCCGTCCGGCGGCACGGCCGTCTTCTCCACCACGATGCACTGGTCGGGCGGCGGCGGGGCCGAGCACTGGCGGCCCAGGCCGAAGACCACCGCGTTCACAAAGAGCTTCTTGCCGGGATCAGTCATCAGCGGCGGTGGGCCGGAAAAGCCCCAGAGCTGATTGCACTCCTGCTGCTCGGCGATGAGGGGGGCGTGGTCGAGGACGCCGGGTTCCAGGCCGAACGGCGTGACACCGGCCACCGTCGTCAGGTAGATGCCGACCTCGTTCACCGGTTGCGTGTACAAGTGCAGCAGGTCAGGCGGCGCGCCGAAATCATTGGGCACGTGCCAGTAGGTCGCGGCCACGGTCGCGGGACTCACGGTGTCCTGCGGGCCGTGCCAGCCGTTGGGCCAACCGATGGGCTGGCCGAACTTGCCGAAGTAGGCATAGCCGCCCTCGCCCAGACCCAGCACCGGCTTACGCGCCACCCGGATATGATCCGCCTCAGCGCTGGCGCCGGCCACCGCCGGCGGCCACGCGTTCAGGCTGCCCGTATCATCGGCGATGATCACCAGGTCGAACACGGTGAAATCGGTCGCCAATACCGCGGCCAGCGGGATAAGCTGCACCGTAAAGCCGTTGGCCTCCAGCAGCCCCTTGAAGTTGTTGGCCGTCACGTCATCGCCGCGGAACACGTAGGCGATCTTGCCCGCGGCCGGGTTAACCTGCGTCCGCTCGGTGTCGGCGTTGTTGCTGGTGATCGGGTCCAGCCCCGATGTCTTGCTGATCGACGCAGTGTTGCTGAGCGAGCCGGCGACCGTCGCCCGCACCTTCAGCTCGATGGTCACACTCCCGCCCACCGGCAGCGAAGCAATGGTACAGGTGACCGTGCCACCCCCGAAGACGCAAACAGTGCCGGCCGGCGCGCTATACCCCCCATAGGCCACCGTGGCCGGCAGCGGATCCTTCACTTCCACGTTGGTGGCCGTGGTGTTGCCGTTGTTGCGCACAGTGAGGAGATAGCGAAACTCCTCGCCTACCCGCACAGGGTCGGCCGAGTCGGCCTTGTTGATAGCAATCTCGGTGACGCACGAGGCGCCCCCCAAGCCCACCTCGGCCCACGTCTTGGGCTGGTCGTAGAAGTAGTTGCTGGGCCAGCCGTAGTCGTCGCCCACGGCCCCTACCCAATGATGGTAGACGGCCAGGCCAGACGGTTTGCCGCAGTTCAAATTCGCCAGATTGATCGGGATGCGAAACTCGCCCGATTCGCCATTAGGCGTGTAGGCTGCGCGTGCGTCCCAGCCGGGCACGGTGAGCGCGGTCCAGCCGTTAGCCACGCCCGTGCCGCGATACGCGCTCAGCGCGCCGGTGGTCACCTCCACGTGAAAGGCGCGGTCATTGCTGGATGCAAAAGCCTCTTTGCCGTCCTCCGGGTCCAGGTAGACCGAGAAGAAACGGGCCTTCACCGTGCCGGGCACGCCTTCAATGCAGATGTAGAGATTGCCCGCGGCGTGTTTGGCGAAGATCTGCTTCTGGCCGCCGAACGCGCCATCCACGTAGTTCAGCACGAGCGCGTCGCCGTAATCCTTGCGATCGCAGACGCCATCGAGCGTGGGGATCAGGTCAGAACGTGGGATGGTCGTGGCGGCGGGCGCAGCATCCTGCGCGAACGCGGGCCGCGCCACCAGCAGGCCGAGGAAGAGAACCGCGAGCGCGATCACGAGCACGGGCGGCGGGATGCGGCGATAACTTGCTTGCATGGAGTACCTCCTTGGAGTCTACAGGCTTGGCGTCGGCTTGGCGCCAAGCGCGCCGGGCTGGTAGGCGAAGCGCAACATCATTCAACGACGCCTACACTGTTAAACGTTCAAAATTCATTATTGTTACGAGCAAGTACGAAACTCGTACCGATTCACCATGCAAGACACGCCTGGGGCTCAGATACAAAACGGCCCACCGTCTCAGGGTGGGCCGCTCGTTGACTGCTGATGGACCGTTTACAGCCGCGCGATCACCGCCGTCGCAAACTCCGACGTGCGCGCCTCGTGCGCGCCCTCCATCTGGCGGGCGAAATCGTAGGTCACGATCTTGTCAGCCACGGTCCGGGTGAAGGCCGCCTCGACGGCCCGCGCGGCCTCGCCCCAGCCGATGTAATCCAGCATCATCACGCCCGAAAGCAGCAGGCTGCCGGGGTTGACCTTGTCCTGGTTGGCGTATTTCGGCGCGGTGCCGTGGGTGGCCTCGAAGATCGCCATCGTGTCGCCGATGTTGGCGCCGGGCGCGATGCCCACCCCGCCCACCTCGGCCGCCACCGCGTCGCTCAGGTAGTCGCCGTTGAGGTTCGGCGTGGCGATCACGTCGTACTCGGATGGCCGCAGCAGCATCTGCTGGAACATGATGTCCGCGATGCGATCTTTAACCAGCAGCTTGCCGGCAGGCTGCACCCCGCCGAACTCGTCCCAAAGCTGCTGCTCGGTGATCGTGACGTCGCCGTATTCCTGCCGCGCCACCTCATAGCCCCACTGCATGAACGCGCCCTCGGTGTACTTCTGGATGTTGCCCTTGTGCATGAAGGTCACGCTCCGGCGGCCGTGCTCCAGCGCGTAGACGAACGCCTTGCGCACCAGCCGCTTGGAACCGAATTCGCTGATGGGCTTGATGCCGATGCCGGAGTTGGCGAAGAACTTCGCGCCCATCTCATCCTTCAGGAAGCGTTCCACCTTCATGGCCTCGGGCGAGCCAGCTTTATACTCGACGCCTGCGTAGACGTCCTCAGTGTTCTCGCGATAGATCACCACGTCCACCTGGTCGGGCCGGCGCAGCGGGCTGGGCACGCCGGGGAACCACTTCACCGGTCGCACGCACGCGTAGAGGTCCAGGTCGATGCGCAGCGTCACGTTCAAGCTGCGGAAGCCGCCGCCGATCGGCGTGGTGAGCGGGCCCTTGATGCCCACCTGGAACTCGCGGATCGCGTTCAGGCTCTCGGCCGGGAAGTAGTCGCCGCCGAACAGGCCGGCCGCCTTCTCCCCCGCGTAGATCTCCATCCATGATATCTTCCGCTGCCCGCCGTAGACGGCCGCGACGGCCGCATCCCAGATCCGCTTGGACGCGGTCATGATGTCCGGCCCGATGCCGTCGCCCTCGATCCAGAGCAGGATCGGGTTATCGGGGACGTTCAGTTTGCCCTCGCGCACGGTGATGCGCTGGCCTTCGGATGGAACGACGATTTTGGTATATGTCATGAGGTCAACCTTTCATCCGACGATAGATTTCAGCAAAGTAAGCGCGGAACTCCTTGGGGTCTATATCAAACCCGGCAACTCGCGGCAGGATCTCCTGGAAATACTGCTCTAACTCAGTCAACTGGATCACGCCTGCTTGTAAGAGGAACTCCACGTCCTCGAGATCGGACTCAAAACCACGCGCAATCTTGCTCAGGGCGATGGTATACGGGTCAAAGATGAAAACGCTGACTGCCCCAAATTGCCCAACAGACAGTCGTCGCTCGACAGCCTTCGCAGGAAGCGGGATGAACTCCCCGATCGGCACCTCTTCCAGATCAAGACGCTGCGCAGCAGCCAGGTCGGCAAGTGCCTCCTGAAATTCATGCTGTGCCTGTGGCGGAACTTCGGTCGTATAATCAAAGTCCAGCGTTTGGCGCGGGCTGCCTAACAGACAGAGGGCGCTGCCGCCGAGGAGATATAACGTAGCTGGTTGCGAACAGCGCTCACCGAGGCCTTGCAAAAGAGACCGGAGCACCGCAGTGGTTATCTGTTCCATCGCGCCTGTGCCTCCCAGGAACGCACCAGCTTTTCTGCGACGTTCTCATAGGTGCCTACCCAATTGACCGCCATGTTGGTCTTGCGCCGATGTGCATGTCCCAACCATGCTAAATGTTCAGACGGCAAATCAACACTTTGTGGTCCGAACTCGGTCGAGAACAGGTCTGGCAACAGGCGCCAGCGACTCCCTACGAATGACTTTAGCCGCTGCATGTGCTCCTGCTGAAGCCACACAGCCGCCGTGTAGAAGATTTTTAAGGTTAACTGCTGGTCCGGCGTAAGGTTTTTCAACGCAACAGGCACCGATTCGGCATACTCAGGATGAGACAACAGCAGCGCAATTACTGCCTGACGTACACGAGCGCTGGGTTGCCGAATCAAGTTAGCGAGCAGTTGCTCCGGTGGGCGTACAGTATCCATCGAAGAATAGCTTTCGCGCGAAAGGTAGTTAATCCCAAGCGCAGCGAGGTCAGACACCACCTGCTCTTCATCAGCTATCTGGGTCATCTCCACTTTCTCCCGCCAACATGATTCATGGACGCCCAACTCAAAGCATCACCTGTCTGCCTCACGTTTCACGCAGCACATTTCACGTCTTCATCATCTGCCGCAACACCGTCTGCAAAATGCCACCGTTGCGATAGTACTCCACCTCGACCGGGGTGTCAATGCGCGATTGGACCTGGAACTCCTGGACGTTTCCCGCCGCATCGGTCGCTCGCACAGTGTAAACCTGCTTCGGCGCCATCCGCTGATTCGCTGATTCGCCCATGATATCGAACATCTCGAACCCGGTTAGGCCCAGGCTCTCGGCGTTCTGGCCCGGCAGGAACACCAGCGGCAGGATGCCCATGCCCACCAGGTTGGAGCGGTGGATGCGCTCGAAGCTCTCGGCGATCACCGCCCGGACGCCGAGGAGAAATGGCCCCTTGGCCGCCCAGTCGCGGCTCGACCCGGTGCCGTACTCCTTCCCCGCCAGGATGATCGTCGGGATGCCGGCCGCCTGGTATCGCATGGCCGCGTCGTAGATGGAGACATGCTGCGTGCTGCGTGCTGCGTGATCCGTGTCTCCGGCCGCCTGACCCCTGACGCCTGACCCCTGATCCCTGGTCCCTGATCCCAAATACACCGTAACCCCGCCCTCGACGCCCGGAACCAGCTTATTCCGGATGCGGATGTTCGCAAAGGTGCCGCGCATCATCACCTCGTGGCTGCCGCGGCGCGTGCCGTACTGGTTGAAGTCGATCTGCGGGACGCCGTGCGCCAGCAGGTATTGGCCGGCCGGGCTCTTGGCCCCGATGGAGCCCGCAGGCGAGATATGATCGGTCGTGATGTTGTCGCCCAGGAACGCCAACGCCCGTGCGCCCCGGATGTCGCCGCGCGGTGCGGGCTCCGCGGCCAGCTCGGCGAAGAAGGGCGGCTCTTGGATGTAGGTGCTGGCCGGGTCGAACCGGTACGCGACCTCCGCGGGCACGGCCACCGCGTTCCACATTGGGTTGCCGGTGAAGACGTCGGCGTACTGCTGGCGGTACATCTCGGCGTTCAGGTTGGACGCGATGGCGGCCTGAATCTCGTCCTGGCTCGGCCAAATGTCGCGCAGGTAGACCGGCTGGCCGTCCGGATCCGTGCCCAGCGGCTCCTGGGTCAGATCAATGTCCACCGTGCCGGCCAGGGCGTAGGCCACCACCAGCGGCGGGCTGGCCAGGTAGTTCGCCTTCACCAGCGGATGCACGCGGCCCTCGAAGTTGCGATTGCCGGAAATCACCGCGGCGACCACCAGGTCCTGCGCCTGGACCGCGCGCGACACTTCGTCCGGCAGCGGGCCGGAGTTGCCGATACACGTGGTGCAGCCGTAGCCCACCGTGAAGAAGCCGATCTGTTCCAGGTAAGGGGTCAGCCCGGCGGCATCCAGGTAGCGGGTGACCACCTTGGAGCCGGGCGCCAGGCTGGTCTTGACCCACGGCTTGGCGGTCAGCCCACGCTCGGCCGCCCGCTTCGCCAGCAGCCCCGCGGCCACCATCACGCTGGGGTTGGAGGTGTTGGTGCAGGAAGTGATGGCGGCGATGACCACCGAACCATGCGTAAGGGTATCAGGTGTTTGGGATTGGGGATTGGGGAACGCTTTGTGGAAGCTGCTCTTGACGCCACCGGCCAGGGTCACGCGATCTTGCGGCCGTTTGGGGCCGGCCAGGCTGGGGACGACGGCCGCCATGTCCAGCGCCAGGACGTCGGTGAAGACCGGGTCGGGGGTGGCGTCGGTGCGGAAGAGGCCCTGGGCTTTGCTGTAGCGCTCGACCAGGTCCACCGCTGCCTCGCTGCGGCCGGAGAGCCGGAGGTAGCGCAGCGTCTCATCGTCCACCGGGAAGAAGCCCATGGTCGCGCCGTATTCCGGCGCCATATTCGCGATAGTAGCGCGGTCGGGCAGGCTGAGCTTGCCCACGCCCGGCCCGAAGAACTCCACGAACTTATCCACCACGCCCCGCGCCCGCAGCATCTGCGTCACGGTGAGCACCAGGTCGGTGGCGGTCGCACCTTCGGGCAGCTCGCCGGTCAGCCGGAAGCCGATCACTTGCGGCGTCAGCATATAGATCGGCTGGCCCAGCATCACCGCCTCGGCCTCGATGCCGCCCACGCCCCACCCCAGCACGCCCAGGCCGTTGATCATGGTGGTGTGGCTGTCGGTGCCGACAAGAGAATCCGGGAACGCCACCAACTCGCCATCTTGACCCCTGACCCCTGACCCCTGACCCCTGCCAGTCTGCACCACGCTCGCCAGGTATTCCAAATTCACCTGGTGTACGATGCCCGTCGCGGGCGGGACGACGCGGAAGTTAGCGAAGGCGTTCTGGCCCCATTTGAGGAACTCATAACGCTCGCGGTTGCGCTCGAACTCGCGCTCGGCGTTGTAGAACAACGCATTCTTCGAGCCAAAATCATCCACCAGCACCGAGTGATCAATCACCAGATCCACCGGGATGAGCGGGTTGACGCGCGTCGGATCGCCGCCGGCGCGAGCCATCGCCGACCGCATCGCGGCCAGATCCACCACCGCGGGCACACCGGTGAAGTCTTGCATGATCACGCGGGCCGGCTTGAACGGCAGCTCGACCTGGGCCGGATTTTGGGCATCCCAATTGGCCAGCCGAACCACATCCTCCTCGGTCACGGCAAAGCCATCCACCTGGCGCAGCACGGCTTCCAGGAGGATCTTAATGGAGAACGGCAGGCGCGAGATCTGGCCGAGGCCGGCTTCTTCCAGCGCGGCCAGGCGATAATAAACGGTCGGTTCGCCGGCGCCGGGCAAGAGGGCGCGGGCGCTGAAGGGGTCGTGGATGGTCTGGGTCATTAGGTTAGCTCCTGGCAATCGCGTACGACGGTGGCGTGCGCTAGATTGGACGCAAGCGGGCGGCTTACGTTACATGATCAACAAGATTATATCTGTCAGGGGGAGGGGTGTCAATTTGTGCATCGTTCGGGCAATACTTGAACCCAAGATGAGGAGGTTGCTTTTTTTGCGGCTTATGCGATAATCCTGTCACACTTTATCGCACATCCCGTGAAAGCAATTGCGACCGTGGAACACACTCCGGCCACTCCCGCGCCCCTGCGTGTCCATCTGCTCGGTGGTTTTCGCCTCGAGGTCGAGGGCGAAGCGCCGCCCGCCATCGTGCAGCCGCGCCTGCAATTCTTGCTGGCCTATCTCCTGCTCCACCGCGACCAACCTGTCTCGCGCCAACAGCTTGCCTTTGCGTTCTGGCCCGACACCAT
This sequence comes from Anaerolineae bacterium, assembly GCA_026645775.1. Taxonomy (GTDB): domain Bacteria; phylum Chloroflexota; class Anaerolineae; order CG2-30-64-16; family CG2-30-64-16; genus MO66. The sequence continues at coordinate 26,163 of JAPKMS010000171.1, forward strand.
CGAAGAGCAGGCCCACGCCAATCTGCGCAACCTCCTGCACCGGCTGCGCGCGGCGCTCGACGGCTTCGGGCGCTTCATCCAGTTCGACCGCCATCAGGTGTGGTGGGGGGAGAGCAGCAGGGTTTGCGTTGACGCGGCCGCGTTCACCGCGGCCCTGGCCGAAGCCGCGGCCGCCGAAGCAGCCGGCGACCTGCCGGCAGCCTGCCGCGCACTGGAGCAGGCGGTGGGGCTCTACGAGGGCGAGCTCCTGCCCGCCTGCTACGACGATTGGATCACTGCGGAACGCGAGCGGCTGCACCAGGCCCATCTCCGCGCCCTCCATCGCCTGGCGACGCTCCTGGAAGGGCAGCACTCGTACGGCGAGGCGATCCGTTACGCTCAACGGCTGGTCCAGCAGGATCCGCTGCACGAGCCTGCCGCGCAGCACCTGATGCGCCTGCACCTGGCGGCCGGCAGCCGGGCGGACGCCCTGCGCACCTACCACGCCTGCGCCACCCTGCTCCGCCGCGAGCTGGGGGTTGACCCCAGCGCGCAGATGCAGGCCACTTATTTGCAGGTGCTGCGTGCCGACGAAGCGCCGGTCACGCCCGCCGCGCTGCTGCCGCCCGCGCCGCCCCTGGTGGGACGGCAGGCGGAGTGGGGGCAGTTGCTCGACGTTTGGCGCCGCGCGGCCGCCGGCCAGCCGCACCTGGCGCTGCTGGTCGGCGAGACCGGGATCGGCAAGAGCCGGCTGGCCGAAGAGCTGATCCGGTGGGCCGAAGCGCGCCAACTGACTGCGGTGCAGGTGGCCTGCACCGCCACCGGGCGCACCCTGCCCTACGCGCCCGCGGCCGCGCTGCTGCGCAGCCCCGCGCTGCACGAGCGGCTGGGGCGGTTGGACGCCGCCTGGCTGAGCGAGATCAGCCGGCTGCTGCCCGAGCTGGCTGCGGCGCATCCCAACCTGCCGGCACCCGGCCCGATGACGGAACCCTGGCAGCGCCAGCGCCTCTTCCAGGCCCTGGCCCAGGCGCTACTGACCCCTGAACCCCGCGGTGGCGCCCCGGCCGTCCCGATGTTGCTCTGCATTGACGACCTGCAATGGGCCGACCCCGACACCCTCGATTGGCTGCTCTACCTGCTGGAAGCCGCCGGCTCCGCGCCCCTGCTGGTCCTGGGGACAGTCTGCTGCTGCGAATCTGAGGCGGATAACCCGGTGGAGGCGCTGTCCCTGAAACTCCAGCGCCGCGGGCTGCTCACGCGCATCGAGCTGGGCGCGCTGTCCCCGGCCGCCACAGCCGCGCTGGCACAGGGCGCGGCCGGCCGCGCCTTAAGCGCCGACGAAGTCGCCCGCCTGTACCATGAAACGGAGGGCAACCCCATAGGCATCAAGCTAAGCCGCCGTTGCCTGCGGCTGGCTAGGTGGGATAAGACGTTCCAACTGTCGTAGC
>JAPKMS010000172.1 GCA_026645775.1 Anaerolineae bacterium
GACAGCATCGCCTGGGATGAGACAGACAACGGCGTTTCAGTATCCGCGAGTCGGATCGTTCGATTGAAGCCGTTGCCTCTGGAATTACACGAAAGGACAAAAATGACCTTTTTGCCGTTTTGCAGGGCGCTACAGGCTTCCTTGCGGGTTACTGAGCTGACGTTGCGCACCAAAATCGGCTTTCAGAATGCCTCGGTGCGCAAATTTCTGTTTGCATAGATGCTGCCGGTATCTGCGAATGTCGGCAGGCCTCCCAAGGGCTAAATGGGGCGCCTGGTCCAGCAGTCAGCTCTCTACTGCCTACATTGCCCGATGATTTGCGCAGGCATGCCCTGGAGGGCACCGTGGCCCTCTTGTCGACCAGGACCTATCATACCACGTCATTGCAAAACCTCCGAAATTCGCAGTTTACGCAGTGTGCGGCTCGTAGTGTTGGATCCGGTATGACCTCTGACTCAACAACCTTCCGCATTTCGGCCAGCAGGTTACGGGCTTCGAGTTTGGTCGCTGCGGAAAGCGGCACGCGCTCTGCGCGTCGTTCGGGAATCAGGTACAGAAAACCGTATGGCGCCGGCAGGCCCATCTCTTCTTCCAGTAGCAACCCATAACTGGCCAGTTGTAGCTTAAAGTGTGCCCCCGCCATATCGCTCAGTTTGTAGTCTATGGGGACAACGATCGGTTTGCCATCCGGCTGCACGATGACCAGATCGATCAACGCGGTCAGACCGAGCGCGGCCGAGTAGAGCGACACCGCAAAGTGGCGCTCGCCCGTCTTGAAGCCATAACAACGCAGTTGCCGGCGTTCTTCGCGCGCTTCGGCCGCCTCATGCGCCAGGATGCCTTCGGCCATCTTAGCGGTGATCGGCCGCACGTCCGGCAGACAGCGCATGAAATAGAGGATGCGCGGACAGTAAGTGTATTGTTTCAGATCCGTGACAGTCATGGTCCAGGTCATGGCTGATGCTCCTCTCGGTTTTTTGTGGCCGCCAGCGTGACCTGAATGTTAGGCAGTACCGAGATTTTCGCCGGTTCCGGGGTCGCAGGCGTCGATTCTCCCTGTTCCAACACCAGTCGCCGCGCCCAGTTATCGCTGGCCATCGGCACGATGAATATCTTTGCCGCATGCTTGCCGACCCTGCGCTTGATGCGCAGCCACATTTCTTCCTGGTGGGTGCGGGTTAGTTCGCCGGCAAATGCACTGTACTGGATGCGATCCAGGCCGTAGTCCAGGCAAACGTCAGCTACTTTGGCGCGTGTGCCATCGTGCGAGATGTCATAGATCACCAGTACGGGAATACGTGTACCGCGTGCTGTGGGCATGACTTATCTCCTGTTCCCTTCCTGTGAGTGACCTACCCCCTCTCCCCTCCCTACCAGGGAAGGGGGAGCCATGCTCCCTTCTCCTCGCAGGAGAGGGGTTGGGGTGAGATGACACCTGCAGGAGAGGTCACCAATTTGCAATAAACGGTTCATACTCAGGCCGGTCGCCTCGCAAGAAGACCGCCAGGTGGCGCGCCTGTGCTTGCATCACCGTGAGCAGCGTATTTTGCTTGCCGGCATAGCGCACCGGACTGTCTAACCGCTCCAGTACTCGTTCAGCGATCAGCTTTCGTGTCGGCTCATCCAGCCGGCCCCGTTCGTCGTTCGCCAGCGTGCCGCCCTTGTTGATCACACTCAGGATCGCCCGATCGACTGCTGCCGCACGAAACTCTTCGATCAGATCTAACACCAGGCTGGGCTTGCCTGACCGGTCTACGTGCAGGAAGCCTGCGTAGGGGTCGAGTCCGGCTAATACTGCGGTGCGTTCGACTTGGCCATAGAGGATACCGTAGCCATAGTTCAGCGCCGCGTTGACCGGATCGTTCGCACCCTGCGTCTGACGCCCCGGCCAATCGTGGCTGTCTTTCAACAGCAGCCGAAATCCTTGCCAGTAACGTTGCGCGCCCCGTCCTTCGGCTGAGAGCAACTCGAACCGGATATCGTCGGCGGTCTGTCCGCCCAAGCGCTCGATCTCGGCGACATGGTCGAGCACCTCGGTGGCCAACTGCCGCAACTCGTCATAGATGTCGGGCGCGACCTCTTTGCGGTATTTCGCCATGTAGCGCAGCAGGTTGGACTGGTTGCGTAGCTTGCCGATGCAGAACGCAGCAGCGACCGCGCGCCCCCTGCCGTCACACAACGCCTGTAATTGAGCGCGTCGGGTCAGCACAGTGCCAGTCAACCCCGCGCTGTACAGTGCGGCAAACGGTGTGCCGTGGCCATCCAGGAAGTTGATCGGGATGCCGCGCTCGGTGCAGGCTGCGATGGCGTCTGCCGAGATACTGATGCCCCGGCTGCCGATCAATACAGACTCCAGGTGTAGCAGCGGCGCTTCGACCACCGTGGCACCGCTCTTCAGGTCAGTCACTTGCAGCCGCTCTTGGTGCTTGCCGACATGCTTGCCGAAGGTTTCAACGACCAGATGTTGAATGATAGGCATGATCTAACTCCCTGATCCTAAATGACCTAACCCCCCTGCCCCCTTCCCTGCGAGGGAAGGGGGATGCTTCGGTGATGCGGTACCCTGCCCTCCTTCACAGGGAGGGGGTTGGAGGTCGGTACTGCAATCTTGCCCCTGCCCCCTTGCCTGCTAGGGAAGGGGGAGGCTTTGGTGACCTGGCAAGCCGATGGCAATCTTGCCCATCTGCAACCCGAACCATCCGTCCCCCTTGACCGCGTTTTTACCCGCATGCAACAGCGTGCCCCAGATGAGCCACGGCAGGAATGGGTTCCAGTCGGCGGCGCGGTAGGTAGCGCGGCCCACCAGCCCACCGATGACTTGTTGGCGGCCCAGCCGGGTGCTGTAACCATGCAAGTCAAGCCAACTGCTGTGGTTTTCAACCAGCGCTACGTCGTCTGCAAGATCACGCAGTTCTGCGATGCTGTACGGCACCTCGCCGCCGCCAAAATTCTCGACCAGGCTTTTGATGCGTTCAAGCAAGCGGTGCAACAGCGGCCGGAAGTACGGCACCCGGACCAACTGCTCGCGATCCACCAGCCGGAGGGGGCTGATGAAGTGCAGCGTCAAGTCCCCCTGTGCGGGCAGGCGGCCGGCTGCGGTCAGCACTGCCGCATGGGTGATCGGTAGCGCCGGTACGTTCACCGTGCGGCTGTTAGGGCGCAGCACCGGCGCGACCTCCCCGGTTAAGGGCTGGATCGCGTCGATGCGGGTGACCTGCGCGGTGCCGCGGCGGCCGTCACCACCGTTGTACCCATCCAGGCGCGTCCCCAATCCCTCGTAAGCCAGGCGATCTAACGCCAGCACCACGTAAGGAAACAGCTCGGCCGCATCCCCGGCCAGCAGCAGATCGAAGGCGAAGTGCTCACCGGGCGCATAGACCATCTGTCCGCCATCCAGAGGCGGATTGATGATGTAGGGCCGCGGAGCCTGGTGGCCGTGTGTGCC
>JAPKMS010000173.1 GCA_026645775.1 Anaerolineae bacterium
CCAGGTGGTTGCCGGGGGTTCACAGGGCCGATCCCTCCCCCCCTCTGGATGAGTGTCCAGGATTGTTCAATTGGTAAATGTTACCTGTAAAGTGCAGCGCGCAAAACGCCCGCTGCGCTTGAACGAAGCAGGAGTTTAGCTCAGAGCGGCGTTTTTGTCAAAAGAGATTCTCGTGCAGCCATAGATACATCAAGACGCCGCCGGCCACAGCCACGTTCAGCGATTCCGCCTTGCCGACGATGGGCAGTTTTGCCCAGGCGTGAATCTGGGCAGCCACGTCGGGCGAAAGGCCGCGCGCCTCGTTGCCCAGCACCAGGGCCACCCCGCCCCGCCACAGCCCGGCGCCCCAGGTCTCGCCCAGATGCGGGTCGGCGCCGACCGGACGCAGGCCGCGGTCTGCCAGCCAGGCGAACAGGCCCGCCACGTCCTGCACGCTGACAACCGGAACGTTGAACAGCGATCCCATGCTGCCGCGCACGGTCTTCGGGTCAAACGGATCGACACACGGCTCCACCAGGATCAGGGCTGCCGCACCCACGGAGTCCGCGGTGCGGATGAGGGTGCCGAGGTTGCCGGGATCTTGCAGCCGATCCACCACCACCACCAACTCGCGGCCGGTCAACCGCAGCGCAGGTAGCGAGACCTGGGGCACATGAAATGACGTGACGATCCCCTGGGGCTCCTCACGCTCCGAGAGCGTCTCCATCACGCGCGACGTCACGCTGAGCACGGCCGCGCGCGTGCGGCGAAAACGTTCGAGCAGGGTGGCCGCCTCGGTCCCCGCGAACTGCTCCTGGCAGTAGAAGACCTCGTCGGGGGCCGCGCCGCTGTCCAGCGCCATGTGCAAAAGTTGTAGGCCTTCGACCAGGAACAGCCCTTCAGCCTGGCGGTATTTCCGCTGCTTGAGTTTGCGTGCCGCTACGATGCGGGTATTGCTCGTACTGGTGATGACGGGGGACGTATTCTCACTGGCCATGCGTGCGTTCTGCTTTTTCGAGTTAGCTACTGAACGAGGACAGCGCTCGCCGCAGCCGGTCCTCGACGTCGGTGAGATCGCGCGGCAGCGATTGCACCGCGCGCTGCGCCTCAACGATGCTGTAGCCGAGCGCGGTCAGCGCGTCGATCACTGCCGCATCGGCCTCGGTCAGCGCGGCCAGCCCTTCGGCCACCTCAACCACGCCGATCTTATCCTTCAACTCCAGCACGATCTTCTGCGCGGTCTTCTTGCCGATACCGGGGATGCGCGCCAGGACGTCGGGCTGGTCTTGCCCGATGGCAAGACGCAGGGCATCCGGCGCCATACCGGAAAGCAGCCCCAGCGCCATCTTGGGCCCGACCCCGGAAACGGCAATTAAGTACTCAAACAGCGTGAGCTCATCCGTTGTGGCGAAACCGATCAAAGTGAGATCATCCTCGCGCACCACCAGGTGGGTGTGCAGGAAGATCGGCTCGCCCCCGCGCGCGGCGGCTACGGTGGGCTGGGTGCAAAGCACGCGCAGCCCCACCCCACCCACGTTCACCACCACGCTGTCCCGCAGCACCGCGGCCACGCGGCCCTCCACTGATGCGATCATAGGACCTCTTATGTCGGCACGTTCCAAATGTCGGCCGCGTCGTCCATCAGCCGGCGCAAGCGTTGGCTGTGCAGATGGCAGATCGCGATCGCCACCGCGTCGGCGGCATCATCGGGGCGGGGGATGACATCCAGCCCCAACATGATGCGCACCATCTCCTGCATCTGCCGCTTGTCCGCGTTGCCATAACCGGCCAACGCCTGTTTGACCTCGGCCGGCTTGTACTCGTAGATCGGCAGCCCAGCCTGCGCCGCGGCCAGCAGCACCACCCCGCGCGCCTGGCCGACCGTGAGTGCGGTGGTGACATTGCGCCCAAAAAACAGCACTTCCACAGCCACCGCGTCGGGCGCGTACTCACGGATCAGCCCGTCCACTTCCCGGTAGATCGTTAGGAGCCGTTCGGGCATGGGCACACCCGGCTGGGTCGTGATGGCCCCATACCGGATCAGCCGCGCTTCGCCGGCCTCATCCTCGGTGATCAGGCCGTACCCCGTGGTCGCGGTGCCCGGATCAATCCCCAAGATCACCACAGTTCCCTTACCCCATCGCCTCTAGCGCCTCGTCCGTGATCTCCAAATTCGAGTAGACCTTGGCGACATCGTCGATCTCTTCCAGATTTTCGATCAGACTCATCACCTGGAGGGTGTCGGCCGGCGCGAGCGATACGTAGGTTTTCGGGAGCATGGTCACTTCGGCGCTCTCGAGCTTGTAACGCGCATCCTGGAACACCTGGCGGACCTTTTGGAGGTCGGCGGGCTCGGTGTAGACCTCGGCCGACTCCTCGCTGAACTGCACGTCGTCGGCGCCGGCATCCAACGCCAGCGCAAAAACCTTGTCCTGGTTGTGACCTTCCATCGCCAGAGCGATGTAGCCCTTGGAATCGAACAGCCACCCTACGCTGCCGGACTCGCCCAAGCTGCCGCCGCCCCGCGTCAGCGCGCGCCGAAGCTCGGAGACGGTGCGGTTCTTGTTGTCGGTCACGGTTTGGATATACAGCGCCACGCCGTGCGGGCCGTAGCCTTCATAGGTGACCTCTTCGAGCTGTGCACCATCGCTGTCCAGCCCTGCGCCGCGGCGGATCGCGCGATCGATGTTGTCCTTGGGCATATTCTCGGCTTTGGCCTTGTCGATGATCAGCCGCAAGCGGAAGTTGAAGTTGGGGTCAGGCCCCTCGCGCGCGGCGAGCTGGATTTCGCGCGCAAACTTGGTGAAGACCTGTCCGCGCTTGGCGTCCGCTGCGCCCTTCTTACGCTTGATCGTAGCCCATTTTGAATGTCCAGACATCGTTACCCCCTATAGTCTATGATCGGGTAAATTGGAGAGTTGGTAAATTGGAAAGTTGGTTGATGAATCATCACCCAGTCACCCATCCACCAATTTACTTGTTTCCTTGTTTCCCTGTCTACCTGCTTGCCGCCTCAAGAAACGCCCGGAACAGCGGGTGCGGCCGATTGGGCCGGGAGCGAAACTCCGGATGGAACTGCGTGCCGAGCATCCACGGGTTCAGGCTGCGGTCCAGCTCAGCAATTTCGACCAGGCGGCCATCGGGTGAGAGGCCTGAAAAGCGCAGGCCCGCGGCCGTCGCGCTCGCCCGGTAGCGGTTGTTGAACTCCCAGCGATGGCGATGCCGCTCCCGCACACGGGGTTCGGGCGCGTAGGCCGCGGCAGCCAGGCTATCTGGCTGCAAGACGCACGGCCACAGGCCCAGCCGCATGGTGCCGCCCATGTCCTCAATGCCTTGTTGATCGGGCATCAGGCTGATGACCGGGTGCGGCGTCTTGGGGTTGAACTCGGTGCTGTTGGCGTCCGGCAGGTGCAGGACGTTACGGGCGAACTCGATGCACATCACCTGCATGCCCAGGCACAGCCCAAAATAGGGCACTTTGTGCTCGCGGGCATAGCGCGCAGCATTGATCTTGCCCTCGATGCCGCGCTCGCCGAATCCGCCCGGCACCAGGATGGCGTCGGCCCCCGCCAGTTGATCGCTGCCACCCGGATGCTCCAGCGATTCGGAGTGAATCCAGGCCAGCTCCAGATCGTGATCCAACGACCAGGCTGCGTGGGTCAGCGCCTCGCGCACGCTCATGTACGCGTCTTCCAGCTCGACATACTTGCCCACCAGCGCGACCTTCAACGCCGGCTTCGGCTTGCGAATCTGCGCGACCAGGTTCCGCCACTCGTCCAGGGCGGGCGGCGTCACTGTAAGCCCCAGCCGCTCGGCAATGAAATCGGCCACGCCCTCGCTTTCGAGCATCAGCGGCACTTCATAGATGCTCTTAGCGGTGTAGACCGGCACAACCGCGCGCGGCTCCACATCGGTGAAAAGCGCGATCTTCTCGCGCACGCCGTCGCTCACCGGCTGGTCCGACCGGCACATGATCATGTCCGGCTGGATGCCGATGCCGCGCAGCTCGCTGACGCTGTGCTGGGTGGGTTTGGTCTTGAGCTCGTTGCTGCCCGAGATGTACGGCAGCAGCGTCACGTGGACATAGAAGGTATGGTTGCGCCCCACATCCTTGCGCATCTGGCGGATCGCTTCGAGGAACGGCAGGCCTTCGATGTCGCCTACCGTACCGCCCACCTCAACGATCAGCACGTCCGCGTCGTTGTGGCGCCCGGCGTCGAAGATCCGGCGCTTGATCTCGTTGGTGACGTGCGGGATCACCTGGATAGTGCCGCCCAGGTAATCCCCGTGGCGCTCCTTGGCCAACACCTGGCTGTAGATCTGCCCGGTGGTCACGTTGTTGCCCTGGGCCAGGTTCTCGTCCACAAACCGCTCGTAGTGGCCCAGATCCAGGTCGGTCTCCGCGCCGTCATCGGTGACGAACACCTCGCCGTGCTGGTAGGGCGACATGGTGCCCGGATCCACGTTGAGATAGGGATCGAGCTTCTGGATCGAGACGCGCACCCCGCGCGCCTTGAGCAGCCGGCCGATGGACGCGGCGGTCACGCCCTTGCCCAGGCCACTCACCACACCGCCGGTCACAAAGATGTATGCTGTCACGGCTACCTTCCCTGGAATTAACAACAGAGACACGGAGATAAGCTCCCCGTGTCTCTGGCGAGTTTCAAATCAAACTACAATAAAACGTCGGAAACTTCAAAACCTTGCGCAAGGTGATCATGCTCTTCTCGAACAAACAGATTGGATAACCGCGGGCCATGATAGCACAAATCGGCCAGGGGCACAACTGCACGAGGCAGGCGTTAGCAAGAGCAGCAGTTGACAAGCACGTCTGCTTGGCTTAGAGTTTGCATCACGCAGATGTTCTGTTACCTGACAGGGAGGAGTCGCCGTTATGTCTTCCACCGCGCCTGCCGAGGCCATCACTGACTATATCCTGTTCGAGGACGCACTGCCGGTCGTCTACTTGACCCTGAACCGCCCGGCGCAGCGCAACGCGCTCTCCACCGGCCTGATGAGTGCACTGACGCAGGCGCTGACCGCGCACAGCGCACGGCCCGAGTGTTGTGTCATCGTGTTGCGCGGCGCGGGTTCGGTCTTCTCGGCCGGTCATGACCTGCGCGAGCTAGTCGGCCGCTCGGAGGATGAGGAGCGCGCCATATTCGCCGCATGCACCGATCTGATGCAGACGATCCAGCGCCTCCCGCAACCGGTGATCGCCAGTGTACACGGGATCGCGACCGCGGCGGGGTGCCAGCTCGTTGCAGCGTGCGACCTTGCGATCGCGGCCGAGGGGACGCGCTTTGCCACGCCGGGAGTCAAAATCGGCCTATTCTGCGCCACACCCATGGTGGCGCTGACCCGCGCGATCGGCCGCAAGCGCGTGCTGGAGATGCTGCTGACCGGCCAACCCATCGATGCCGCAACCGCGGCGGCGTGGGGGCTGATCAACCGCGTCGTGCCCGCAGACCGGCTGGACGCTGAGGTGCTGGCATTGGCGCAGCAGATCGCCGCGGCCAGCCCGTTGACCATCCGAACCGGCAAGCAGGCGTTCTACCGGCAGATCGAGCTGGACCAGGTGACCGCATATGAGCTAATGGGCGAGACCATGGCGACCAGCGCGGTGACCCATGACGCGCAGGAAGGGATGACTGCGTTCCTGGAGAAACGCCCGCCGAGGTGGCAGGGTAAGTAGAAAAACAGGTCTGACAGCCGCACAAGCAATCACCGCAGCCCCGGTTTGTCGTTCGATGTGGTATACTGAGGGCGCTCTCGAAGCATCCGGCATCCATCTCGAAACGGAGAAGACCCTTGCCCCGCACCTATGTCACCCTGGACCTGGAAACGACCGGCCTGAGCGCCGACCGCGACGCGATCATCGAGGTCGGCGCGATCAAATATCGCGACGGCGAGGCGATCGAAGAGTTCACCAGCCTGGTCAACCCGGGCCGACCGATCCCGTACGACATCACCATGCTCACCGGGATCACCGACCGGGATGTGGCCTCCGCGCCGGCCTTCCGCCAGATCGAAACGACGTTGACGCGTTTTGTGGGGCAACTGCCCGTGGTGGGCCACAGCGTGGGCTTCGATTTGGGGTTCATGCGCGCCCAGGGCCTGCTGAACGAGAACGTCGGTCTGGACACCTGGGAACTGGCCACCATCTTACTGCCCGCATTGCCCGGTTACAGCCTGGGCGCGCTGGCGCAGCGGTTCGGGCTGGGGCTGACCAACGCGCACCGCGCGCTCGATGACGCGCGCGCCTCGGGCCGGCTTTTTGCGCTGCTGTGCGACCAGGCCTGCCAACTCTCACGCGCCGTGCTGGCCGAGATCGTCCGGGTGAGCTACGGCAGCGACTGGCCGCTGGCGGTCGTATTCGCCGAGGCGCTGGCCGCGCACGGCGTCGGCAAGGTGCCCCGCGATGAGACCCCCCTGGAGCAGTTGGCGCCCGGCAGCCCGCTGTTCCAGGCCTGGCGCGCAGCCGAGCCGCTGGCCCCGCGCGAGCACACCGACCCCATCGAACCCGGTGAGCTGGCGGCCATGCTCCGGCCCGATGGCGCGTTCAGCCGGGCGTTCCCCGGCTACGAGTTCCGCCCACCCCAGGTCGATATGCTGGAGGCAGTCGCCGGCGCCTTCAACCAGGGCCACCACCTGATGGCCGAGGCCGGCACCGGCACCGGCAAGTCGCTGGCCTATCTGCTGCCGGCCATCGCGTTCGCGGTGAAAAACGAGACGCGGGTGGTCGTCAGCACCAACACCATCAACCTGCAAGACCAGCTCTTCAAGAAGGATCTGCCCGATTTACAGCAGGTGTTGAGCATGGCCGGGCCGCTGCGGTTCCGCAAGACCGCCGGGTCTGCCGAGCCGTTCCGGGCTGCGCTGCTGAAAGGCCGCAGCAACTATCTGTGCCCGCGGCGGTTCAACGCGCTCAGGGGCCGTCCCAACCTCAGCGCCGACGAGCTGCGCGGCATCGCCCGCATCCTCGTCTGGCTGCCGCAGACGCAGAGCGGCGACCAGGGCGAGCTGTCGCTGCCGTTGCCATCCGACCGCTTTGTGTGGAGCCAGGTGGCCGCGGACAACGAGGGCTGCTCGCTGGACCGCTGCCAGCGGGAGATGGATGGGCGGTGCTTTTTCTACCGGGCGCGCAAAGCCGCCGAGGCCGCGCACATCGTCGTCGTGAACCACGCGCTGCTGATGGCCGATGCGGCCACGGCCAATCGCGTGCTGCCCGAATACAACCGCCTGATCATCGATGAGGCGCACCACCTGGAGGATGCGGTCACCGATCAGCTCAGCTTCAAGGCCGATGCCTTCACCTTGGCCCAGCTTTTCACCGCACTCTACCCGCAGGGCGGCGTCACCGGCGTCGGGACCGGGGGGGCCAAGGGGAGCCGATCGCGCACCGAGCCGGCCGCCAAGGGCCAACGCGCCCCCGGCTTGCTGGCCGAGCTGCTTTCCGCCGTGCGCGCCTGCCTGCCGGATGCGCAGTTCAGCCTGATCCGGGAAGCGCTCCTGCGCACTCAAGGCGATGTAGAAGCAGCCCACGCCCGGCTGGACAATTTCTGGCAGGTTGTGGATGAGGCCATCCGCGAGCTGGTGCCGCGCACCGACAACAGCGAATACGACCTGCGGCTGCGAATCAGCGAGGCGACGCGCGCCCAGCCGGTATGGGTCGATATTGAAGTGGCCTGGGAGAACCTGGGGCTCGTCTGGCAGACGCTGCTGAAGCACCTGGAGACCCTACAAGGCGCGCTCCAAGACCTGCAGGCCGCGGGGGTCAAGTCCGAAAATCTCGGCGTCCTGGCCGAAACGTTGGGCAGTACAACCCTGCGGCTGGTGGAGCTCCACACCAACATGGAAACCTGGGTGCTGAAGCCCAACAGTAACAACGTCTTCTGGGCCGAGATCGCCACCGCCGAGCGGCAGGGCCGGCGCATCAGCCTGCACTCGGCGCCGCTGCACGTGGGCCCGCTGGTGCAAGACCACATCCTCTTCAAGAACGAGACCGTGGTGATGACCTCGGCCACGCTGCGCACCGCGGGCAGCTTCGACTACGTGCGCGACCGGCTGGCCGCGCACGACGCGGACACGGCCACCGTGGGCTCGCCGTTCGACTACCGAGAGAGCACGCTGCTCTATCTGCCGTCCGACCTGCCCGAGCCCAACGCGCCCGGCTACCAGACCGCGGTGGAGCAGACGCTGATCGGGCTGGCGAAGGCGCTGGGCGGGCGCACACTGGCGCTGTTCACCTCCTACCAACAGCTCAAACGCACGGCGCAGGCCATCAACCCGGCGCTCACCGAGGCGGGCATCACGGTGCTGAGCCAGGGCGGCGGCGGCTCGCGACACCAGCTCCTGGAGACGTTCAAGGCCGGCAACAAGACGGTGCTGCTGGGCACGCGCAGCTTCTGGGAAGGCGTGGATGTCGTCGGCGAGGCGCTCAGCGCGCTGGTGCTGGTGAAGCTGCCGTTCGCCGTCCCGTCCGATCCGGTGGTGGCCGCGCGCAGCGAGACGTTCGATGACCCGTTCTACCAATACCAGGTGCCTGACGCGATCCTGCGCTTCCGCCAGGGCTTTGGCCGCCTGATCCGCAGTGCCACCGACCGCGGGGTGGTGGTGGTGCTGGACAAACGCATCACCTCGAAAGGCTACGGCCGGTTGTTCCTGGAATCGCTGCCCGAATGCACGCTGCACAAAGCGCCGCTGATGAACCTGCCGGCCACGGCGAAGAACTGGGTGGAGCGGTAGATAAACGTGCGAAATTTGACACACGGGCCGCCAATTGATATGATCTGCCATGACAACCTCCGAGGCGTGTTTGCCCCGGAGGTTTTGCCGCCTAGCAATCGTACCGTGGAGAAGTAAAACCTATGATCGGCGTACAAGACCTTCGCAAGGGTGCCACTTACATTGAAGACAGCGATCTCTGGCGCGTGCTGGAGTACGAGCATGTCAAGACCGGCCGCGGCAACGCGACCATCCGCGTCAAGGTGCGCAACGTGCGCAACGGCGGGACGCAGACCAAAACCTATCCTTCGGGAAGCCGCGTGCAAGACATCCGCCTGGATCATGCGGACGTGCAATACTTGTACAACGACGGCGACCTGTATTATTTCATGGACCTGGAAAGCAACGAGCAGCCGATGCTGAGCGCCAAGATGCTCGGGGATGCCGTCCAATTCCTGATCGACGGCATGACGATCGCACTCGAAAGCTACGAGGGTGAACCGATCAGCGTCGAGCTGCCAACCACCGTCGACCTGGAAGTCGTCAAGACCGATCCGGGCTACGCGGGCGACACAGCCACCAATGCCACCAAGCCAGCGGTCGTCACCACCGGCTACCAGGCGCAGGTGCCGCTCTTCGTCAGTGTCGGCGACAAGATCCGCATCGACACCCGCACCGGCGAGTATCTGACGCGCGTGTAACGCGACTCATCCGCGACCGGCTTTTTGCCACCGCCTGCCCACGATCGTGGGCAGGCGGTGGCTTTTTTCGCGACCTGATGAATCACGACTCGCTGCCGGGCTGTGCGAAAACTAGAGCCTGTACCAGCGGTAAACGCGCACGTCTGCCACCGGCCAACGCCATTGTCAAGTAGGTTGACAATGTCAGGGGGCGGGTGTGGTAAAATGGACACGCTGATGTGTACACAGGAGGTGTCCTATGCGCTGGCTGGATCGTACGCTACGCAACATCCTCGGCTTGATCCTGATCTTGGGGCTGACCGCCGGCGCCGTGTGGCTGCTTGCTGGCAGCCGGCCCCGCCGCCCCCAATCGTTCCCAGAGGGTGCCGCCGGCCTCTCCTCGACGTCATCGCAACAATCGCCGTTGCCCACGCCGACGACCGCCCTGCGGGCGCCTGACGCCTCGCCTACCCCGCAAATCGCCCCGCCGCCTAACGCTTCCCCCACCCCTGCCACCGCGCCCATGCCCTATCTGTTCGGTGAACCCCGCATCGTTCTGACCAACACGTCCGCGATTGGCATCAGCGGTTGGCTGCCCGATAGCCGGCAGTTGTTGCTCACCATCCGGCGCGCAAATGTCATCACAGAAACGATCGAAACGTTGGACGCGGTAACCGGGGAACGGCATATCTTTGGGGAACGGGCTTCCATTGATAGACCGCCAGTATGGCTGCCAAGTGTTGCCAAGGTCGCTTTCACGCGCCTGGAGGACCTTCGGGGTGATCAATGGGGACGGGTCGATCTGTGGATCAGTGCGGCTGACACCGCACGTGCGCGCGCGCCCATACTGCGGGGGGTAAATTGGGCCATCGGCGGTAATGTGGGCAATGCGGTCCCCCTCGTTGCGCTCACTTATCCCCAGGCCGTATTGCAGCCCTTGAGCGATCAAGGCAAGCGCACCGATGCCGCCCAGGTAGACCTGCGGGCGTTGGGCTTGGATGTCGAACACCCACTTTCCAGCCTGCAGATCGCAGCATCTCCCACCAGTACGACTTTCGCAGTTTTCGACCAAACACACTTCTATATTGTTGACCTGGAACCGCAGCGTGTCAGGAAAATCGACCTGGGGCAGGAAGCCTCCGAAAGCCGCGGCTATGGGCCGCGGCACGCTCTCTTGGCGCGCTGGAGTCCTGATGGGCAGCGCTTGGCTCTGCTAACGACTGTGGGTGAACCAATCTATCCTTACACCGATTTGACTATTCTCGATGTCCATACTGGAAAGAAGCTTGATTTTCCCATGGATAATCGCAGAATGTTCGATTTTGCGTGGGCGCCAGATGGCCTGTTCTTGGCTGTGATTGCCGATAATATGATCGAGCCTGGAATGGCTCACTATAAGTTGTCTTTGGTGGATGCCGTCCATGGCATCTCCCAAACAGAATTGGCAGACGCCGAATTCATGGGGCTCAGACATGAAACTATTGCGTGGGCGCCTGATGGACAATGGCTTGCAATTTCATGTGCTGTACTCGATGAAGACAATGGGTTGATGCAACAGTTTGGACGTATCTGCATCTTTCCTGTCGATCATGTTCTATCTGAGGACAATAAGCATGAATAAGCTTCACAAGCTGGTTTTGAGCATAGCAATGGCGGTGTTTACAGGATGTTTCAGTCAATCCGCTTTTGCTGAACCAAATGCTTTCTTTACCCCACCGTCAACCATAAGGGTTGCGATGTATCATTTGGATCCAGCTTCCGGGGCATCTTTGAACATCCCATGCACTTCAAACGATAGTAGTTATGGTTGCACAGCCGATTCCAACCTGGGTCCCTACCCATTTGGGTCGACCAACCCCGTCACCGTTCAAATTGAGGGCACAGCGGTCAACAATCGCTATCTACGTGACGTCATACCCCAAGAGATGTCACCTGGTACGCACCACGCGCTGGCGGTGCAAGCGCAGGCCGTCGCCGCCCGCACCTACGCCTATTGGCATATCCAGCAAGGCAGCCAGATCAACAACTCAACGCAATTCCAGGCCTTCATCCCGCGCAAATACGACTCCCTCCCGGCTGCCCAACGCGCCATCATTGATACTGCGGTGCAGGATCGCCATTATCTAAGTCAGACCACCAACGACAACCCGCTCTTCGCCGAGTTCTTCGCCGATATTCCATTGCGCACCCTGAACGGGAGCTTCCCATACCTGATAGCCGTCCAAGACCCGATCAGCTCGCACCCCGCTGTGACACAGCAAGGCCACGGTCATGGCCTCAGCCAGAACGGCGCCAGCCGCTGGGCCTTCGGCAATCGCAGCTATCTGGGCACCCTGGATCCCTGGTCGGTCACGTGGACCGCCCGTGACCAGATCCTGACCCATTACTACACCGGCATCCACATCCGAGATGCCAACAATGGCAACGCGATCCTGACCCCCGAACGTCGCTTCAATGCGCTGTACCTGAATTGGGCCCGGCCACCGGCATTTCCCAATGGCATCTGTAATCGGATCATGGTTTGGCTGCATAACACGGGCACAGGCGAATGGCTGGGCGCCGATCGGGATATCTACGACCGTGAAATCGGCATCGGTTATTGCTGGGGGCAGAGCTGCTTCACAGCGGGCTACCTGCCACAGTCCGTCGTACCCAGCAAGGATCAGCTCGTGTCATTGACTATCCAACCCGGCAGCGGCGAATTACGTATTGACCTGTACAAAAAGAGCTGGTACGAGTCAACCCCCACGTGGTTCAGCGCCAATGCGGCCTGGCCCCGCCAACTCGTCGGTAATTTCGACACAGTCCGCGGTTGTGTGCGCTACCCTTACATCACCAAACAGGCGCAGCCCGTCGGTTACTGAACATGGCGGGACTGCTAGTTTGCCAAACTCGAGACCCCTTGCTATAATCTCCTCCGTCTTGCTGAATGAAATCGGCCATTTGCCACCCTAGCTCAACCCGGCAGAGCAGCTCATTCGTAATGAGCAGGTTGACGGTTCGATTCCGTCGGGTGGCTCACCCAAATAGCCCCGACTCGCCTGCCTGCCCCGGCGCCGCCCCCTGACGGGGATGTGCCTGGCCGGGCCGGGAGATCGGGGCTAACTTTTTGGAAGCGCAAAGCTGGTACTCGTGAACCGTGTCCGCGTCCGCCGCACCGACCGCATCCTGGACAGCATCTGGCACATCGCTGCCGCGCCGCAAACCCTGATGGCGCTGGCAGGATTGCTGGCCGGGACGTTGGCGTTTGCCGCGCTCATCCCGCAGCAGCCGGCCGGGCTGGACAGCGCCACGGCCGAGCGCTGGTTGGCCGCGGCCGCGGGCAGCTATCGCGGCACAGGCACATTCCTGCGCACGGTGGGCGCCTTTGACTTGCTCAACGGCGCATGGGTGCGCGGGCTGCTGGCGGCGTTGGCCTTCAACCTGGCGTTGCGTGCGGCGTCCCAGGCGCGCGCACTGGCCGGCCTGCGGCGCCCCGTGCAACTGCGCCCCGCGCCCGCCGGCCTGCCGCGGCAACGCGGCGCGTTCCCGATCCCGTTGGCCCAGGCCCTGGCCCGCTGCGAAGCGGTTTTGCGCGGCCGCGGCTTCCGCGTCGCCGTGGCAAGCGACGCGACGCATGCGCAGCTCTACGCCGAACGCGGGGGGCTGGCTGCGGCCGGCCCTCTGCTGAGCTACCTGGGCGGGCTGCTGCTGCTGACCGGGTTGGCGCTGAACGCAGCCGGCTGGCGCGCGGCCGACCTCGCCCTCGCGCCCGGCGGCGCGGCCCAGTTGGGCCAGGCGGCCGGCACACAGGTGACGCTGACCGAGATCGCCGACGACACCGCCACCCTCGCCCTGGCGCGCGGCAGCGCCCACAAGATCATCCGCATCGGCTATGCCCGGCCGGGGCACTGGGGGGGCATCTGGTTGACGCAGGGGGGGGCCGGCCCGGCGTTGGCGGTGAGCGCGGCCGATGCCGATCAGCTGCCGCTGCGGCTCCAGTCGCTGGTCGCGGGCGGCGAAGAGGGCGAGACACTCAGGATGCTGTTCCCGCAGGCCCAGAGCGAGCAGGCATTCGCTATCCCCGCGCGCAACCTGGCCTTTCGCGTCGTCAGCTACCCGGCGCTGCCCGAACGAGACATCACCGGGCCGGTGTTCCTGGTGGAAGGCTTCCGCGGCGATGATCCCGCGCCGGCGCTCAATGAGCTGGTGGCAGAGGCGGGCACGCTGGCGCTGGATGAGGTGACCCTGACCCTGCGCCGCGACCGGTATGCAGTGATCGAGGTGGCCTATCTGCCGGGGCTGCTGCCGGCGCTGGCCGGCGCGCTCCTGCTGTTGGCCGGCGCCCTGTTGGCGGCCCGCCGCGGCCCGGCGCGGTTGTGGGCTGCGCTGACGGCGACCGGCGAGACCGTCGCGGTGACGGCGCACGCGGCCGCGGCCTTGGATCCCGGCGCAGAGGCAGCGCATCTGTTCGCGGCCGTCGCCCGGGACGACGCCGGGGAGGCACCCGATGCCGGTTGATGCCTTGACCTGGCTGCTGGCCGCCCTTGCGGCGCTGGCCGGCGCGGCGACCGACCTGGGGGCCGCCCAACGCCAACGCCGCACGCGGCTGGCGGAGGGACTGATCGCCGTCAGCGCCGGCGCCGCCCTGGCCGGGTTGGGCTGGCGCACCTGGCAGACAGGCAATTGGCCCGGCGCGGCCGCGGCGGAGGGGCTGGCGCTGCTGGCGGCCGCGGCCGAGATCATGGCACTTTGGCCGCGGCAGGGCGGGGCCGGATCGTTCCCCGTGCGGGCGTTTGCCGGTGCGGGCGCGGGGCTGCTCTTGGCCGGCGCGGCGATCCTGGGGTGGCGCAGCCCGGCTTCGGCGGCATCGGCGTCCGCGGGCGCCTGGCTGTTCGGCGTGCGGAGCGCCCTGGTCGGCATCGGCGGGGGCGGGCTGCTGCTGGCGGCCGCGGGTTCGGTATGGGGCCGGATGCGCCGGCCTGTGGTTGCGCCGGCAACCGTCGCCTGGGGCGATGCGGGCCGGGCTGCGGCGCTCGCCGGCTATCCGTGGCTGACGGCCGCAGGGTTGGCGAGCATCTTGTGGAACCTGGCAACCCAGGCGGCCATCGTGCGCGCGGCGCCGGGCGACCTGTGGCTGTGGGCCGCCTGGCTGCTCGGCGGCGTCTATCTGCACGCCACGTCCGGTTGGCGGCCGCTGCGGCTGCCGGGACGGTGGGCGCCCCTCATCGCGGCCGCGGCTGCGCTGGCGGGCCTGTTGGCAGCCTGGCATATCAGCTCAGTGACAGGCTGAACGCGCGTTCCAGCATCGGAACGCCAGGAAGGAGCGCTATGAAACCCATCACCATCGGCGTGGCCGGCGGCACCGGTTCCGGTAAGACGACGGTTGCGCTGAAGATCTTGGAACGCGTCGGCTTTGATCGCGTCGCCTACATGCCGCACGACGCGTACTACCGTGACGCCAGCCACCTGCCCCCGGTCGAACGCGCCCGCCTGAACTTCGACCACCCGGATTCGCTGGACAACGACTTGATGATCCAACATCTCAAGCAATTGCAGGCTGACCACGCTGTCGAAATCCCGATGTACGACTTCAAAACGCACAGCCGCCTGGTAGAGACCCGGCGCATCGAGCCACAGCCCATCATCCTGGTCGAGGGCATCCTGATTTTCGCCGACAAAGGGCTGCGCGATCTGATGGACGTTAAAATCTTTGTGGACACTGACGCCGACCTGCGCTTCATCCGCCGGCTGCAGCGCGACATCGATGAGCGCGGCCGGTCGCCGCAATCGGTCATCAACCAATACCTGGGGACCGTGCGCCCGATGCACCTGGAATTCGTGGAACCCAGCAAACGCTATGCCGACGTGATCATTCCCGAGGGCGGCCACAACGAAGTGGCGATCGACATGGTCGCCGGCCGGCTGCGCGCACTGGCAGATGATAGACGGTAGACAAACAAGGAATCACGCATGACACAAGACAGCATTTCGCCCCGCGTGGCCGTGATCGGCTGCGGCTACTGGGGCAAAAACCTGGTGCGCAACTTCAACCAGCTCGGCAGCCTGGCAATGGTGTGCGACACGACGCCGGCCGGCCGAGCCGCGGCCAGCACGTTGGCGCCGCAGGCGCCCATCGAAGATGACGTGCAGGCCGCCCTGACCAGCGCCGCCGCGGGTGTCGTGATCGCCACGCCGGCCGAGACGCACTACGAGCTGGCCCGCCGCGCGCTCGAAGCCGGCAAAGACGTTTTTGTGGAGAAACCGCTGGCGCTGACCCCCGACCAGGGGGCCCACCTCGTCGCGCTGGCCGAGGCGCGCGGCTTGATCTTAATGGTCGGCCACGTGCTGGAGTACCATCCGGCCATCCTTCGCCTGCAGGAGCTGATCCGCGAAGGCGCGCTGGGCAAGGTGCAGTACATCTACTCCAACCGGCTGAGCCTGGGCAAGGTGCGCCGCGAGGAAAACATCCTGTGGAGCTTTGCACCGCACGATGTAGCGATCATCCTGCGCCTGATGGGCGGTATGCCGCTGCAGGTGGCGGCGTGCGGCGGCGCCTACGTCCAGCCCAA
>JAPKMS010000174.1 GCA_026645775.1 Anaerolineae bacterium
AGGCCCACCAGCCGATCAAACTCGCCCATCGTCGCAGCATACGTCTCAGGCGTGCGCAGATCGTAGCCGGCCACGAAGACGTGGCAGGTGTCCAGGCAGCAGCCGAGGCGCTCGGGCTCGCGCGCGCCGGCCAGCATCGCCTGTAGATGCTCGAATTTATAGCCCAGCGCCGTGCCCTGGCCTGCGGTCGTCTCCAGCAAGGTCAGCGCGCGATAGCCTGCCGTGGCCGCGTGCGCCCGGTCTAGCCCGGCAATGACGCGCGCGATCCCGGCTGCCTCGCCCGTGCCCATGTGTGCGCCGGGGTGCAGCACCACGCCCTGGAGCCCCAACTGTTCGGCGCGGGTCAGTTCGTCCACCAGGGCGTTGATCGACTTTTCCCAGAGCGCGTCATCGGGCGTGCCCAGGTTGAGGAGATAGGCCGCATGCGCGACCACTGGGCCGATGCCGGTCGCCGCCTGCGCTGCAAACCAGCGCGTAATCTCCTCTTCCGGCGTGGGTTTCTGCTCCCAGCGGTTCTGGTTTTTGGTGAACACCTGCATGGTGTTGATGCCGATGGACTGCGCTCGTTCGAAGGCGAGGCTTAGCCCGCCCGATGTGGACATGTGTGCGCCGAGTAACACGTTTTCTCTCCTTGTGAAGGTTCAAGGTCGAAAGTTGCGCACTTTGAACCTTGAATCTTCAACCTTCGATCGATTCACTCTGCCGCCAGCGTGAAATTCACAACACCCGCCGCCCGATCCTCCACCCGCGCCATCACAAAGAGCAGCGAGGACAGTCGATTGAGATACTTGAGCGAGGTGTCATCCCGCAGCTCGCCTTCATGGTACAGCCGTGCGACCAGCCGCTCAGCCCGACGCACTACGGTGCGGGCGATGTCCAGCGTTGCGCCGCCGATGCTGTCGCCGGGCACGATGAACGCTCGCGGCATCTCTACCTGGGCGCCCAGCGCATCGGTGTTTTGCTCCAACCAGTGCAGCCGCTCGGTCTGCAACCAGGGCGGCCGGGTGGCGGATTCAGGCTGGGTGGCCAGGTCGGCCATCAGGTTGTAGAGGTCGCGCTGGATGCTGAGGATGAGGCCGCGCACCGGCTCGCTGGTCACCTGGGCGCGCGCCAGCCCCAAGACGGCCGATGCCTCATCGACTGTGCCGTAGGCGTCCGGCCGTACAGCGTATTTGGGCACCCGGTCTCGTCCCAGCACTCCGGTGTACCCGTCATCCCCGGTTCCGGTATACCATTTGATGTCCATAGAACCTCGGTACATGTCTCACAGTCGCTGGCCGACTTTTCGGGCCGCGATCGGCTACCTGCTATTTCACCCCGACCCCGAAAGTGTAGACCAGCTTGCCGCCCAGCCAACCTTCAATGGCGACCAGCGTGACGATGAGGATCAGCAGTGCGATGTAGCCCCAGCGGGCGCTGCCTTCGTTGAACAGTCGTTTGTTGCGCAGCGGCCAATAGATCGCCAACCCCAGGCTGATCAGCAAGGCCACGCCTGCGGTGATGTGCTGATTGATGACCGCGGTCACGGCGGCGTCCTGGGGCGCGCGCGATTGATCGATCAAGCCGGTGACGATCGCGGCAATCACGCCCAACCAACCGAGCAGGGCGCTGAGTTGTCCGTAGCTGATCCAGCGTTCGCGGCGGCGCAGCAGACCCAGGCCGGTGAAGACCGCGCCGATCACCGTCAGGGCGATGGGGAAATGGACCAGGCGCGGATGGAATGGGAGCAAAGCATCGAGCACGGGGTCCTCCTTGTGTCAGCCGGCAGTGATCGGTTCGAGAGGGCTGTAGCGGGCCGCCATCAACCGCTCGGCGAAATGCTTGCCGCGCGGCATGCCGCCGGTGCACATCTCACGTGTCACAACGGGGACGTTGTAGAACACGCGCCGATGCGCAGCATGCCACTGCTCGCCATCCCAGGTCAACAGCGCGTACGCGGCCCGGGGGTCGCCATCCATCGGCAGACCGACGCTCGCGACGTTCACCAGCAGCCGACCGCGCCAGGGACGTACGGAGGGGATGTGGAGGTGGCCGAACGCCAACGCGGCCCATTCGCCCGAGCCGGCCAGCAACTTGTCCAGGGCGCCCTCCGACAACCTGGGTTCGATCGCACGCTCCAGATCATGGGGGTTAGCGTGTACAATCAGCAGATCGTGCCCGGCGTCTGCGTCGATCTGTGCGGGCCGGGGCGAGATGCGGTGGGAGAAGGGCAAGCCGGCCAGGTATGCGGCGCGTTCCGGGCCTAGTCGGTCCTGCATCCAGCGCCACTGGGCCGCAAAGCGGTCTTCGTCTTTTCCGGCCGGTGTGTTGTCGGGATGGTACAAAAAGAAGGCGTCCGTATTGCCTTGGATCACCGCTGTGCTCACCGCACGCACCCGGTCGACCACTTCGGCAGGCCAAGGCCCCGACCAAACCAGATCGCCGGCGACCACCACGTGATCCAGCGGCCCTTGATGGGCCAGGTCCGCCAGCACGGCCTCGAGCGCCAACAGGTTGCCGTGGATGTCCGAAAGTACTGCCACTCGCATGGGCTGGGTGCTCCTGGGTCAGGATCGGATGACTGCGGCGCCTAACGCTTTGGGGCCGGCGTGCGCAGCAAAAGCGGGGCCGACTTCGACCACGATGACTTCGGAGTTCGGTTTACCGGCCAGGGTCGCCACGCGGTTGGCCAGTTCAGCGGCGACCTCGCAGCCACGGGTGTACGCGGCGGCTAACGCCTCCACCGGCAGCCGTTCCCGGATCTCGTCTTCCAGACGCTGGATCGCGCTGGATGTGGAGCGCGCGACGCTGATCAGACGAAACTCGCCGTTGCGCATCTCCAGGATGGGTTTCACGCGCAGCGTCCGTGCGACCTGATCGACGATGGGGATGATGCGATCGATCCGGCCACCGCGACGCACCCATTCGAGCGTGTCCAGCACGAAAATGATCGAGGTGCGGGTGCGTAAGTTCTCGGCGGCGCGCTGGATAAACTCGGCGCTGCGCCCCGCCAACGCCTCCTTCGCAGCGGCAAGCACCTGCAGACCCATGCCCAGCGAAAAGGATCCGGTGTCCACCACGCGCACGCGCTCACCGAATTCTTTGGCGGCCAGCCACGCGGCGTTGTAGGTGCCGCTGTGCTTGCTGGGCAACGTCAGGCAGACGACATCATGGCCGGCGTCCACCAGTTTTTGGAAGGCGCCATAGAACGTCCCCGGCGCAGGCGCGGAGGTGCCCGGGGCCTGCGCCCCATTCGCCGCGCGGCGCCAAAACTCGTCGCTTGTCAATTCGTCACTGGAAATGGACTCCTGGCCGAAACGCACGAAGACCGGCACAATGGTGATGTCGTATTCTTGCGCCAGGCCGGGTGGTAAATCGCATCCGCTGTCGGCAACGATGCGTACGCTGTTCATGGTATCTCCCCATGCTGAAAATATGGACGAATTCCATCGTCACTTTGCCTCATTATACCACTGCCGACAGTAAGCGCAATGACCGAACGAATGAAAAACGCAGTTCGGACGGTTGCGATGGCGTGCTCGTTGTGTTAGAATCTGCGCGTTGGCAGCGTTCTTAGCGTGGAGGGTTAGGCATGAGGCCCAAGATCGATGATACTTGGTTTGGCTCCATCACCATTGGGGGCGAGCGTTACGAGCACGACGTGATCATTCGCCTCAGCGGCAAGGTGCGTAAGCGCAACAAGAATCTTTCCAAGGCCGTGTATGGCACGTCGCACACGCTCAGCCTGGCCGAGATCAACGACCTCTATCGTGATAAGGCGGAGCGTCTCATCATCGGCACAGGGCAGGAGGATCAACTGCGCTTGTCCAAAGAGGCTGCCGAATACCTGGAAAAGCACAACTGCAAAGTCGACCTCTGGCCGACCGCTAAGGCAATCAAGAAGTGGAACGAGGCTGAGGGCAAGACCCTGGGCCTTTTCCATGTGACGTGTTGAACGACTACATGAGAGGATCACACCGCGTGACACGAGCAATCATCGTCCATGGCGGCGCCTGGGACATCCCCCCGGAACTGCACGCCGAACACCTGGCGGGATGCCGGGCCGCGGCGGCAACAGGCTGGGCAATTTTGGAGGCCGGCGGCCCGGCGCTGGAAGCGGCTGAGGCGGCCATCCGAGTCATGGAAGATCATCCGGTCTTCGATGCCGGCCGCGGCTCGCACCTGAACGCGGATGGCGTCGTTGAGCTGGATGCCGGTATGATGGATGGGCGCACGTTGCGGGCCGGTGCGGTCGCCGCAGTGAAACGCGTGGCCAACCCGATCACCTTGGCCCGCAACGTGCTGTACCAGAGCGAGCACGTCTTCCTGACCGGCGAAGGCGCCGAGCGGTTTGCCGCTGAGACCGGCGTCCCGCTGTGCGACCCGGCTGATCTCGTGGTTGAGCGCGAGCGGCGGTTATGGGAAGCGAGACGAAGGACAGAGCACGGAGGACAAACGGGTTTTGGTGCGGCCGACACCGTCGGGGCAGTGGCCCTGGATGCTGAGGGCAACCTGGCTGTAGGCAATTCTACCGGCGGCACGTTTTACAAGCACCCCGGCCGCGTGGGCGATACGCCGCTCATCGGCTGCGGGTTTTATGCCGATAACCTGATGGGCGCGGCCGCGTGCACCGGCTGGGGCGAGCAGATCATGAAGACTGTCCTCGCTAAGACCGCGGTCGATCAGATCGCCTTATTGGGCAGCGCCACCGATGCGGCCAACGTCGCCATCGCCTATTTCCGGCATCGCGTGAACGGTCTGGGCGGGGTGATCTGCCTCTCTCCGGAAGGTCAAATCGGCTTCGCACACAGCACACCGTATCTGGCGCATGCCTACCGCAGCGAGGGGATGCCAGGCGTGGTGGCTGCGCTGAAAAAACAGGGCGCAGATTGACCTGTGATCTCGCGCAAAGCCGCAGAGACGCAGAATCCGCAGAAGAACTCAGTACTCCAACCGCAGTATGCTCCCGATGTTATTCTGAGCGACCAGCGGCAGCGAGGAATCTCCAGGTGAGGGGCGCATGGCGCAGAAGCGAGTCCAGGTTGTGATCAGCGGCCGGGTGCAGGGCGTGGGGTTCCGCGCCAGTTGCCAGCACGCGGCGGTCGCGCTGGGGCTGACCGGCTGGGTCCGCAACCGGTGGGACGGCTCCGTCGAGGCGCTGTTCGAGGGACGAGAAGCCGCGGTGGACGCGATGTTGATGTGGTGCTACGATGGCCCGCCGATGGCGGACGTGACGCGTGTGGAAATCATGACCCCGCCCGACGCGCCGCCGGAGCAGGGGTTTCGGGTGCGGGGATAAGTGGGTCCGCTCGTAGATGGGCTGTTTCGGTGCAGGTCGAACGGAAGATCAAATCTTAAATTCAGGAGCCTCCTCCTTTGTCTGACCCCATCCCCGTCATCGTCTACACCGACGGCGCGTGTTCTGGCAATCCCGGCCCCGGCGGCTGGGCCGCGATCCTGCGCTTCGGGCCGCACGAGAAGGTGCTGCAGGGCGGCGCATCGCTGACGACCAACAACCGCATGGAGCTGCGCGCGGCCCTCGCGGCGCTCCAGGCGCTCACCCGGCCGTGCGCCGTCGAGATCCACACCGACTCGGAGTATGTGAAACGGGGCGTGGCCGAGTGGATGGCCGCCTGGCTGCGCAACGGCTGGCGCACGAGCACCAAGCAGCCGGTGAAGAACCGTGACCTGTGGCAGGCGCTCAACACCGCGATGAAACCGCACCGCATCACCTGGCACTGGGTCAAGGGGCACGCGGGCGACGAGTTCAACGAGCGCGCCGATCAACTGGCCGTGGCTGCGCTGAACACCATCGGCGTCAAAGGCCAGCCCGATATGGAAGGGACAGACGCAAGCGTGCCGGAGTGACGGGAGAATTCGTCATAGGGCACCCGTCACCCATCTCCGATGACACAAGGTAACTCATGGACGATTACAGCGACATGATCGGTGAGCCGCAGGCTTTGGTCCGCGGCGGTGACTTGGACCTGGCGGATTTAGGCGGGCCGGACGCAGAGCTGAGCACCGGCCTGGTGTTGACCTGGCGGGGCAAGCTCGTGTTCGGGCTGGAGCCGCGAGCGATTCCGCTGGGTGCGCGCGGGCGGACGGATGTCGCGGCGTTCACCGGCATCGGCGGGCATCTCGACCCCGGCGAGACCTGGTCCGGCGCGGTGGTGCGCGAGGCGATGGAGGAGGCATGCATCCCGGTCGCGCTGGGCGACAGCGCTGTGACCTATTTCTGCCGGGAGGCCGCGGCGCCGCAGCCGCTCGCCTATCGCTGGGCCGAGCCGGTGCGTCCTTTGTTGGTCTGGATGGCTGTGTTCCATCTGGTGCGCGGGCCGGATCGGGTGCGGAAGCCGGTCACGATGGTGAATGCGGTGTTCCGCGCGGCCGCCTTGGGCCAGCCGAGGCCGTCCGCCGAGATGTACGCGCTGATCTTGCTCGACCCGGACACGCTGCTGCACGCTTACGCCGAGCCGCGGCCGCTGGGCGAGCTCATCGCCAGGGGCGCGCAGGTGATCGGCCAGACGCTGCCGCCGGAGACGCCGGTGGCGCCGGGCGGCAGCGCATTTTTCTATGCCCAGTGGCTGGCGTGGCAGGAACGCGGTTGAAGATGTGCGGTTGAAGGGCGGTGTCGTTTCAACCTCCCACCTTGCGCCTTCAACCTTGAACCTGTAACACTTCGTCCATCCGCGCATACGCACGGCGCAGGTGCGGGATGACGATAGAGCCGCCGACGATCAAGGCGACAGCGAACGTCTCCTCGAATTCGGCCTGGGTCACGCCGCACTGGGCGCACTGGATGACGTGATAGGTGATGCAGTCGTCGCAGCGCAGCACCAACGAGGCGACCAGGCCCAGCAGCTCTTTTGTCTTCGCCGGTAGCGCGCCCTCTTCGTAGGCTTCGCCGTCGAGGCGGAAGAAGCGTTTGATAGTGCGGTCGTCACCGGACAGAATGCGCTCGTTGGCCGCGATGCGCTCGGCTTGAAACTCAGCTAAGGTTTTGGTCATAGGTCTCCTTTGCAATGTGCAATGTGGAATGTGGAATGGATGAAGTGACGAGTCGCCAGTTTCCAGTTTCCAGTTTCCAGTTTCCAGTTTCCAGCTTCCAGTTTCCAGCTTCCAGAAAGTATTTTACAACAATGAGTTTAATTCTCGCTATTGAAACTTCCTGCGACGAGACGGCGGCTGCGGTGATCGAGGACGGACACCGGATCCGGTCGAACGTCGTTGCCTCCCAGATCGAATTGCACCGACCTTATGGCGGGGTTTTCCCGGAGATTGCCTCGCGCCAGCACGTTTTCGACATCGTGCCGGTGGTCGAGGCCGCCCTGGCCGAGGCCGGGGTGAGTTGGGAGCAGTTGGCGGCGCTGGCGGTGACGCGCGGGCCCGGGCTGGCCGGCTCGCTGCTGGTGGGCGTCAACGCTGCCAAAGCGATCGCGTGGTCGCGCGGGCTGCCGATCCTGGCCATGAACCACCTGGAAGGCCACCTGTATTCCAACTGGCTCGATGAGGGCGGCAAGATCGCCGCCGCCGCGATCACCCGGCCCAGCCCGGCCGAGCTGGATGCGGCGGGCCAGGCCTTTCCGCTGCTGGTGCTGATCGTCTCCGGCGGCCACTCGGAGCTGGTCTTGATGCGTGGGCATGGCCGCTACGCGCGCCTGGGCGCGACGCTGGACGACGCAGCCGGTGAGGCGTTCGACAAGGTGGCCCGGCTGCTGGGCCTTTCTTATCCCGGCGGGCCCGCGGTGCAACGCGCGGCCGAGGGCGGCAATCCCGCCGCGTTCGACTTCCCGCGTGCGCTGACCCACTACGCCATCCAGCCCGAACACCGCTTCAACTTCAGCTTCAGCGGGTTGAAGACCGCCGTGTTGCGCCAGGTGCGCGAGCTGGGCGGTGATCCGGCTGTGCTGCCCATCGCCGATCTGGCAGCCAGCTTTCAGGCGGCCGTGGTGGATGTGTTGGTGCGGAAGACCGCCGATGCTGCGCAGGCGTACGGCGTGAGCCGCATCTGTGTATGCGGCGGGGTGGCGGCCAATCAGGCGCTGCGCCAGGCCGTGACCGAGCGCTTGCCGGTCCCGGCATCGATTCCACCGTTCTTCCTGTGCACCGATAATGCGGCCATGATCGGCGCGGCCGCACACTATCGTCTGCTGAGCGATGGCCCCAGCGCGCTGGACTTCGACGTGGAGCCCAATCTCGCGCTGCAGTTTGATTTATGAGCGTCGAGGAACCCCTGCCATGCCACCCCTGCTTGAAACCGAGCGTCTGATCCTGCGGCCCTACACTGAAGCTGACATCGATAGCGCCTTTGAGGTGTTCGAGGGGCATCCTGATGTCTGGCGCTTCGACCCGGGTTATGCGCGCACGCGCGAGCAGCGCGCCGGCCTCATCCGCGGGCTGATCCGGTCAAACGAGGAAGACGGGGAAGGCACCCTGGCGATCACGCTCCGGGACTCCGGCCAGTTCATCGGCCAGGCGGGGTTGCAGCTCTACATCTTGCCGTGGGAGCCGTTTGCGACGCCCGAAGTGGAGCTCTACTACAAGCTGGGGCGCGCTTTCTGGGGTCAAGGGTATGCGGCAGAGGCATGTCGCGCGCTGATCGATTTTGCCTTCGGGCGAATGCGCTTGTTACGCCTCGTCACCGTCACACAGCCCGACAATCGGTACTCCCTGCGGTTGCTGCAGCGGCTTGGCATGAGCCTTGCCCCCGCGCCCGATCCCTGGAAGCCGGCGGTGATCGGCGTGCTGCTGAACCCGCGGCTGCGGCTGGGCTGACCCACGCCGCGCCCCCCACCTTGACGCCTCATCACGCTAGGGGCGTCATCGTTCCGTCTTCGCCCACACCTGTTTTCCATCGCTGATCACCTCGATCCGGCCGCGCTGATCGGTGCGCAGGATGTCGCTTCCGGCCAGCCGGGCCAGCACATCGGGGTGCGGATGGCCGAACGTGTTCTCCGCGCCCACCTGGATGACTGCGATGCGCGGGGCCACGGCCGCCAGGAACGCGGGTGAGCTTGCGCCGGCGCTGCCGTGATGACCGATTTTCAGCACATCGGCGCGCAGCGGCAGGCCGGCCGCGATCATGGCCTCCTCAGCCTCGCGCTCGGCATCGCCGGTCAGCAGGAAGCCGGTTCCGCCGTAATCCAGCCGCAGGACGATAGCGTTGTTATTATCGTCTGAGGCGGTGCCGGTGAGCAGGGTAGGGCCGGGATTCAGCACCGTCAGGGCCAGCCCGTCGACCGGCATCCGCATGCCGCGTTGCGCCAGGATGCGCGGCGTGCCGAGTTGCGCCAGCCGCGCACGCCACGGCCCGGCCTCGGGCGCTGCATCCGACTGAGAGACATCTAGCACCTGGGCGACGCGATACCGGTCCAGCAGCGGGATCAGCCCGGTGATGTGGTCGCCGTCCGGGTGTGTCAATACCACCAGATCCAGGCTGCGATCCCAGAACGGCAACACCGCGCCCAGTTCGTTCAGCAGCGCGGTCGGGCTGGGGCCGCCGTCTACCAGGATTTGGCGGCCATCGGGCGCACGGATCAGGATCGCATCGCCCTGGCCCACATCCAGGAAGTGGATGTGCAGCCGGCCATCCGGCAGCCCCGGCAGCGCCAGCCAGATCGTGGCCGCAACCAACGCCAGCAGGCCAATTGCCCGCCAGCCAGATAAGAACCGCTTCAACCGCTCCATCACGGATCCTCACCCATTCTCAACCTGTGGTCGCACTTCGCGTGCTCACGTTTCGCGTTTCGCGTTTCACGTTTTATACTACGCTCCGCAAAATTGCACGGCCAAGGAAGGTTTCATGAAAATTCTCATCGCGGTTGATATGGAAGGTATTACGGGCGTGGTTCATGGCGACCAGGTCACGCCAACCCATCCCGAGTATGATCGTTTCCGGCGCCTGGCCACCGGCGACGTGAACGCCGCTGTCCGGGGTGCATTTGCGGCCGGGGCCGACGAAGTGGTCGTGAGCGATGGACATTGGGACAATCGCAATCTGCTGCTCGAACAGCTTGACCCGCGGGCCCGGCTCAACTCCGGCTCGCCGCGGCCGTTTTCGATGGTGCAGGGCATCGACGGGGGCGTGGAGGGCGTGTTCTTTATCGGCTACCACGCACGCGTTGGCACGCCGGATGCCATCCTCGATCACACCTGGTCCACGGCGCGGGTGGCGGGCCTGTGGCTGAACGACCAGGAAACCGGCGAGATCGGCCTGAACGCCGCGGTCTGCGGCCACTTCGGCGCGCCAGTCTTGATGATATCGGGCGATCAATCGGCCTGCGCCGAGGCATCTGCGCTGTTGGGGTCGGTAGAGACCGTGGTCGTGAAGCACGCCACCGGGCGCAACTCGGCCGAGTGCCTGTCGCCGCACGAGACCGCGCGGCTGATCGAGCAGGGGGCGGCGCGTGCTGTTGGCCGACTGCTGGCCGGCAAAGCGCCCGTGCCCTTCCGGCTGACGGAGCCCATCGGGGTGGCTGTGGCCTTTATCCGCTCCGAAATGGCCGACGGCGCGGCGATTATGCCGGGCGCGCGGCGGACCGGGGGCAAGCGCGTCGAGTACACCGCCGAGGACATGCCGACCGCCTACCGGGCGTTCCGGTCGTTGGTTGCCCTGGCGAGCGTCTAGCGGAGCGATAGGATCGAGGGTGAGGGGCATCCGGTAAATCTGATCCTCCTGGGTGCGGCGGCATTTGCGCAGGCTAAGCCGGGCGGTTGATGCGCCGTGCGTTCGTCCGACGGCAGCCGCTCAACGGTATTCCGAGACGCTTCGCTGTTTCAACCAGAGCAAGCGGCCGTCCGTAATAACTTCGACGATGATCTCGGCCGGGATCCGCTGCACACTGCGCGCCGCCAACTGTGCATCCACGTCCGGTGGGTAGGTGGTCTCTTCCGGCCACAGGATCAGTTGCGGCGCGGCGGCAGCCAGGAACGCAGCCGTGGGCCAGGCGCCGGTGTCGGGATCGGGCGCTTTAAGGACGGTCGCGTGCAGCTCGGCGCCTGCGCGAATCAGGGCAGCCTGGGTCGCCGGGCCGAGCGTCGTCGGCAGCAGCGCGCGAAAGTGGTTGTAGCTCAGCAGCCAGCCATCGTCAGCGGGCAGCCGGGTCAACGTCACGCCCGCATCGAGGCGCACCCCGGCGCCCGGCGCCAACAGGGTCGGGTCGAGTGGGCGCGCACTGGGCCACAACGCCGCGGCGCCGGGGCCGAGCGCGGCATCCACAGGTTGGCCTCGACGCGGCAGCAGCGCGGCCGTGGCGGCGACCAGCGCCTCGCCGTCGCCCCGACCATCCCAGGCCCACGCGTAACGCCCGTTCGGCGTCACGACCAACGCGGCTTCTCCGGCGGTGCCCGGCACAAAGAACAGGTGCAGCTTGCCGTCGGGCCGGGCGAGCAGCAGGCTTGCCGTCAGCCACAGCGGCACGCCGAGCGCGGCCGCCCACCCCATCACTGGCCGGAGCGGCGGCATAGCCCAGCCCTGCTGTTGCAGCTTGCGCCACAGCAGCGACCCGAATAGCACGGCAAAGTAGACGCCCGCGGCGACCCGTCCCAGCGCGCCGGTTTCCACCGATGCGAACGGCACGGCCGCGGTCAGGCGCACGATGGCGGTGGTATAGGTCAAAAACAGCCAGGGAATCACCGCCAGGACGCGGCCCAGCGGCTCCCAAACCAGCCCACCGATCACCGTCAGCATGCCGCCGTTCATGATGGGCGGCTGGGCAGGCAAGATCAGGAAGTTGGTGACAAAGGAAATCAGCGATACCCGGCCGAAGTAGAGGACGATGAGCGGGAGCGTCGTTGTCTGAGCCGCGAGCGTCACGATCAAGGCATCGTTCAGCACCGCCATGACCCGCTGCACGCGTTCCTGCGCCAGCCGGCGTGCCAGGAGCCGCGTGAACCGCAGCGTGATGCCATCGGTGAACAGGACCAGCCCCAGCGTCGCCATGAAGCTAAGCTGGAAACCGATGTCCCACAACGTCAACGGGTTGTGCAGCGTCATCAGCAAGGCCGAGGCGCACAGCGAGACGTATGCTGTGCTCTGCCGGCCGAGGTAGATGGCGATGATGTACAGGATGCCCATCAGCCCGGCGCGCAGCGCGGCCGCATCCGCGCCAACGAGCAGCACATACACGGTGATTGCCAGGATTGCCGGCCAAACCGCTCGCCGCTTGCCCAGCAGGTGGCTCAACCCGGCCATCAGCACGCCCGACAACAATGCGATGTTGCTGCCCGAGATCACGATGACGTGGGAGGTGCCGGTGGCTTTGAAGGCCTCATCCACGTCGTCAGGGATGCCGCTTTCGATGCCGAGGAGCATCCCGTTCGCCAACGCGGCGGCCGGCTCCGGCAAGATGCGGTTCAGCAGGGCCGAGCTACGCGTCTTGACGGCGTACAGGCTGCCCCAGAACCAGTTGCCCTTCCCTTCGGCCACGCGCTCGATCCGTGCCCGGCGCATCAAGCTGCGGATGCCGCGCTGCGCCAGATAGGCACGGTAATCGAAGTCGTCGAGCACGGGGGGCGTTTGGAGCTGGCCGCTGACGCGCAACCGGTCGCCGTAGTGATACTCGGGGAAGCGCTGCGCCTGCACCAACACATCGCCACCGACCGGCAGCGTGCGGCCAGCAAGGGTCACGGTCGCTGCGCGCAGGCGATACTGCGTCTGCACGTCGCGCACATCGGGGTAGGCGACCACCACACCCTCGACCGTGGCGCGCACGGCTTCTTCTTCGGTGCCGTTGTAGAATGCCAGATCGGCCGGGGTGGAGCAGGCCGCGTAGGGCTGCGCCTGGTAGCGCCAGGCGCCGAGGAGGACGGCGAGGATGAGCACCGCGGCCAGCCGCTCACGCGGCCGCCCGCGCCACACCACGGCCGCGGCCAGCGCGATGGCGGCCAGCGCGGCAAAGGGCCAGCCGGGTGTGGGGCAGGCCAGCCATCCCTGCGACCACAGCAGCTTTGCCAGCAGGATGCCGCCCATCCAGGCGATCGTCAGGTAAACGAGTGTCATGGCGCGAGTGCAGGGTGAATGCGCGAAACGACAACATACAGCAGCGAACGCAGTGAGTGGGGGAATCACGGGGCCGGCCGATGCTATTTTCGCGCAGACCAGCCGATCTGTAAAGGAGCAATTTCGCAACGCATGCAGATCGTCTCAATATCGGTGTTGCCGCCGAGCCATTGAAACGGTATACTATCCGCGTCAACCTTGTGTAGGAGTATTGCCATGTCTGATGAATCCGCCCATATCCCCAAACTGACTCGCATTCATCTTCAACTCGGCCAGTATCCCGTCTTGAGCGATATCATGCGTGAGCGGATGCGCCAGGAGCTTTTTCTGCGCGGGGTGATCAGCAAGGAACGTTTTGAGGATGAGACCCGCGAGCGCGCAGTGCAATCGCAGCGGCGGGAAGGGATTCTGAGTCCCTATCAAGAGGAATCGGCTGAGATCTGGGAGCGCCGCCTGGACAAGGTGCGGGATAGCCTGACCGAATTCTACTTTGCCTACAACCTGACCCATGAGCGCTTTGAACAGATCGTGCGCGATGTACTGAACCAGCGGCCCACGGCCGAACAGGTGCTGAGTCTCAACCCGGAAATGGCCTCCCTGGAGTTGTTGTTTCAACAACTCGAGAATTTCGCCAAGATGCCGCCTGAGGAGCAGACGCACATCCGCCATCACATGCAAGAAACCAAGGTCGTGTTGATCAAGGCGTTGATCAGCGATGAGTTGGAGTTTGTCCGTGTGGCCAAGGAGTACTTGTCGCTGGATGACCTCAAGTGGATCCGCAACCATCGCGTGGGACGCGGCAAAATCGGCGGCAAGGCGGCCGGCCTGGTCTTGGCCTACACCATCCTCGAACAGACGGTTGCGCGTGCTTCGGGCAGTTCCGATCCGGTGCGCCTGATCATGCCGCAGACGTATTTCGTTGGAGCGGATGTGAGCTACGACTTCCTGAACATCAATGGTCTGGTGCACTACCTGAATCAGAAATACAAGCCCATTGACGAGATCCAGCGGGATTATCCGGAGTTGCAGGCGGCGCACATGCGCGGGCGTTTCCCGGATGACATCGTCGAGCAATTCCGCACCCTGTTGACGATGGTCGGCGACCAACCCCTCATCGTCCGCTCGTCCAGCCTGCTCGAAGACAACTTCGGCTTGTCGTTCGCCGGCATGTATGAAAGCGTGTTTTGTCCCAACCAGGGCACGGCTGAAGAGAACCTGCAGGCGTTGATGCAGGCCATTGGCCGCGTCTATGCCAGCGTCTATAACGCCGATGTGCTGCTCTATCGCAAACAGCGCGGCTTTTTGGACTTCGACGAGCGGATGGCGGTCCTGATCCAGGTCGTTCAGGGGGAGCGCTACCGTGACTACCACTTCCCGGCGGTGGCCGGCATGGCCTACAGCCGGAATCCGTTCATCTGGAGCCCGAAGCTGCGCCGCGAAGATGGATTCACCCGGCTGGTGGTCGGTTTGGGCACTCGTGCGATGGAGCGCGTGGGCGAAGATTACCCGCGCATGGTGGCGCTCAGCCATCCCAGTCTGCGCCCCGAAAGCGGCGCGCCGGAGGTCAAGTACTACTCGCAATACTACATGGATGTCATCAACCTGCGGACGAATTGTCTGGAGACCGTGCCGGTCAAGGAGGTGCTGGCCGGTGATTTCCCCAGCGTGCGCTTCCTGGCCTCGGTGGACAAGGGCGACTACATCACCCCGATGATCTACACCGACCGCAGCCTTGACCCCCGGTCTTTGGTGATCACTCTGGAGGGGCTGCTCACCCAGACATCCTTTGCCGCCCAGCTCAAGACGATCTTGAAGGCGCTCGAACTCAGCTATAGTCACCCGGTTGATATCGAGTTTACGGTGATGATCGGAAAGGAGTATCCGCGGCCCAACGTGGAGCTTCACCTCTTGCAGTGCCGTCCGCAAACCAACGCGGATGGGACGCAGCGCATCCGATTCCCCGAACGGCTGGCGTCGGAGGACATTCTCTTCGGCACGGAAAAATTGGTGCCCACGGGGCATGTGCGCAACGTGGCTTATATCGTTTATGTGGACCCGGAGAAGTATCTCTCGGCCGTCGACCCCAATCAGAAGCTGGCGCTGGCGCGTTTGGTCAGCCGGCTCAACGAGCGGCTGGAGGGGTTGCCGTTTATCTTGATGGGGCCAGGCCGCTGGGGCAGCTCCAACCTCGATCTGGGGTTGCGGGTCGGCTACGCCGACATCTACAACGCACGGGCCCTGGTTGAGATCGGCTGGGCACGGGGCGCGGGCCGGCCGACCCTGTCCTACGGCACGCACTTCTTCCAGGACCTGGTGGAGGCGCATATCTATCCCCTGGCCATCTTTCCGGGCGAGCCCGGCAATCCTTTCAACGAGGCGTTTTTCAGCGCCGCGCCCAACGCACTGTCGGCCCTGCTGCCGGAAGATGCCCGATATGCGGATTTCGTCAAGGTGATCAATGTGCCCGCCACGACCGGCGGACGCACCTTGGAGCTGGTGATGAGCGGCGATGAAGCGCGCGCCCTGGCCTTCCTGGCTCAGTCGGGCAACGACGAGAAGCCAGAATCGTAGAACGGGTGCGGGCGGCGGTCCCGGTGCGCCGACCGCCCCTGCACGTCCATATTTCAGATAGCAACCTATCGAGGCAAGATGGATCATATCGTTGAATTAGATCTGGATGCCATCGCCCACGGTGGCGAGGCCATCGGCCGGCACGCAGGCAAGGCGGTCTTCGTGCCCTATGCCATCCCCGGCGAACGCGTGGTCGCGGAGATTGTCGAAGAGCGCGAGCGCTGGGCGCGGGCGCGACTGGTGCGGGTGTTGACGCCCAGCCCGGATCGTATCGCGCCGCCCTGCCCCTACTTCGGCCCGGATCAGTGTGGCGGCTGCCAGTGGCAGCACATCGCGTATGAGCGCCAGGCCGAGCTCAAACAGGCCATCGTCGTCGACCAATTACGCCGCTTGGGCCATATTGCACAGCCGCCGGTGAGCGACATCATCGTCCTTGCCGACCCCGCTCAGATGGAACCCGAACCCCTCGCGGCCGACGCCCAATCGCCGGCCTCCGATCCGCCCTACCTGGCCTTCGGTTACCGCAACCACGTTCAACTCAGCGCGACGCCCGATGGCCGGCTGGGTTATCGCCGCGGCGATAGCCCCGAGGTTGTTGCGATCGAGCGCTGCCTGCTGTTAGCCGACCGGCTGGATGAGCTCCATGCCGCGCTGGACGCCGCCGAAGCCGGGCTGACCGGCGTGAGCCTGCGCGCAGGGATCAACACCGGCGAGGCATTGCTGCTGCTGGAGACGGCCGGCGATGAACAGCCGGAGTTGGAGATTAACCTGTCCACAGCGATTGCGCTGCGCACCGGCCGCGGGATCCAGCCGCTCATTGGGGAGCCGTGGCTTTACGAGGAGGTGCTGGGGCGGCGCTACCGCGTTTCCGCGGAGAGCTTCTTCCAGTTGAATACCGTTGGCGCGGCCGCTTTGGTGGAGCTGGTGCTCGCGTACGCCGATCTCCGGCCGGATGATGTCGTGTTGGATCTTTACTGCGGCGTGGGCTTGTTCACGCTCGCTCTGGCCGAGCACGCCAGCGCTGTGATCGGTGTCGAATCGTCGCCCGTGGCCTGCGAGGATTTCGCAGTTAACGCCGGTGACCGAATGAACGTGGCCCTGCACGAAGGCAACGTGGAGCACGTGTTGCCCGCGCTGCGGGCCGAAGGCCTGCGTTGCGCGGTAGTGGTGCTCGATCCGCCGCGCGCCGGTGCGGGGGCCGAGGTCCTCCGCGAGATCGTCGCGTGCGCGCCGAGACGCATCGTCTACGTCTCGTCCGATCCGGCGTCCCTGGCCCGCGATGCCGTGCATCTGACCGCGGCCGGCTATCGCCTGGTGGAAGCACAGCCGGTGGACCTGTGCCCGCAAACCTATTACGTGGAGACCGTGGGGGTGTGGGAGCGAGCGTAGGGGGGTCAAAACCGAGCTTGTGGCCCCCCCGCCGCGGTCAGGACGCCGCGCCGCAGAGGGTGTTTCAGCGGGATGGGGCGCGCCGCGTAACAAGTTGAAGAGCGAACTTGCCACTACCTCCCATCCGTGGTATACTCCTTTCCGTTGTTCGACTGGGACATGCGCCTCGGTATTCCAGCGGTGCCCTGGTCACATATCTCGCAAGGAGTGTACACATGGCTCTGTCGAAAGTCGAAAAAGACGCCATCATTCAGGAATACCACGTACACGTCAGTGATACGGGGTCGCCTGAGGTGCAGGTGGCGATTCTGACCACACGCATCAATTCGTTGATTGACCACCTGAAGACGCACAAGCACGACCAGTCGTCCCGGCGTGGCTTGCTGAAGCTGGTCGGCCAACGCCGCCGGCATTTGGCCTATCTGAGCAGCAAAGCCCCTGATCGTTACCAGGAGTTGATTGGCCGACTTGGCTTGCGCAAGTAAGCGGACGGTGATCACTGATCGTTGAGGGCACAATCGTAAGCGGCACTATGGACGAGTAGATGCGACTTATCGTATCTACTCGTTTGATGTTTAAGTAAACCGCGCTGGCGGGCGCAGGAATTGGGGAGTGGTTGGGAATTAATTACGAATGATGAATTCGCAATTCGTAATTCGTAATTCCTCGTCACTCCCCAGTCCCTGAACCGTCGGCGCCACACAGGAAAGGTTCAAGGATTCAAATGCAAAAGTATTCCTACTCTGCCACAGTCGGCGGCCGCGAGATCGTTCTCGAAACCGGCACGCTGGCCAAGCTCGCCGGCGGCTCGGTTTCCGTGCGCTCCGGCGATTCCGTTGTCCTGGCCACCGCCTGCGGTTCCAAGCCGCGCGAGGGCGTCGACTTCTTCCCGCTCAGCGTGGACTACGAGGAGCGCCTTTATGCCGCCGGCCGTATCCCCGGCAGCTTCCAACGCCGTGAAGGCCGCCCCTCCGACCAGGCTATCCTGGTCTCCCGGCTGATCGATCGGCCGCTGCGCCCGCTGTTCCCCAAGGGGATGGCGAATGAGGTGCAGGTCATCGTGACCGCGCTCGCGCGCGATCCCGAGATTCACCTGGACATCCTGAGCATCATTGGCGCCAGTGCGGCCGTGACCCTGTCTAATGTGCCGTGGGATGGTCCCATCGGTGCGGTGCGCGTCGGCTTCATCGATGGCGAGTTCATCATGAACCCGACCGTCAGCCAGATGGCCGCCAGCACGCTGGATTTGCGCATGGCCGGCACCGCGGATGCCATCCTGATGGTGGAAGCCGGCGCCGATGAGATCCCCGAAGACATGATGCTGGAAGCGTTGAAGCTGGGCCATGAGGCCATGCAGCCGGTCATCGCGCTCCAGAACAAGATGCGCGCCGAGTTGGGCAAAGCCAAGTTCGAGTACGTCTCGGTGTTGGCGGATCCGACCGTTGAGGCCGCGGCGAGCGAGTGGTTGGGCGATCGCATGCGTGACGCCATCGCGCAGAATCCTGGCAAGGAAGACCAGTACAAGGCATTGGCCGATGCGAAGGCCGCTTTGCTGGCCGCATTGGGCGAAACTTACGAACCGAAGGCTTTGGCCCAGGCGTTCGAGAGCATCGAGAAGAAAGTGGTGCGTTCGCGCATCCTGGGCGACAAAGTCCGCCCCGATGGGCGCGGCCACAAGGAAATCCGCCCGATCAGCGTCGAGGTGGGCGTCCTGCCGCGCGTGCATGGCAGCGGCCTCTTCACCCGCGGCGAGACGCAGGTGCTGACCGTTGCGACGCTGGGCACGCCCGGCGACACGCAAAAGCTGGACACCCTCAACGCCGAAGAGTCCAAACGCTACATGCACCATTACAACTTCCCGCCCTTCTCCACAGGCGAAGTGTCTCCCAACCGCGGCCCCAAGCGTCGCGAGATCGGGCACGGCGCTCTGGCCGAACGGGCGCTGGAGCCGATGATCCCGGCGCAGGAGAGCTTCCCCTATACGCTGCGCCTGGTCTCCGAAGCATTGTCGTCCAATGGCTCCACGTCGATGGCGTCGGTGTGCGGCAGCACCTTGGCGTTGATGGACGCGGGCGTGCCGATCAAGGCGCCGGTGGCCGGCATCGCGATGGGCCTGATCACCGATGGCGAGATCACCAGCGCCGGGCTGCGCTACGCGATCCTCAGCGACATCCAGGGGTTGGAAGATCACCTGGGCGACATGGACTTCAAGGTCGCCGGCACCGAGCATGGCATCAACGCCCTGCAAATGGATATCAAGATCCACGGCCTGACGTACCAGATCATGGAAGAGGCGCTGGCGCAGGCGCGCGAGGGCCGCTTGTTCATCATGGACAAGATGCTGGCCGTGTTGCCCGAGCCGCGCAAGAGCCTCTCGGTCCACGCGCCGCGCATCCTGACGACGCACATCGACCCGGAGAAGATCGGCAAGGTGATTGGCCCCGGCGGCAAGATGATCCGCGGCCTGCAAGAGCAGTACGGCGTCAAAATCGACATCGAGGATGACGGCTCCGTGTTCGTCTCCGGCGCTGAGGGCGTCGGCGCCGAGCTGGCGTTGGCCGAGATCGAGAAGATGACCGAAGAAATCAAGATCGGCCGCATCTACACCGGGCCGGTGGTCCGCATCGAGGCCTACGGCTGCTTCGTGCAGCTTGCACCCGGCGTGGATGGCATGGTCCACATCTCGCAGCTCGCCGACTACCGTGTGCCTTCAGTTGAGGACGTGGTGCAGATGGGTGACGAGATCACTGTGATGGTGACCGACGTCGACCCGGCCGGCAAGATTCGGCTCAGCCGGCAGGCTGTGCTCGAAGGCTGGACGCCCGAGGAAGCGCGCGAGCGCGACCGGGCGGGCGGCGGCGGGCGGCCAAGCGGCGGCGATCGCGGTGGCGACCGCGGACGCGGGGGTGATCGCGGCCGTGGCGGCTTCGGTGGCCGTCGTTAAGCAGTAAGCAATTGGGCGCAGCGGATGGGGGCACCAAGACCCATCCACTGCGCCTCTCTCTTGCGGCTTCTAGGAAATAATGCGTATGGATGAGGATATCACCCCGTCTGCCCCGGAGACGCCTCAACAATCGGTCCGTTCCTGGGGTAGCAGCATGATGCGCGATCTGTTGAGCACCCTGGTGCCGGCGATCATCATCGCTCTACTGATCCATGTCTTCCTGGCCCAAGCGACCCGCGTCTATGGTCAAAGCATGGAGCCGAATCTGTACACGGATCAGCGCCTGGTGATCGAGAAAATCGGCTACCAGTTTCATGGCCCGCGCCGGGGCGACGTGATCGTGATCCATGACCCCAGCGGCGGCCCGGAACTGCTCATCAAGCGGGTTATCGGCCTGCCGGGCGAACGGATCACCGTGACCGATGGGCGGGTGTTCGTGGACAGCGTGCCGCTCGATGAGCCCTATCTGGCCCAGGATACGCTGGGCAGCGGAAGGTCCTGGGTGGTGCCGCCGTTGCACGTCTTCGTTATGGGAGATAATCGCGTTGCGAGCCGTGACTCGCGCATCTTTGGTCCCGTGGCATTGGATCAGATCGTTGGACATGCGGTGTTCCGTTACTGGCCGCCGGAACAAATCGGCATTGTCCGTTAATAGAGATAGGTATGGGCAGCATGGACACACTCCCTGGCTCCCCAAGGCCGTCAACCCCGTTATCCCTGCTACAACACGCCGGTTGGTTTGTGCGTGAGCTGCTGACTACGCTCGTGCCGGCCATCGTGATCGCGTTGCTGATCAACCTCTTCCTTGCTCAGTCCACGATCGTCCTCGGGCAAAGCATGGAACCCAGCCTGCATCAAGACCAGCGTTTAATCATCGAGAGGATCGGCTACCATTGGCACGGCCCGCGTCGTGGCGATATCGTTGTGTTGCCCGATCCATCCGGTGGCCCCATTCCGCTTATTAAGCGTGTCGTGGGCCTGCCTGGCGAACGGGTTACGCTCGCCGCCGGCCAGGTATATATTGACGGTGACGCACTGGATGAGTCATACTTGACCCAAGTGACCGCCAGCGGCGGGCGCTCGTGGATGGTGCCGCCTCTCCATGTGTTCGTCCTGGGCGATAACCGCGGCAACAG
The DNA here is from genome assembly GCA_026645775.1 of Anaerolineae bacterium. Classification (GTDB taxonomy): domain Bacteria; phylum Chloroflexota; class Anaerolineae; order CG2-30-64-16; family CG2-30-64-16; genus MO66. The sequence continues at coordinate 21,023 of JAPKMS010000174.1, forward strand.
CAAGGATTCACGCTTTTTTGGCCCCGTACCCATCGACACGATCATCGGACATGCGATTTTCTGTTACTGGCCGCTCACAGAGATCGGCGGTCTGCCTTGAGCGCGCTGGCACTTCGCGCTTCACGTAGGGGCTGATGAATAATCGCTGGAGCCCGTTCGTCAAGCAACTGATCATTATCGGCCTACTGCTCGGCAGTGTCTGGCTGATGACACAGGTACGTGTGCTGATCGCCCCGGTAGTCATCGCGCTCCTGTTGGCGTACCTGGTCTCCGTGCCGGTCGGCTGGATCTTGCGCCGCACCGGCTGGTCACGCGCCCTCGTCGTCTTGGTCACAGAGATCGTGGTGGTGCTGCTCCTGTTGACGATTCCTGCGCTGATTACCCCGCGGGCAGTCAACGCGTTTAGCGCGTTCAGCAACACACTCGTCAAAGTCGGCCAGGAACTTCTTCAGGTCGAACCCAAGCCGATCTCCATCACGCCATCCATCACGCTTGACCTCGGGGTTTTCTATCAGCCGATCCACCAATGGTTGCGAAGCATCCTGGGGCCTGACCTGACGGCGCTTCAGGGCTTGCAAGGTCTGTTGGGGCCGTTGGCGGGCGGCGCCGCGTCGGTGGTGCGCGGTGCGGTGAACGGGGTGGTATGGGCGTTTTTCGTGCTGGTCTTCAGCTTTTATGCCGTGAAGGATGGGCCGCACTTCGGCCGGTTCGTCGCGCGGAATGTGCCGGATGCCTGGCGTCCTGAGTTGAGCTGGCTGTGGCAGGAAGTGACGCGCATCTGGGATGCCTTCGTGCGTGGCCAACTCGGCGTGGCCTTGATCATGGGCGTACTTGTCTGGCTCATCATGACCATCCTGGGGATGCGCAATGCCCCGGTCTTGGGCCTGATCTCAGGCGTTCTCGAGTTTGTGCCCGCGATCGGCCCGGTGATTGCGGCGGTGCCCGGCATCTTGATTGCGCTTTTCCTGGGGTCTTCCTGGCTGCCCTTGCCGTCCATTTGGTTTGCCGTCATGATCGCCGCTGTTTATGTCTTGCTGCAGCAGTTTGAGAACCTGTTCCTGCTGCCGCGTGTCGTGGGGCGGCGCGTGCGGCTGCATCCGGCGATGGTGATTGTCGGCGCGCTGGCGGGCCTGCAACTGGGCGGCGCGTTGGGCGTCCTCCTGGCTGCGCCGACCATCGCATCGGCGCGCTTGCTGCTTGGTTATACCTACCGCAAGTTGTTCGACCTGAAGCCGTTTCCAACACCGGAGGCGCCGCGTGACCAGATGCGGCTGTGGCATGAAGCGCGGGATAAGCAGGCGGTGTGCGCCGTACTGTTCGATTTGGATGGCACGCTGATCGAGACCGATGATCAGACTGTGGCCGCCCTGGCGCATCGGCTGCACTTCCTGGGCGCATTGGCGTCGTCGGACCGACGGATGCACCTGGCCAGGCGTGCGCTGATGAGCAGCGAGACGCCGGTGAATCGCCTCGTGACCCTGCTCGATTGGCTGGGCCTGGACAGCGCGCTGTTCCGACTGAATGACGCGTTCCATCGGTGGCGCGGCATCCGCAAGCCGGATCGCTTTGTCGCCGTAAGCGGCAGCCCTGAGATGCTGCGGGAATTGGCGGGGCGCTACCGGCTGGCGGTCGTCACCAGCCGCCCGCGTTATGAGGCGCTGGCCTTCCTGGCGCAATACGACCTCGCCGGCCTCTTCTCTGCAGTGATTACGCGTGACGATGTACGGCGGTTGAAACCACACCCGATGCCAGTCCTGAAAGCGGCTGAGAAGCTCGGCGTGTCGCCTCGGCAGTGTGTGATGGTCGGCGATACCGAGGTAGATGTGCGCGCGGCCAAAGCGGCCGGCGCCTTGGCCGTCGGGGTCCTGTGTGGGTTCGGAGAAAGCGATGACTTCGGGGAGGCAGATCTGGTGATCGAATCGACCGCGCAGGTGGGGGAGTGGTTATAAACGGCTGAGGATTGGGGAGACAAGGAAACAAGCAGACAAGGGGTCACTACTCAGGAGGGCGCGCGGGCTTGGAGTACCCGGAAGGCCGGCCGGACGTGACAAGGGAACGCAGTATCTCTCCGCTGATCCTCCCACGCGCTCTTCTGCTCCTGTGCCACCCTACACCCTTGCCGGCATCCGCCTCTCGATCGCCCGCACCAACAGCGCCAACCCCACCGTCATGACCAGGTACAAGTAGGCCACCACATTGTACGTCTCGAAGAAGCGGAACGTGCTGGCCGAGTAGACCTTCCCCAGTTGCGTGATGTCCTGCACGCCGAGCACGGACACCAGCGATGAATCCTTCAGCATGGCGATGAAGTCATTTCCCAACGGCGGCAGCACGTTGCGCACCGCCTGCGGCAAGATCACGTAGCGCATCGCCTGGCCTGCGCTCATCCCCAACGAGCGCGCCGCTTCCATCTGGCCGCGGCCGATCGACTCGATCCCGGCCCGGAAGATCTCGGAGATGAACGCGCTGTAGCCGATCGTCAGCGCAATGATGGCCCGCGCGGTGAAGTTGAGGTCGCGCACCTGCATCTCGGCCAAAGGCGCACCCAAGCCGGCCAGGAACCCCGTCCCAACGAACCCCTCGCCGATCCAGTTGATGCCCGCCACCAGCGATGGCGCGCCGACGAACGCGATGTAGTACAGGATCACAAGCATCGGCACGCCCCGGATGATCTCAACATAGAACGTGGAGACCTCCCGCGCGACCCGGTTCCCCGATACGCGCAGCAGCCCGATCAGCAGCCCGAACAGCATCGCGAGTGCATAGGCAATCACCGTGACGTAGGTTGTCACCCAGACGCCTTGCGCGACCGCCCCCAGGATCACCTTGTAGCCTTCGCGCGACACCATCACCCACAGGAAGATAATGCCGAGCAGGATCGCGGCCAGCAGCCAGTACGGCAGCCGCGCCAGCCGGTTGGTGAACGGGGTCAGATGGGACTCGCGAGGGGCGATGCGGGACATGGCGGCCTCCGTGTGGGGGTGTGCGAGTGTGGGGGTGTGGGAGTATGGGAGTGTGGGAGTGTGCGAGTCTCCCTTACGCCCATACCCCCATACCCCCTTACGCAGTTACTTCGCACTCGCGTCGTACAAGAAGAACCAGCGCGTATTCAGGTGGTCCAGGAACCCGTCCTGCTTCATTGTTGCGATGGCGGCGTTGAAGGGTTGGACGAGGTCGGACTTGGGCGTGAAGATGAAGCCGAAGTCCTCGGAGCCGAGGGCCTCACCGACGATCTTGAGCTTGTCGGGGTTGGCG
>JAPKMS010000175.1 GCA_026645775.1 Anaerolineae bacterium
CCAGATATCGCCCTGGGCTACGAAGCCGGGCCAGAAGGCCGCCACGTCGCCCACCCGCTGCTTCACCTGGCTGCGTGAGGTGGCGCCCACGTCGACGAACATATCGCGCAACTCCGGCAGCTCCTTGGTGGGATCGCGGCGGCCGTCAAGGCCGATCGAGCCCACGGTGCCGTCGGCAAAACGCACCTGCCCGCCCCAACACGCCAGCGGATACAGATAGCCGATGGGCGTAAACCGCATGAACCCCTTCTCATCCACGTGCGTGATCATCAGGCCGATCTGGTCCATGTGCGCGGCCAGCATCACCCGCTTGCCGCCGCCCCCGCGTCGAAACGCGACCAGGTTGCCCAGCGCATCGACCGTCACTTCATCGACCAGCCCGGCGATCTCCTCACGGATCACCGCGCGGATTTGATCTTCAAACCCCGAGACCCCAAACGCCTCGGTCAATCGTTTTGCAAGGTCTTGCACAGCGCTCTCCTATGTGCGATATTCGTAGGACAGGTTGCCAACCTGTCCCGTAAGCTATTACTTCTCGCGTCCCACGTGCGCAGGCTCGATACGCCGCAGCGCCGCGCCGACCAGCTTCACCGTGTTCGCCAGATCGTTCAGGTTGATGATCGCATCCGGGCCGTGGATGTAGCGGCTGGGCACGGCGACCACGGTCGCGGGCACGCCGGCGCGGGTCAGATGGATCGCGCCCGAATCGGTGCCGCCCAGGCCGGGCGCTTTGTATTGGATGCGGATGCCCTCGGCTGCGGCGGTCTCCTGGAGCAGCCGCAGCAGGCCGGGATGCGAAACCAGGCTGCGATCCATCAGCGTCACCGCCGGACCATCGCCCAGGCGGGTCACCGGGGTCGTGTCTTCGCCCTGCGGCCGCGGCAGGTCATCGCAGATGGTGCCCTCCAACGAAATGGCCGCGTCCGGCTCGACCCTGTAGGCCGCCACCCGTGCGCCGCGCAGCCCCACCTCTTCCTGCACGGTGAAGACGCCGTAGACATCTACCGGGTAGCGCTCGGCCAGCAGAGTGACCAGGGCAACACAGCCGGCCCGGTCATCAAACGCCTTGCCGCGCGCTGTGGGCCACGCGGGATCGTCGCTGAGGGAGGTGAAGCGGGTGGCAAAGACGCCGTAATCGCCGACCTTCACCTTCGCCTTGGCGTCCTTGTCGTTCTCCGCACCGATGTCGATGGTCAGGTCATCGATGTCCAGCACGCGCCGCGCCTGCTCGTGGTTTTGCAGATGTGGCACCGGCGCGCCGATGACGCCTGGCACGCGGTCATCGCCGATGAGCACCCGTTTGGCCAGCAAGAGGCGCGCATCGATCCCGCCGATCGCCTTGAAGCTCAACTGGCCGCCCTTGCCCACCTGGGTGATCATGAAACCGACCTCGTCCATGTGTGCGGCCAGCATCACCTTGAGCCGCGGCTCGGGCCCATCGCCGGCCTTGAAGGTGATCAGGTTGCCCAGGGCATCCACTTCCAACCGATCCACCAGCGGCTCGACCTCGGCCCGGATGGCGGCCCGCACCGCGCGCTCGCGGCCCGAAGGCCCGAACTCGTTCGAAAGGCGCTCCAGCAGTTCACGCAGCTCCGCCATGCCTACACCTCCTCCTGCAAGGTCGCCATGAACGCATCATCCAACCGGCTGATGAACGCGGCCAGCAGCCGCGCCGTCCGGTCGATGTCCGCCAGGACGACCGTCTCAACCGTGGAGTGCATGTAGCGGACCGGGATGCTGAGCAGCCCCGTAGGGATGCCTGCGCGGGCCACCTGCACGGCCCACGCGTCGGTGCCCGATGCACCGGGCAGCGGCTCGTCGACATAGGGGATCTCTAACGCGTCGGCAACCTCGCGCAGCCGCTTGACTACGCCGGGATGCAGGTTGGGGCCCCAGCCGATGGTCGGGCCGTGATCCATCTCCACCGTCTCATCGCTGTTGACGCCAGGCGTCTCACCGAAGGTGACGTCGATTGCGATCGCCAGGTCGGGCGCGACGCCGAACGCGCTGGTGGCGGCGCCCCGCAGCCCGATCTCCTCTTGCACCGTGGCCACCGCGCAGACGTCCCACGTGTGGCGCATGTCGGCCAGGTAAGCCAACGCACCCAGCATCGCGGTCACGCTGGCCCGGTTATCCAACGACTTGGTGGCCACGCGGCCGTTCAATAGCTCGGTGTACGGGCCGCGCAGCGCCACACGATCGCCCACCCGCACGATCCCGCCGGCGAAAAAGTCCGGCGACAGGCCCAGGTCGACCCGTAGATCCCGCAGCGGAATCACCTTCTCGCGCTCGTCGGCGGTCAGCACGTGCGGCGGCCGGCTGCCGATATAGCCCGGCAGGCCGGCAGGGAACCGCTCCGCGCCGGGGCCGGTGGGGTAGACCGTGACCTCCTGGCCCAGCGCCGCGCGCGGATCCACGCCGCCCACCCTGGCTACGTGAAGGAAGCCCGCGTCCACCTTGGTCACGATCAGTCCGATCTCATCCATGTGCGCTGCCAGCATGATGCGGCCCGGCGCTGGCTCCGCACCTGAGCGTCGGGTAATGACATTACCCAGCGCGTCGACGCGCAGCTCCGCCACGTGCGGCGCCGCCAGCGAGCGCACCAGCTCAGCCACCGCGGCCTCAACGCCCGAAGGCCCGTCGGCCGCCACCAATTGCCGCAACATCTGGCCGATGCCAGCTTTATCCATGCGTTTCACCTCCCTGGCGCCCCATGCGCCGCAGTTACGGGTATCCGAGGAAACGCGTGTCATTGTACCCGCGGCCGTTGGGAGCGTCAATTCAGAAATCCGAAGAGCGCAAACTCCGGCTCAATTAAGCCGCCATTGCGCTGCCTTGACATCGAGCCGCCAAACGGTACAATGAATCCAGGCCAGCCCAGACCAAGAGGCTGATTGGCCGGAGATACTGATGACAACTGATGTCCGCGAGACCCCTGCCCGCCCGCTTCCGCAGCGCGGCGCATCCATCGAACGCTTCTCGGCGGCGAACACGCCGGCCGAGCGGCTGGCGCGCGGCGGAGGCTGGTGGACGCTCAGTATCGCGCTGGTGATGCTGCTGGCACTGACCGAGGCGTTGAACGCCGCAGCTTGGACCGAAGGGCTGAGCGTGGTGCGCTGGACCGTGCTGGGCGGCGCTGTGTTGAGTTTTCTGCTGTCGCTGACGCGCTGGGCCGGCGTCTTCCCGGCACTCTACAGCCTGCTGGCCAGCGTGGCCTGGGTCGCCATCCTCTTCAACCGCTTCGTCCTCACCGATCTCACCGCACAGGAAAGTATCCGCGAGCTGGTGCAGCGCAACGGCCATTGGATCACGGCGCTGATCAATGGCACAGCCAGTGCCGACAACCTCATCTTCGTGACGCAGCTCGCGTTCCTGGGCTGGTGGATCGGCTACCTGGCGCTGTGGAGCCTGATGCGTCACCAGAGTGTGCTGCAGGCGGTGCTCCCCGCCGGCGCAGCGCTGTTGGTGAACGCGTACTTCGCGCCCCAGAGCCTCTCCGGTTACGTCATCCTCTACCTGGTCGCGGTGCTGCTGCTGGCGATCCGGATCGAGCTCGCCCGTAACGAGGCCCGCTGGCAGCTCACGCGGGTCCGGTATGCCCCCGATATCGCGCTGGACTTCCTGCGGGCGGGGCTATTTTTCTCGCTGCTGGTGGTGCTGCTGGCATGGGCAGTGCCCGACATGGCCGACAAGTTCAACCTGGAACGGGTGCTGCGGCCCTTCGAAAAGCCCTGGCAGACCGTCGAGGACACCTGGAACCGGATGTATCGCGCGCTGAATTACGGCCAGGCCACCACGGCCGCGACCGGGTTCGGCAAGACGCTGACGCTGGGCGGGCCCGTGGCGCTGACCGATCGCCCGATCTTCGACGCGGAGTCGCCCGAACCCGTCTATTGGCGCGCAGCCACGTACGACATCTATACCAGCCTCGGCTGGCTGAACAGCGATACCGAGGTCGTGGTGGTGGAGCGCAACCAGTACCTCGGTGAGCCGCTTTTCACGGCCACCGCGCAGATTACCACGACGGTGTACCCGCGCGAGAGCGGCCAGGAAGTGATCTTCGGCGCGTCATCGCCGCTGCGGGTCAGTGTGCCGGTGAACGCCGATGCGCTGCAGGTGCCCGGCGCCGGCCGGCAGTGGAGCGTCTCGCTGCTGCGCAGCCGCGTCCGCCTGGACCGCGACACCGGCTACCAGGTCGGCTCCGCGCTCACCATCGCCACCGTCGAGCAGTTGCGCGGCGACGGCCAGGATTATCCGCAGTGGATACGCGACCGCTATCTCCAGATCCCCGATTCGCTGCCGGCCCGCGTGTCAGACCTGGCGCTGCGCATCACGACCGGCTATCCCAGCCCCTACGACAAGGCCGAAGCCGTGGAGGCGGTGCTGCGCACCTACAAATACAACACCGACATCGCCGCGCCCCCGGCCGGCGCGGACGCCGTCGATCACTTCCTGTTCGAAAGCAAGGAAGGCTACTGCGACTACTACGCCAGCGCCATGGTGATGATGCTGCGGGCGTCGGGGGTGCCGGCGCGCCTCATCGTCGGCTACACACCGGGCGAGACCGCGGCCGAACGCGGGGAACAAGACGAGAGCGGTCAGACCTCGTATCGCGTGCTGGAGCGCAATGCGCACGCCTGGCCCGATGTCTATTTCCCCACCTACGGCTGGATCCAGTTCGAGCCGACCGCGTCCGAGCCGCTGCGGGTGCGCGGAAAACCGGCGGCGGCCGAAGGGCTTGACGCAGGCCTGATCCCGGCGACGCCGCAACCGGCGGGCGGCTCGGATCTTCTGCCAGAGGATGCGGATCTGACCGGGGGGCCGGCGGCCGGCGGCCAGTCGGCGTTCCAGCGCTGGCTGGTGGGGCATTGGGGGTGGCTGCTCGCTGCGCTGCTCCTGGGGACCGCGGCTGCGGGCGGCGGATGGCTGCTGCGCCGGCAGCAGGCCATGCTGTTCCAGGATCGTGCGGTGTTGGGGCGGCTGTTCGCGCTGCTCGGCAGGTGGGCCGGCCGCCTGCGCGTGCCCTGGCCGGCCAGCCACACCCCCTTAGAGCACGCCGCCGAGTTCAATCGCCGGTTGCCCGAGGCCGAGCCCGCGGTCGATCATCTAACAGCGTTATACGTGGCGCAGGAATACGGCAAGCAGCCGCCCGCGGCCGACGCGCTCGACACGATGGCCGCGGATTGGCAGACGCTCCAGCCGCGGCTGTGGCGGCGCTGGCTGGCCGTGATCATCGGGCAGAAGGCGAGCAGTGAATCGATCCCTGGAACAGGAAAGGAGCCGAGCAGCGAGTAACGCAGGAGCCATCCACGAGATCATACGACAAGGGCCACTCGCGGCCCCTTCGCATGTCCAGATGGATCACATTACCCCTGTCTATCTCACCTTCCCGTCGCAGCACCAGCTCACAGTCTTGGGATCCGCCGCCGCCCACCCCCTCCCCCGCCGACGTCCCCGAGCCAGCGAGCTGGCTGCTGCTGGGCAGTGGGTTGGCGGCGCTGGCAATCTGCCGACGGCGCTCACCGGGCCCGCACTGAGGAGGTTGATCGGCGCAGATAAAAAAGACACACGAAAAGGCTCTTGTAGCCCTACGTGTGTCTTGTGGATCGCTCTGAAAACGCGCCTACTGCCCCTTCAGCGCGTTCAGCTCACTCCGGGCATAATCCATCGCCTGCGGGTCCTGGCCGGGGCCGATCGCCAGGAATTTCTCGAACGCCGCGATGGCGTCGGCCTTCTGGCCCTTGAGCTTATACAGCACGCCCAGGCCGTAGTAGACCTCAGGCAGCTCGGGGTCGAGGGCGCGGGCCTTGACGAGGAGCGGCTCCGCCTCGGCCAGGTTGTTCTCCTGAATCCGCACCGCAGCCAACAGATAAGTGGTCTGCGCGTCGTCGGGCGTGATCGCCAACGCGGCTTTGAACGAGGCCGCGGCCTGGGCTAACTGGCCCTGCTGATAGTAGACGACGCCAAGATTCGCATGCGCCGCGGCCAGCTTCGGGTCGAGCGCCAGCGCGGCTGTGTAGGCCGTCGCCGCGTCGGCCAGCTTGCCCTGCCGCACCAGAACGTTGCCCAGCCCGAACTGCGCCTGTGCGGATTTAGGATCGCCGGCGACCGCGGCCCGGAAGCCCTGTTCAGCCGCGGCCAGATCCCCGGCATCCAGCGCGGCCTGGGCGGTGGGCAACGTCCCCACGCTGGCCGGCGTCACAGTCGCGCCCCCTCCGCACGCGGCCGCCAGGCAGATCACGGCCACCAGGCTCACCCCCAACACCCACGCCCGCACCCCTTGCATCTTCGCCCCTCCCGGTAGATCGTCTATCCTTGCTTGCACTCCAGCACCACCACCTGCGTTTCCTGCGGCAAAGTCGATTTCGTCACCCGCAGCGACTCCTGCGGCGCTTGCTCGGTCACGCCCATCTCCTTCAGGAATTTGCTCAGCGGATCGAGCTTCAACGTCACCGCGTCGGTGCGGTAGTGCATGGGGATGACGATGCTCGGCTCAAGCTGGCTGATGACCTCGGCGGCCTTGTCGGCATCCAACGCGCCGCCGCCGCCCACCGGCACCAGCAAGATGTCCACGCTAGGCATCGACTCGACCTGCGCCTGCGTCATCACGCGGGCAAGGTCGCCCAGGTGACACACGGTCAGCTCGCCGAACTCAAAGACGAAAACCGTGTTCTCCTCTTTGGCTTCACCTGCGACCCCGGCCCCGCGCCACGTCTGGATGCCGGTGAGGAATACGCCTTTGACTTCATACTCGCCCGGCCGCATGAGCACCTTGGGATCCCCCTTGATGGCCGCGGCGTTGGCATGCCCGGGCGCGTCATGGCTGATCGTGACGATATCGGCGCGCAGCCGCGGCAGGTTGTAACCGATGCTCTTGTCGTACGGATCGGTGATGATGATAAAATTGCCTTCACGCAGGCGAAAACAGGATTGACCAAACCAATCGATATCCACGAAAAACGCCTCCCTGTGCGGACTCACTCGCTTGCACACCGGCATTATACCGTCAAGCGGCGGTATCGTGCAAAGTGGCTGGATTTTTCGCGCGCCGTTTGCACCGATAGACAAGCGACGCATCTCGGTGTATAATCGGCGTCTAGTAAGTGCTGCTATTCATGGAGGGTGTGATGGCCCGACCGTTGAACGATTCCCCCTATCTCTATGGCCTGCACGACCAGGGCGGCGAGCAGGTTATGGCCGAGCGCGGAACCTACGGCTGGATCCTGTTCACCGAAGCCCTGGGCAACGATCCCAACGACCAGGGCGGCCGCAATTACAGCCAGTGGGCTGACCAGGGGTTCGGCATCATGGTGCGCCTGAACAACGGCTATGAGCCGAACGGCACCATCCCCTACTCCAATCGCTACGCCGAATTTGCGAGCCGGTGCGCCAACTTTGTCCGCACCTCCTCCGGCTGCCATATCTGGATCATCGGCAACGAGATGAACATCCCGGTGGAGCGGCCCGGCGTACAATACGATCGCAGCCAGAACCCGCCGCGGCTGGCCCAGGCCGGCGAGGTCATCCTGCCAGGACTCTATGTGAATTGTTTCCGCCGCTGCCGCGAGGCGATCCGGGCCGTGCCCGGCCATGCACAGGATCAGATCGTGGTCGGCGCGGTCGCGCCCTGGAATAACCAGACCCCCTACGACGGCAACCTCAACGGCGACTGGATCCAATATTTTGAGGACGTGCTCAAACTGCTGAGCCCTGATAAGTGTGATGGGATCGCCATCCACGCCTACACCCACGGCTCCGATCCTAAACTGGTCTACTCCGACGCGTTCATGAACCCGCCGTTCCAAAAGCGGCAGTATAACTTCCGCACCTACCAGGACTTTATGAACGCGATCCCGCGCAGCATGCGTTCGCTGCCCGTGTACCTCACCGAGACCGACCAAGATGACGCGTGGGTCAACACCAACAACGGATGGGTGCAGCGCGCCTATGGCGAGATCGACTGGTGGAACAAACAACCCGGCAACCAGGTTATCCGGGCGGTGATCCTTTACCGCTGGTCCAAGGTGGATAAGTGGGCCATCGATGGTCGCGCCGGGGTGATCGACGACTTTAGGCAGGCGATGCAGCACCGCTATAACTGGGAAACCGCGCTCCAGGCCAAGCCCGGGACCGTGATCCAACCGGAGAAGCCGAAGACCGAAGTCACCACCCCGGTCGTCGAGCCGACTGGGCCGCAGGTGGAGACGCCGGTGGCGGTCGACACCACGCCGATCAAATTCGATCCGACAGGCAAGACTGCCAAGGGGTTGTTTGCCGCGTTCTACCGCAAATATGGGCTGGAGGTCACTGGTTACCCCATCAGCGAGGAGTACATCGCGACCGACAGCAACCTGAAGACGCAGGACTGGCAGCGGCTGAGCATGGAAGAGTACCAGGGCGCTATCCGGCTGCGCCTGACGGGGCAAGAGGCCATCGCCCTGCGCCAGCAGATCACCACGCTCAACGGTAAGATCGGCATGCTGGAAAAGAGGATCACCCAGCTCACGTCCGGCATCGGCGGGAGCCTGGCGCCCGATCTCGCCGATATCACGGCGCAACTGCCGCGCGACGCGGCGGGCTTCGTCAAGCGGACTGTGGCCGACATCCAGTTCGTCGTGATCAATCACACCGGCGTGCGGCCCGAGGTCACCGCCCAGCGCGTGGCACAGGCCCAACGCGCCAAGTGGCCGGGCATCGTCAGCCAGTACTATATCACCGCCGACGGCAGCATCCAGCAGACCAACCCCATCGATGAGGTGGTGACCCGCGACCAAGCCTGGATCTTCAACGGCGTCAACATCTACGTGGCGGGCAATTTCGATGAAACGACGCCCAGCGAAGCGCAGATGGCGGCGCTGGCCCAGCTCTGCGCCTGGCTGCTGAGCCAGTACAACCTGGCCGAGAGCGCCCTGCGCGGGGTGAGTGAATTCATCGTCACGCGCTCGCCCGGGCTGCAATGGCTGCAGGGCCAGCGCTGGAAGGACCAGCTCTTGGAGCGCGTGCGCGCGGCGGTCCCGGTGGGACCGGTCACGCCGGCCCCGCAGCCGGTGGACGACACGCAATTGACCGCGCTGCGCACGCAGGTGAGCCTGCTCCAAACCCAGGCCGCGGATTTGCAGACGCAACTAACCGCGGCCGAGATGGAAAACGCCAGGTTACAGGCCCAGGTGCAAGAG
>JAPKMS010000176.1 GCA_026645775.1 Anaerolineae bacterium
CCGCTGGGCAGCGGCAAGAGCCGTCAGCCCGTGGATGCGCGCCCCGTCCCGCTCTATTTCAACGAGGATATGAGCCCTGAGCTGGCAGCCGCCGGCGGCCCACGCGTGGCGCAACGGAGCGGGGACACTGAGAAATGACGAATGGTGAATGGCGGATGACAAATACACACTACGAGCAACACCGATGAATGAAACCTACGCCCAACGCATGCGCGTTACTTTTTCGACCGCCGACACGGTGAAATATGTCGGCCACCTCGATATGCACCGCGCCTGGGAGCGGGCCATCCGCCGGGCGCGGCTGCCGCTGGCCTACAGCCAGGGCTTCAACCCCCAGGCGCGGCTCCACTTTGCGGCTGCGCTGCCGGTGGGCTTTACCGGCGAGGCCGAAATTGCCGACGTCTTTCTCAACGAGGCGCTGGACTCGGCCGAGTTCTTGGCCCGGTTATCCGCCGCGCTGCCGCCGGGCATCCGTCCGCTGCGCGCCGAGCCGGTCGCGCGCGAGCTGACCTCGCTTCAGGCGACTGTCTGCGGCGCGGCGTATTGGGCCGAGGTGGAGACCGATGAGCCGCCGGCCGCGTTCGAAGAGCGGCTGGCCGCCTTCCTGGCGCGGGCTGAGGCGCTGCGCGAGCGGCGCAAGGGCAAAGAGGTGTCGCGTTATGATCTGCGGCCCTTGGTGCGGAGCTTGACCTACGTCGGCCCCACGGCGTTCGGCCAGGCGTTCGAGGTCGAGATGCGCGCTGAGCCCGGCGCCACCGGCCGCCCCGATGAGCTGCTAGCCGAGCTGGGCTTCGAGGCCGCGCCGCGGCGGATCGTGCGGCGCAAGCTGTTCTTTGTGAGCGAAGATTCCCTGTAGCCCCTTTCATCAGGAGGCGTGATGCGATTCCTAACTTTTGTCGACGAGGGTGGCCCGCGCCTGGGCGCGCTGACGTCTGCGGGCGATGGCGTGGTGGATCTGGCCGCGGCACAGCAGGCCGTCACGGGGCGTCCGGCAGCCATCGGCACCCTGCGTGATTTGATCGAGGCCGGCCCGGCGGTCTGGACGCGGCTCGCCGCCGATCTGGCATCCGCTGATGTGGCCGCGTTCACTCGGCCGCTGGCCGGCTTGCGGCTTGCAGCGCCGGTGCAGCCGTCCAAGATCATGGCGATTGGCCTGAACTACCTGGATCACGTCCTGGAGGGGGGCCGGAAGCCGCCCGAGCGCCCGGTGCTCTTTGCCAAGTTCCCCACCGCGGTCATCGGGCCCGGCGACGCGATCTGCTGGGATCCGGCCCTGTCGGACAAGATCGACTGGGAGGCGGAGCTGGCTGTGGTGATCGGCCGCACGGCGCGGCGGGTGCGGGCGGAGGAGGCGTCTGGCTACATCTTCGGCTACACTGCGGCCAACGACGTCACGGCCCGCGACATCCAGCAGGGCGACGGCCAGTGGGTGCGCGGCAAATCGTTGGACACCTTTTGCCCGCTGGGGCCGTGGGTCGTCACCGCGGACGAGATACCCGATCCGCACACCCTGCCGATCCGCTGCATCGTCAACGGCGAGGTGATGCAATCTTCCAACACCGATCAACTCATCTTCCGCATCCCGGCGCTGATCGAGTTCCTTTCCCGCGCGTTCACCCTGCTCCCTGGCGACGTGATCCTCACCGGCACACCGCCCGGCGTGGGGCAGTATCGGACGCCCCCGCGTTTCCTGCGCGCTGGCGATGAGGTGACGGTGGAGATCGATGGGATCGGCGCGCTGACTAACCCGTGCGTTATTGAAGGGCCCGCGCCAACTTGAGGATGAACTTCCCACCAACCCAGCCAAGAAGTAGGCCGAGGATGACGGATGTGCCGAGCGCAAAGGGCCGGACCCACGAGGAGGTGCGGCGCCACTGCCAGATCGTGCCGTCGTCCAGGATCACGACTTTGGCGTAGGTGGCAGCCTCAGCGCACCGGCCGACCGCGAGGGCATCGACCACAACGCCGGGCGGCGCCGGGATCTCCGGAAAGGTGTCCCCACAGGTGAGCCATTGCACATGCACCTTGGTTACCGGGACCTCGCCCGGCGTCACCTTGCCGCACGAGTCGCGCCAGTCGCCGCCGCTGCAGAAATAGACATTTCCCTGTTCGGTTCTGACA
>JAPKMS010000177.1 GCA_026645775.1 Anaerolineae bacterium
ACACGCTTGTGGGACAGGTTGGCAACCTGTCCCACAAGCCTATCTGACGCAATATTGCACGCGGCACGAAAAGAGCCCCTGCATTGTATCACGCCGTGCCACAGGGACGGCAATCGTAGGACCCATCCCGTCGCCGCGGTTTGACTTGGCACTGGTTTGGACTTATGATCCAACCCGGTCAGCTCCTTGTGTGCTGCAAATCTTCCCCCAAATCCCTTGAGGTGCACCCATGCGCAAAATCACTCCCGAAGATGCTCTCGCCTATCACCATCTGAACGGCAGACCCGGCAAGCTGGCCGTCGTGCCCACCAAACCGATGGCGACCCAGTATGACCTGGGACTGGCGTACACGCCCGGCGTGGCCGTGCCCGTGCTGGAGATTGCCCGCCAGCCCGACCTGGCCTACGACTACACCGCCAAGGGCAACCTGGTCGCCGTGGTCACCAACGGCACCGCCATCCTGGGCCTGGGCGACCGCGGCGCACTGGCCGCTAAGCCGGTGATGGAGGGCAAGGCGGTCCTGTTTAAGAAGTTCGCGGACATCGATGTGTTCGACATCGAGCTCGACACGCACGACCCCGAGATCGTGATCCAGACGGTGAAGGCCATCGCGCCCACCTTCGGCGGCATCAACCTGGAGGACATCAAGGCGCCGGAGTGCTTCGAGATCGAGCAGACGCTGCGCGCGGCCCTGGACATCCCGGTGTTCCACGATGACCAGCACGGCACGGCCATCATCTCGGGCGCGGGGCTGCTCAACGCGCTGGAGCTGACGGGCAAGCGCATCGATGAGATTCGCGTCTGCGTTTCGGGCGCGGGCGCGGCCGCGATCTCGTGCTCGGAGCTGATGGTGCGCCTGGGCGTGCGCCGCGAGCACATCCTGCTGGTGGATTCGCGCGGGGTGATCTACCGCGGCCGCACGGAGAGCATGAACAAGTACAAGGAGCGCTTCGCCGCAGACACCGACGCCCGGACGCTGGCGGACGCCGTGCGCGGGGCCGACGTCTTCTACGGCCTGTCAGCCGCCGACGTGCTGAAGCCGGAGATGGTGAAGACGATGGCCGAGCGGCCCCTGATCTTCGCCATGGCGAACCCCGACCCGGAGATCCGCTACGAGGTGGCCCGCGAGGCTCGGCCGGACGCGCTCATCGCCACCGGTCGCTCGGACTACCCCAACCAGATCAACAACGTGCTCGGCTTCCCGTTTATCTTCCGCGGCGCGTTGGACGTCCGCGCTCGGACCATCAACGAGGAGATGAAGATCGCAGCCGCACATGCCCTGGCCGCGCTGACGCGCGAGGACGTCCCCGACAGCGTGCTGCGCGCCTACGATCTGGAGAACTTGCGTTTCGGTCCCGACTACATCGTGCCGAAGCCGGTCGACCCGCGGCTCATCCAGTGGGTCGCGCCGGCCGTAGCGGGCGCAGCCATGGCTACCGGCGTGGCGCGGCTGCAGCTCAATCTGGACGAGTACCGCGAGCAGTTGGCGATTCGGCTGGGCCGGGGCGAGCAGGTGCGGCACTTCATCATGCGCAGCGCACGACGCTCGGGCGGCGCCAAGCGCGTCGTGTTCGCCGAGGGCGAGGAACCGAAAATCCTGCGCGCTGCGGTGCAGTTGGTGCAGGAAAAGATCGCATCGCCGATCTTGCTGGGCCGACCTGAGGTGATCACCCGTGAGCTGGCGCGGCTGGGGCTGGAATGCTGCGTCGACGTGGTGGATCCGGAAGCCTTCGACCGCCGCGAGGCGTACGCGCAGGCCTACCACGCGCTGCGCGACCGCAAAGGGGTGTCGCTGCAGGATGCCCGCCGGCTGATACGCCACCCGAATGTCCTGGCGCCGATGATGGTGAAGCTGGGCGATGCGGACGCCGCGCTTTCTGGCCTGGTGCACCAGTACCCGGACGTCATCCGGCCCGCGTTGCAGATCCATCACACCCGGCCCGGCTCGCGCCTGGTAGCCGGCGTGTACATCATGATCGTGAACGACCGGCCCTACATCTTCACGGATACCACGGTCAACATCGAGCCGACAGCCGAAGACCTGGCCGATATCGCCTGCCTGGCGGCCGACTTCGCGCGGCGGCTCGAGATTGAGCCCCGCGTGGCGCTGCTCTCCTTCTCCAACTTCGGCAGCACCCGGCATCCTAGCTCCGAGAAGATGCGCCGGGCCGCCGAGCTGATCCGGGAGCGCTGTCCCGGCCTGCCGGTGGACGGCGAGATGCAAGCCGACACCGCGGTGGTGCCGGAGATCGTTGAGGAGCGCTTCCCGTTCAGCCAGGTGCGGGATGCCAACGTGCTGGTCTTCCCCTCGCTGGACGCTGCCAACACGGCCTACAAGCTGTTGGCGCGGCTGGGCAACGCCGAGGCCATCGGCCCGATCCTGCTCGGCATGGGCGCACCGGTGCACGTGCTGCAGACCGGTGACGATGTTCGGGACATCGTGGACATCGCGGCGGTAGCGGTGATGGATGCGCTGCGGACCGATCCGACGGAAGGAGCCAGGTAGCCTTGGATCACTCCGCGACCGCTCGCTGCCGGGCCCGCGCCCTGGGGCTCGCGCCCGGCATCCTGCCGCCCGGCCCGCTCAACGCCATCACCGATGTGGCGGGCGTGCGCGTCGGCCAGATTACCCTGATTGAAGGGGACGCGGTCCGCACCGGCGTCACCGCGATCCTGCCGCATGGCGGCAACCTCTACCAGGACCGGGCGCCGGCCGGCCTGGCGGTGGGCAACGGTTTCGGCAAGTTGATGGGCAGCACGCAGGTGGTGGAGTTGGGTGAAATCGAGACGCCGATCGTGCTCACAAACACCCTGGCCGTGCCCCAGGCCGCCGAGGCGCTCATCGCCTGGACGCTGGACCAGCCGGACAACGAAGGGGCGGTTTCGGTCAATCCCGTGGTCGGGGAGACCAATGACAGCCGGCTGAACGACATCCGGCGCCGCAGTATCACCCCGCAGCACGTCTTCAACGCACTCGCGGCGGCGCAGGGCGGGCCGGTTTTGGAAGGGTGTGTCGGCGCAGGCACGGGCACGGTGGCGTTCGGCTGGAAGGGCGGCATCGGCACGAGCTCGCGCCGGCTGCCCGCGGCGCTGGCAGGTTACACGGTGGGCGTCCTGGTGCAGGCCAACTTCGGCGGCGTGCTCCAAATGGGGGGCGCGCCGGTTGGCCGGGCGTTGGAGCGCACCTACTTGCGGGATATCGTGGCGACGGGGGACGCGGATGGCTCGATTATGATCGTGATCGCCACCGACGCACCGCTCTCCGATCGCAATCTGACTCGCCTGGCGCGCCGTGCGTTGGCCGGACTGGCCCGTACCGGCGCGGCGATGTCGGATGGTTCAGGCGATTATGCGCTGGCGTTCTCCACTGCAGAAGAGGTGCGGCGCACGCTTGCACGACGAACCCAACTCGCAACCGTGACCGAGCTGCCGAACGCCGCGTTGTCGCCCTTGTTCGAGGCCACCATCGAGGCAACCGAAGAGGCGATCTACAATGCCCTGTGCATGGCGACCACGCTGACCGGGTATCGCGGGGCGACGGTCGAGGCGTTACCGCTGGCCGCCATCAGCCGCGCCAACGTGAGCTGACAGCAGCCTCAAAGGGCCATCACCCCGCCCCCAGATCGCTCTGCGCGGCGCACCATTCCTCCGGGGTGTTCAAATTCCGAAAGGACCACAGGTCGGGATCCAGCGACACAAGCTCGTCCGGCGAGATGTAGCGCACGCGCAGGCCCGCGTGAAAAGCATCGGCGCGGCGCGCACCGGCCGCGATGGCGGCTTCGATGGCCGGCAAGCAACTCCGACGGTAGATCGCATGGAGCGGCTCCACCCCGCCATCACCATGTCTCAGGATGGCCGCATCGCTGTTGGCCGCGGCTGCCACGAACCAGGAAAGGACCGCCGGCCGGATAAACGGCATGTCGCAGCCCACCACGATAGCGAACTCGTGCGCGGCCGCGGCCAGGCCGGCATGCAGCCCGCCCAGCGTGCCGACGCCGGGATAGACATCCGGCACACAGCGGTCGGCAAAAGGCGCGTAACGCTCGACCTGGTTGGCGCAGATGATCACCTCGTCGGCCACGATGCGCAACCGCTCGGCGACGACAGCGATGAGGGGGCGCCCTCCCAGATCGAGCAGCGCCTTGTCACGGCCCATGCGCCGGCTGGCGCCCCCCGCCAGGATCACCCCGCTGACCGGTTCAACCATCATCACCCCCTTGTGTCACTCTGGCGCGATGGGAAGCGCGAGAGTGAAGGTCGTCCCCTGGCCCGGTTGGCTGGCGGCAGTGATCTGTCCGCCGTGAGCCACGACCAATTGGCGCGCGATGGCCAAGCCCAGCCCGGCACCCCCGCCGCGCCGGCTCCGGCCCTTCTCGCCCCGGTAGAACCGGTCAAAGACGTGCGGCAGATCCTCTGGCGCGATGCCCGAGCCGGTATCGGCGACCTGAACCTGGACTTGCTCGCCGGAGCGGGCCACGCGCACGGTCACCCGACCGCCGGCCTGGGTGTGGCGCAGGGCGTTGCTCAACAGGTTGCGCAGCACTTGGGCCAAGCGATCGGCGTCCCCCGCGATCACCGGCGGCGCCTCGCCGGTCTCAAGCGCCAACTCAATGCCGGCTGCCTCTGCGGCCGGGCCAAATTGACCCACCGCAGCCCGGGCCAGGCTGACCAGGTCCACCGGCGCGCGTTCGAGGCGCAACTGTCCGGCGTCCGCCAGGGCCAGGTCGTGCAGGTCATCCACCAGGTGGGTCAGCAGGCGGGTCTCCTCGTACAGGCTGGCAACCTGCGCCATCTCCAGCGGATACACGCCGTCGAGGATCGCCTGCAGGTTGCCCTGGACGATGGAGAGCGGGGTGCGCAGCTCGTGGGACACATCGGCGACCAGGTTTTTGCGCAACGTTTCAGCTTCCGCCAGGCTGGCAGTCATTTCGTTGAAAGCATCCCCCAGGGCGCCGATCTCATCTTTGTCGCCCGCGGCAACTGCGACACGCTGCGACAGATCGCCACCGGTGACGGCTTGTGCGGCCCGCGTCAAGCGCGCCAGGGGCGCGGTCAGCAGGCGGCTGAACAAGACGCCAAGAACTAGCGCCAGGAGCGCAGCCAGCACCGCAGCCCAAATCAACGAGAGCCGCACCTGGCTCAGAAAAGCCTGCCCCGACGCATCGAGGACGACCTCGGCCGACCGCACGTTCAGGAGCGTTCCAATCGGCTGACCGTTCAAGGTCATGCGCAGGCCCTGCGCCAACACATCATCCGGGAGCACTTCGCCGACCAACTCGCCCGTCTTGCTGGCAACTACGCGGCCATCGGCGCCAGCCACCGCGAGGTTCGCTCCGGCCGCTGTCATCGCGCCCCGCCCGCGGCCCATGCCGGCGCCGGGGCTGAGCTGGGCCAGCAGTTCGGACACGCCATCCCACCCGTTGTGCGTCGCATAATAGTCGGTCAGCGCCTCCGCCCAAGCTGACTGGTCCATCATGCCGCTGGCGACCACGTACTGGCGAAACTGCTCACCGGTGGTGCGCAGCGAAATCGCGGCGACTACGCCGATGGCCGCCAGCACAACTGCCAGAAAGGCCAGGGTCAGCTTGACCCACAGGCGGTTCACAGCCCGGCTCCCAGCTTGTACCCCACCCCGAACACTGTCTCGATATAGTGCGGGTGACGGGGATCATCACCCAGCTTGGCGCGCAGGTTCTTGACGTGGGCATCGATGGTGCGCTCGTACCCCTCGTACGCATCGCCTTGCACCCGATCCAGCAGTTCCAGCCGGGTGAAGACACGACCGGGGGTTTGAAGCAGCACTGCCAACAGGTCAAACTCCGTCGGCGTCAGGTCCAACGGCCGGCCGGCGAGCGTGGCCTGGTGTCCGGCGAGGTCCACCACAAGTTGGCCGGCGCGCAAGATTTCCGGGGCCGGGGCCGTCGCACCAGAGGTTCGGCGCAGCACAGCGCGGATGCGGGCCACCAGCTCGCGCGGGTTAAAGGGCTTGGTCATGTAATCGTCGGCGCCCAGCTCCAGCCCAACGATCTTATCGGTATCTTCGATGCGTGCGGTGAGCATGATGATCGGCGTCTCGCGCTCGCGGCGCAGGTTGCGTGCGACCTCAAGGCCGTCGATGCCGGGCAGACCCAGATCAAGCACCACCAGGTCGGGTTTCTCGCGCCGCGCCTGAATCAGCGCCGTCTGGCCGTCGCCGGCCTCCACCACCGCAAAACCGGCTTGCTCCAGGTACGAGCGCACCAGCTTGACGATCTTCGCTTCATCGTCCACTACCAGGATTTTCCCGCCCATTATTCTACCTCCGGGTCTTATTATGGCCCAGGAATCATCCTCGCGCAAGCGTATCGCGAAGTTGTGAAGAAGCTGTGGGATTGGTGTGTGGAGCGATGGTGGTTAGCGATGCCGGGCCCGCAGGTCGGATTCCCTTGCCAGGCGCAGCCCGCAGTTCATTGTTCACACGCTTATGACCTTCTGCGCGTACGCCAGGGCCTGAATGATATCGGGCATGCCGCCAACTATCCCGACACGTACTTTTTCGGATAGGCCATAGTAGTCCAGGCAGGTTGAGCAGATGATCAGCTCGACTCCCCTGGTCTCGAAGGCCTCGAGTTGCTCCAGGACCGGCGAGCCCTCGCAGACCAGCCGCACGCCTTCCGTGTAGAACAGCAATCTGCGGGGGAGCACATCGGCCTCCCCGAGCAGCACCAGAAACCTGCCGGCCAGTGTTTGCTGAAGCTCGGCTGGACCCTGGCCCAGGCCGAAACTGGTGAAGAGAATCGCGGTAGAATCGAACACAGACTCCCCCTTTCGCCCCTGGCATGTGTTTACCGATTTCACAGAACGTTGTTGGCTTGCGTCTGCACTGACGGGAACAGCGACAGATCCGTTTCCGGTTGCCATCGGCAAAGCAGCGTCGGAATCTGCGCCGCGATGGCATCGCGCACTGCGCGAAAAGCGTTCGTGACTTCCTCATCAGTCCCCTCGGATTTGGCAGGGTCGGGGAAACTGTGATGAACGCGCTTCCCCTTTCCCAGCCAGATGGGACACTCCTCCGCAGCCGAATCGCAGACGGTCACCACCAGGTCAAGCGACATCTGGCGAAACTCGTCGGCAGATTTGGAATGGCCTTGGTGGTCGATTCCAATCTCACGCAAGACCTGGAGCGCCCGCGGATGCACGTAACCGGCTGGCTGCGTGCCCGCGCTGTACGCCGTCCACGCGTCGCCCAGTTGAGCATTGACGATGGCTTCCGCCATCTGTGACCGGCAGGAGTTGCCGGTGCAGAGAAAGAGAACCTTGTGCATCTTCATCTCTTTTGGCGTCAGGCTTACCAAGAGCGTCTTGGCGCCTATAAGGCTTGCAGGTTAATGGCCGGCGCCTCTTTGCCCTCTTCCGGCGGCAGCATCTCGTGCAGAGCTTGGTGCTGCGCCGCAAATGCCGGATCAGCCAGCGCCGGGCATTCCTCCGGTTGATGGCGGCTCTCCAGCAGGCCGAAAGCAAACGCCATGCAGGTGGCCTCGCCGCACGCCCGGCAGTTGGTGCGGGGCAGCAACTCATACACGTCCAGCGGCCGCGGCACACGGCGCCCCTCAGCCCTCGGCTGGATCTCATCCCGCCGTGCCCAGGTCTGATTGAGCAGATCGCGCATCGAGGCCAGCAGGGCCAGCCCCTCGTGAACGTCTGCCACCTGGGTGATCATGACCTGGTCCGGATAGAGCGTGATCAGTCCGGGCCGCCGGCGGAGGGTCATCACGCCGCTGAAGGGATGATAGCTGACGACGTTGGGCAGAATCGCGTTGAGCAGCGGCAGCACACCGTCAATCGCGGCATCGGTCTCACCGATGACAATGAACTTGCCGGGTTCCGCCAAACAGGGCAGAGTCCGCGTCAGGGCGATTGCCCCTACCAAGGGGCCATCATCCGTTGCCATGATCCCCCATACCTCATTGAGGTGCTCTTAAACTGATCGCACACTGAAATCTGCGGTGCCTGTGCCTGATCGCTAACGACGGCCCCAGGCAGCATCGACCCAGGATTGCAGGTCATCCCTTGCGCCCGGGGGCTGGTATGGCTCATCCAGCACATCGATCCGCACTCCGGCAACGCCGGGCAGTTTGCCCACCGCTTGCCGCGCTTGGTACTCGATCCAGTTCGCCATGGGACAGTCCGGCGTGGTCAGGACGAGGTCGACGCTGACCAGGTCGCCGATGATGCAAATCCGCTTCACCATACCCAGGGCCACCAAATCCGCGCCCAACTCCGGGTCGGTCACTTGCCGCAGGGCCTCAAGCACAGCCCCCTCGGTTAGCTCACTCACGGCTCACCCCTCCTGCAGCATGCCGCGGATGATCACATCCACGGCGGTCTCTTCATCCAGGCCGTGCGCCATCAGCGTCTCCAGCTCCCGGTGGTTGACCGCGCCGATGGACGCCTCATGGGTGACCTGCGCGCGGTCGTTGCGCACCACCACGATCGGGGTGTTGCGCGCAACGGCGTTGCCCCGCACGATCTCGGTGCAGTCCATGTGCCCGCGCGCGGCCGCCGCATTGCCCTCGGCCATGGTATTCACCTCGCTGGTTGCCCTATCCCGCACCGCGATGCGCGTTTTGGTCAGCCCGCGCGCGCCCTCACCGTTCAGGTGCAACGTCTCGTTCACTTGAAGATAGTCGTCGGCCTGACCGTAGGCCTTGGTGGACAACTCGGCCACGCCGCGTTCGCCTACCGTGACGTCGTAGTCGAACTCAAGCCGGCCCACCCGGCCGTGAACCAGGTTGAAGCTGGTGAAGAACCGCCCGCCCGCGTCCACCG
>JAPKMS010000178.1 GCA_026645775.1 Anaerolineae bacterium
AGCACATCGCCGTTCATCACCAGGAACGTCTCATCCAGGCCGGAGATCAGTGTCAGCGGGCCGGCGGTGCCCAGCGGCTGCGCTTCCCGCGAATAGGCGATGTGGACGCCCCAGCGGCTGCCGTCGCCGAAGTACGCTTCCAGCAGCTCGGCCAGATGCCCGACGGCCATCACGATGTCGGTGATGCCCGCGTGCTGGAGCTGACGAATGACGACCTCGAGGATGGGCATGTCGTCGATGGGCATCAACGGCTTGGGAAAGACGGTGGTGTAGGGGCGTAGCCGCGTGCCGCGGCCGCCTGCCAGGATCACGGCCTTCATATCACACCTCACACCGCGTATTGGTCGGGGCGATACCGACCGAGATTGGCCCGGAACCAGTCGATGGTGCGGGGCAGGCCAGTTTCCAGCCGGGTCGATGGCGCCCAGCCGAGCAGCTCCCGCGCCCGGGCCTGGCTGGCCCAAAGCTGGCGCACCTCGCTGGCCGCCGGCCGCAAGCGCTGCGGATCGACCTCGATGCGCGCCTCCGCGCCGATCAGCCGGCAGATCAGCCGCGCCAGGTCGCCGATGCTGATCTCCGAATCGGTGCCCACGTTGATCTCCGCGCCCTCGATGCCCGGCGTGGTCGCGGCCCGCCAGAAGCCCTCCACCGTGTCGGCCACGAAGGTGAAGTCGCGGGTGGCGGCCAGGTCGCCCAGCCGAATCACGTCGCCCGTCAGCGCCTGGGTGATAATCGTCGGGATCACGGCACGGGTCGACTGGCGCGGACCATAGGTGTTGAAGGGGCGCACCGTGACGACCGGCAACCCGTAGGCGCGGTGGAAGCTCTCGACAAGCTTATCCGCGCCGATCTTGCTGGCGGAGTAGGGCGACTGGCCCTGCAACGGGTGCGCCTCATCGATGGGCGTGTAGCGCGCCGTTCCATAGACCTCGCTGGTCGAAGTGTGCACCACGCGATGCACGTCGCCGCCGCGTGCCGCCATCAGCACGTTGAGCGTGCCGAGGACGTTCGTCTCCACGACCTCGCGCGGGTGCAGGTAGGAGTAGGGGATGGCGATCAGCGCGCCCAGGTGGAAGATCAGCTCGCGGCCTTGCGCGGCCCCGGCGACCGCATCGGCGTCACGCAGGTCGCCCGCGATGATCTCGACGGCCGCACGCACGTCATCCGGCAGCAGCGCCAACAGTCCCGGATCCTGGCGCGAGTTGTAGCGCACGAACGCGGCCACCTCCGCACCCTCGCGAACCAATCGTTCCACCAGGTGGCTGCCGATAAACCCACCGGCGCCGGTGACAAGTACTTTCATCCGGTTCTCCTTATGTTCTGCCACAGCCGCAGCAGCGGGTCGAGCAATGTGCGGTATGCCACCAGATCGGCGGCTCGGATCGCCAGCATCTCGCGCAGCTTGACCCCGCTGGACCGGCGGAAATAGCCGATCATACTGATGACGGTCAGCAAATACGCCAGCGTGGACGCCAGCGCGGCCCCGACCACGCCCAGGGCCGGAATCAGCACCCACACCAGGGCGAAATCCACGCCCAACGACATCGCCGCGAACAGCGATGAGACGATGGGCCGGCCGAGCTGCCCGCTGAAGTACGTCGACAGCACCGGCGCCAGCGCAAACGCGGCCAGCCCCGGCAGCATCACAAAGAATGGGATGACCGAGGGTCGATACGCCTCGCCGAACACGACCGGGATGAGCAGCCCGACCGGTATCAGCACCGCGGCGCTGATCAGCGCGCCCCCGATGGTGTGGCGGCAGGCGGAAGCGGCCATGTGTCGGGCTGAGTCGGGATCGGCCCGGGTGATGC
This sequence comes from Anaerolineae bacterium, assembly GCA_026645775.1. GTDB lineage: Bacteria > Chloroflexota > Anaerolineae > CG2-30-64-16 > CG2-30-64-16 > MO66. Next base: position 1,812 of record JAPKMS010000178.1, read on the forward strand.
GCGGCAGCAGCGCGGTGGAAAGCGCACGCGGGAAGAAGAGCAATAGCTCGGCGACGGTCACTGCGACGCTGTATTGGCCGACGCTCGCCGTGCCGGCCAGGTAGCCCAACACAAACTGATCGGAGCGCAGGTTCAGAAACGAGATCACGCTCGCCGGGTACGCCCGGATGCCGTAGCGGAGCGCCTCACGAGCCAGCGTGTGGTCCCAGCCCCGGGGGGACGCGGCCGCCAGGTCGGCCAGCCGGCGCGCCCGCCAGGCGGTGACGGCCATCGTCAGCAGCGATGTGGTGACGACCGTGATCGCCCAGGCGCTGAGCCCACCGCGCAGGCCCATCCGCAGCACCAGCAGAAACACCACCAGCCCCGACACGTTGACGAGCGCCTGCGCCAGGGTCAACGCGTTGAGCCACACGATCTGGCCCGCGCCTTGCAGCGCGCCGTTGAAGTACTGTGTCGTTAGCGCCAACGGGAGCAGCCCGGCCGCCAACAGGACATAGATCCGCTGATCGGGGCTGACCACGCTGGCGGGCAGGAAATTGACCGCGATGGCGGCGAGCCCGAAGGTGCAAAGCCCCAGCACCCAGGCTGCAACGCCCCCCTGCCGGCTGACCTGGCGCAGCGAGAAGCCGCGCTTGGCGATCATGAACGAGCCGGCCGCGCCAAGGCCCAGGTTGCTCACCGTGAGCAGCAGGACGTGCGACAGCACCACCAGCGACAGCGTGCCCTTGCCGGCCGGTCCCAGGCTCCGCGCAATGATGATGCCGGCCGCGAAGTTGAGCGCGTAGCTGGCCATCTGGGCCGCCAGGGTGATCGCGCTGTTCTGGGCGACCGTGAACTCGCGCTGGCTCATGCCGGTCCCTTCACGGGCAAATCGGTCGGCGTGAGGCGCCGCACGACGCGCGCCGGCGTCCCGGCCACCACCGTGAACGGCTCGACGTCGGCTGTGACCACCGCACCCGCGGCCACCATGCTGCACTCGCCGATCCGCACGCCCGGCAGCAGCACCGCGCCCGCACCGATCCAGGCGTACCGGCCGATGTGGATCGGGCCGGTCTCGCGCGGGAAGTAGGTCTGCTCCATGAAGCGGCCTGTGCCCGGATCCCCGTGCGTCAGCAGGATGCAGGCTCCCGACACGGAGGCCTCATCTTCGATTTCGATCGGCTCCACCAGATCCAGGAAGCAGCCCTTGCCCAGGTAAGCCAGGCGCCCCAGGTGCAGGTTTCGGTAATCGCCGCTGACCGCGTTGTCGATCACCAGATGCGTTGGCACCGAAGCGGTGGCCGCAACCTGCCCGCCGAACCGGCGCAGCACGTGGCGGCTCAGTGCCCGCGACGGACTGGCGAGCAGCCAGCGGTTGACGTAATCGATGCCGAACAGCCAGCGCCCAACCCCCAGCCGGACGTCGAGCGCGAGGCCGTAGCCGCGCAGCGCCAGCCCGCGCACCCGCGCACCCAGCCCGACGGCCCCTCGCTCAGCCATGCTGCACCTCGCCCCGGCGGCGGGGCCATTCCGCTTCCAACACGTGCACGATCTTCTCCGCCGCGTGCCCATCGTCGAAGTGGACCGGCGCGGCGGCCAACCTAAGCGGGCCACAGGGGGGTGACACGCTGCCAATTCGCGCTAGCACTTAGGCTTACCAAATATGATCGGCAAAAACATCCTGCAAGCCCTCGAAAAGATTGGGTGGTCCATCACTCGAGTTCCTTGCTGGGCCGACGGGTCAATGACGTCAAAGGTCACGTTCATCGGTGCGCCAATTGGGTTCATCCAATTTGCGCCCTTGTCGTATTCGACCGAAGCCACCAACCCACCGCCGCCTGCCACAAAACGCAAGAGTGTTGAAGTTTCTTCCTCCGTGGGCGCGTGACAAGACAGACCACACCAGAATGGGGGGGTGGAATAGGCGGGCGTGTTGATCCAGCCCACCCCTGGCATAATCACGGCGTCATATCCGGACAAGGAAACCGGTATGTCGGGCGTAACCACAACTGGGTATCCCGCCCCTACCAAGGCTTGCACAACGTTACTGCTACAGCAGACCCCACCGCCGCGATGGTAGGTAAGCAACTCGGAATGCCCATAGGTCACCAGAAGCACCGTTTGAGAGGGGCGTTTGTTGCGCGTAACCCATTTGACGGAGTTCAAGAACAGCTCATGCCGCACATTATGGGGGGATGTGATATTGTCAATCTGCGAGAACGCTGATCCGGGGGCAAAAACGGCCTTCCCGGAACCATACTGCGTGGCGACAAAAGCTGGATAGACGTTGTTTTGCCAAGAGAATTCTGCCAATATGGAATCACTTGGAGCAGATGTTATCCAAGAATCAGCGCCAAAGGTGAAAGAACTCCACTGGCACGTTGTGGACGAAGAGTCGCTGTCGCCTGTCCCCTTGTCGGTCGTCTCAGCAAGCACTTGAGTCACGCCCAATACCGCAACAAAAGCCAGTGAAACGATCAGGACCCAAGCAATAGACTTGCGCATCATTCCTCTTGCCTCCCCTTGCCTCCCCACAGCACACCCCCATCGATGCGTTGCGGCACGATTGTAATCGTGCCTCGGGATCTTAAATCTCCTCGAAGAAGAGATCGGACATCTCCCGGTCGTAGTGCTGACCGGTGTGCACGAGCACTTCGTCGTGGCGCTGGCGGAGCGCTTTGCTGACGGGCGCGGCTTTGACAAACTGCGGCCGCGCCCCGACGACGGTGACAATCTTCATGATACGAATCGTACGCAGATGACGCAGATCAGTTTTGATTTCAATATTGTTCAGCCGATCTGCGTGCACCTTGTTGATCTGCGTTCCGTTTGGTCTTGATCAGCGGTTTACGCGTATGCTTCCGCAATCGCGCTGACGATGGCGGCTTGCATTTCCTCGGTTAATTCCGGGTAGATGGGCAGCGCCAACGTTTGCAAGGCCGCCTGTTCGCTGTGCGGGAGGCTGCCCGGCTTGTAGCCCAGGTCGGCGAAGCATTCTTGCAGGTGCAGCGGCACGGGATAGTAAATCTCGTGCCCGATCTTGTGCTCCTTCAACCGGGCCATCACCGCGTCGCGCCGGGTGGTGCGGATGATGAACTGGTTGTAGATGTGCCGGCGCTCGGGCGCCTCGGTCGGCAGGACAATATCGGCGATGCCCGCCTGAGCAAAGAGCCGGCGGTAGGTCGCCGCATTCCGCTGGCGGCCGGCGGTCCAGCCGTCCAGGTAGCGCAGCTTAATGCGCAGGATCGCGGCCTGGAGCGCGTCCAGCCGGAAGTTGCCGCCGACGAGCTTGTGGTAGTACTTCGGCTCGGCGCCGTGGTTGCGCAGCAGCTTTGCCCGGTGCGCCAGCGCGGGGTCGTTGGCCGTGATCATGCCGCCGTCGCCGAAGCCGCCCAGGTTCTTCGAGGGGAAGAAGCTGAAGCAGCCGAAGTGCCCGATGGAGCCGGCCCGCCGCCCTCGGTACTCCGAGCCGATGGCCTGCGCCGCGTCTTCGATCACGTACAGGTTGTGGCGCGCCGCGATCGCCATGATCGGGTCCATGTCGGCCATCTGGCCGTACAGGTGCACCGGCATGATCGCCCGCGTCTTCGGCGTGATCGCGGCCTCGATCAAGGCCGGGTCGATGTTGTAGCTGGCCGGGTCGATGTCCACGAACACCGGCACTGCGCCCAGGCGGTGGATGCAGCCACCGGTGGCGAAGAAGGTGTAGGGCGTGGTGATGATCTCGTCGCCGGGCTTGACCCCGATGGTCATCAGCGCCACAAGCAGCGCGTCGGTGCCGGAGGTGACGCCGATGGCGAAGGGACATTGTGAGTACGCCGCGACCTCTTTCTCCAGCCCCTCAACCTCTGGGCCGCCGATGAAGTATTGGGCGTCCGCGACGCGGTCGAAGGCCGCGCGACATTCCTCGCGGATCGGCGCGTACTGAGCCTTGAGATCCAACAGGGGGATCGGTTGGGTGTAAGACATGGTGATAAAAGTCCTTTCAGGTAAAGTCAGTCACATTGAGCCTGGGTTCAACGTTGAGCCTGGGTCTGTCATCCTGAGCGGGTTGCCAACTCAAAGCCAGTCACGGCGAAAAACCAGCGAAGGATCTCGTCTGCGCCGGCAGAGATGCTTCAGCCTGACCAACTCGGTTGTACGACCCAGGTCAGGGACTCGGCTTCACGGCAAAGCCGTGACAAACGCTAGCCAAACACAGCATTCAGAATGACAATCAAGCAGGACTGGCTACCGGTAACGGCTCGTCCTCCGGCCAGTCCAGGCAGCGCATCACGCCTGGTGCGGTTTCCTGGTAGCGCCAGCCGCTCTCCGGGCAGCGCAGGATGCCGTCGGCGTCCGGGTTCGTCAGCCGATGGCCGTGGCGGCTCATCCAGCCGCGTTGGCGGGCCGGCACGCCCATCATCAGCGCGTAATCTGGCACATCGCCGCGCACCACCGCGCCCGCGGCGATGAACGCGTAGCGGCCCACGGTCGCGCCGCAGACGATGGTCGCGTTCGCGCCGATGGTCGCACCGCGGCGCACCAGCGTCCGCAGGTATTGGCTGTGCCGGTTGATCTGCGAACGCGGGTTCATCACGTTGGTGAAGACGCACGACGGCCCGCAAAAGACGTCATCTTCCAGCTCCACGCCGGTGTAGACCGACACGTTGTTCTGGATTTTGACGTTGCTCCCGATCACGACGTCGTTGGACACCAGCACGTTCTGGCCCAGGTTGCACCGCTCGCCGATGACGGCGTTCTTCATCACGTGGCTGAAATGCCAGATCTTGGTCCCCGCGCCGATTTGACATGGCTCATCCACGTAGGCGCTGGGGTGGACGAAATAGGTCTTGTCAGTCACTGGATACCTCTTTCCAGATGGATCACCCTGAGTGGGTTTGTAGTGAGCGGCTCGTTTCGATGCCTGTCTAGCGAAGGATCTTTACCAACCAGGGGAGATTCTTCGCTTCCGTGTGTTGTTGCACAGGTCTCGGGATGCGGTCGCTCAGAATGACATAAGATCAGTAATTATACCTCAGCCTTAACCTTAGCCTTAACCTTAGCCTCAACCTTGTATCGTCACCGGCTCGCCGTTTAGCATCAACGAGCGCTGCGCGGCGCCGAGCACCTTCAGCACGGCCAGGCCGCTGCGGCCATCGGTGAGCGGCTGTCGGCGGGTGGTGATGGCGTTCAGGAACGCCCGGCATTCCTGGCGCAGCGGCTCGTCGGCCGCAAACGGCACGATCTCGCCTTCGCCCTTCACCGGCACCGGCTGACCCTGCTCCACGTCAACGCGTTGGTCGTAGAGCACCAACTGCTTCGCCACGTCATCGAAGCTCGCCATCTTGCGGCTGCCGATCACTACCAGGCGCTGCTCTTTGAACGGGTGCAGCCATGAGACGTGGATGTGGGCGCGCACGCCGTTGTCGAACAGCAGGTTTGTGACGGTCACGTCCGCGATATTGGGCTGGACGTAGGCGCCGCCGCACGCCGCCACCTGCAGCGGCATACCGCCCATCAGGCGCAGGATGATCGCT
>JAPKMS010000179.1 GCA_026645775.1 Anaerolineae bacterium
ATCGTCGGAGATGCGACCTACGGCGGCAAACGCAAGCCGTTTTTGCCCTGCCCCCGCCAATTTCTACACGCGTACCGCTTGCGTTTTCGGCTGCCCGGCACCGGCCAAGAGGTGGAGTTCAGCGCGCCGCTGCCGGAGGATCTGCAGCATGTGCTGGATGGGCTGCGGGGAGCGGATGATGAGAAACGGGTAACGAGTGGGCCGGACTGATCCGCCGCGTTGCGTTGCCGTTGGCATCATACCGGTACTGCTGCACCCCGGCCAGGTGCGTGACGCCATGCGTGTGCGTCGCATCGTTGTAGGCATAGGCCGGCCCCAGCCAAAGTTGATTCTCTCTGTCCCATTTCGGCCAGTTGACGGCAGCGCCTGCCTGCTTCTTCACCACCAGGCTTGAGCATCAGGAATCTGTCGATCGCCTCGGCTACATCCCGGCGAAGAGAGATGGCTTGAGAACGCGTGGTTTCATCATTCGCAGTCTTACACATTGGACGGAAAGAGACCGATTATGCTACTATAGATTGCACGACATCCACTCTGACAGTGGCGGTGAAGAGGCAGATACGCTATGACGCAGACTTACCGCATCGGGGCGCAACTGACACCAGGAGACCCCTTCTGGGTTCTCGTACGTGAGGCAATCTACCAGCGCGCCAGCCAACTGGACGTCACCCTGATCTTGTTGGAATCCGATCTCACCCCGCTCACCTCCGAAGAACGCGTGGGCATCCTGGAAGAGCTGCTGGCGCAAAACCTGGATGCGCTCATTGTTCATGGGGTAGACATCGCCCTGGCCGACCTGATCCTCGGCGCCGGAGTACCTCTGATCGTCGCCACGGAGAGCGATCTGCATCACCCGCGCGCGACCTCGCCACGAAGCCTTTACGATGTCGCGGCCATGGGCGCCTCCTACCTGGTCGATCAGCTTGGCGGTCACGGTCGCGTTCTCATCGCCGGTGGACTGTGCGAAGGTTTTGAGAAAGGGGAAAGCCGCCTGGACGGATGCCGAAGCGTCTTCGACCGTTATCCCAATATCGAGGCAATCCACATTCCCGCCCCCTGGAAGTATCAGCCCGCCTATGACAAGTTAAGCGAGGCGCTGCGCGAAATCACCGCCCCGTTTGATAGCATCTTCGGCATCTCCGATCCGTTGGCGTTCGCGGGGCGCGACGCCGCGCGCGCAGCCGGCCTGGCCACAAACAGCACGATCGTAGTCGGCATCAACGGCGACCCCCTGGCGCTGGCCGCGATCATCGGCGGCACGATGGCAGCCACGGTCGAGACGCCGGCCGCGGAACTTGGGCGCCAGTTGATAGCGTTTGCGCTTCAGGCTGCGGCCGGTGAGCCGCTGCCGCCGAACTTCAGTTACAAGTCGCGCCTCGTCACCCTTGAAAACGCTGCGGAGGCTGCGGCCGAGAAACTGGTCACGTCCGCTTCCGTACCCAGCCGACTGGTCGGTTTCAGCCGCGAGCAGGAAGCGCAACGGCTGAAACAACTGGAGACCAGCCTGGCGATCAGCCAGCGGGTCGGCACGATCTTGGACCGGCAGCAGCTCAGCCAAGACATCACGGAGATCATCCGCACCAACTACGGGTATGATAGGGTCCTGGCCTACCTCTGGGCAGAGGACGAACAGGTCTTGACCCTGGATGCGCCGGGCGAACCGGTGGCGAGCCGTCTGCGCATCCCCCTGATCGAGTCTGGCCTGCTGGGCGAGACATTACAGCGCAACCAGCCTACCTTCATCGCCGACATGCAGCGCTGCCAGCGTTTCCCCCCTGACCCCAAGCTGCCCAACTGCCGCTGCCGTGTTATCCTGCCCATCCGCTTCGGGCGCCAAGTGCTTGGCCTGCTGGATCTGCAGAGCAACCGCATCGCGCAGCATAGCCACCTGGATCTGATTGGCTTGCAGGTATTGGGCGACCAGCTGGGTGTCGCGATGCGCAACGCTGAGTTGTACGGCGAAGCGCTCGCCGCACAGGAGATCGCGGCCCGCGCCAGCCAGCTCAAGGATCGCCTGCTGGCCAATGTCAGCCACGAGCTGCGCATGCCGCTCAACATCATCCACGGCTACAGCAGCGCGGTCCTGGCTACGCCCAATCCCTACGGTATCGAGTTGTCGCCGGAGTTGGCGCGCGACCTGCGCCACCTCCACCAAAGCGGCGAGCACCTGAGCCGGCTCATCAATGACCTGTTGGACCTCTCCCGCGCCGAGACGAACGACTTGGAGATCGTCCCGGAGCCGATCGCGACCAACGCGTTCTTAACGGATGTCTTTGCCGGGATGGCGGGCAGCCTGACGCCGCGCACCGAAGTCGAATGGCGTTTGGAGCTGCCCGAAGCGCTGCCCGAGATACATGCCGATCCTGTGCGCCTGCGGCAAGTCCTGCTCAATCTGTTAAGCAACGCACACAACTTCACCGAGGCCGGCCACATCACCCTGGGCGCCTTGCCCACGCGCACCTATCTGCACCTGTGGGTTGACGACACGGGCTGCGGCATCCCTCTGAAGCAACAGCAGAATATCTTCCGCGCCTTCTTTACCGCGGAACGGATGCGACGGCCCACCGAAGGCCTGGGGCTTGGCCTGCGCGTCACCCACGAGTTGGTCAAGCTGCACGGCGGCAAAATCACATTTTCGAGCCTGCCCGGCGCGGGCGCCGCATTTCACATCTACCTGCCGCTGCCCGAGCCCGAGAATCGCGTCGAGCGACCGATGGAAGCCCCGCCGAGCGTCTTGCCCGGGGAGACCGACCTGCCGTCCCAAGTCAATGACCTGACAAGGCAGACGGTGGCCTACCTCCGGCTCAACCACGCCGATGAAAGCCTGTCACGGGGCCAGATCGCGGCCCATATCGCTGTGAGCGAAAGCTACCTTACGCGCATCTTCCGCCGCGATCTGGGCATTGCGCCGTGGGAGTACCTGATGCGCTTCCGCATCGAGCGCGCCAAAGAACTGCTGCGCGTCACTAACCTGACGATCACCCAAATCGGCCACTTGGTCGGCTACAACGACGCGGCCTACTTCACCCGTGTTTTCCATCAGGAGACCGGCCGCACCCCCCTCACATTCCGGCGCCACACCCGCTGATACTGTTCACAATTCTCCAAAATCCTTGCTCTTCTGTACTGGACAGCCCCGCGCCGAGAGTCGAACAATCCTATCATCCTTAAACTACGTCGCCTGATGATCAGAATGCATAGTCGCATATGCTCGACGCACCGTTGTTGATCCTGTTGCTTGAAGCAGATGCAGTAACGCAGGAACTCTATGCACGAGAGTTGAGGCGGCACTATCGGGTGCTCACCTGCCAGGATGGAGCTCAGGCGCTGCAGATCCTGCACACTGAAGATATCTGCGCTGTCATCCTGGAGCCGGGCCTGGCGAATGGCACGGGTTGGCGTTTGCTGGATGACATACGCCGCCTGCAAAAGACCTCTCCATTACCGATCATCCTGTGCAGCGTTCTAGATGAACGCCGGCGCGGCATAAGCCTGGGTGCAGCCGCCTACCTTGTCAAACCAGTACTGCCCGCGACTCTACGGAATACCCTCGATCAGATCTTGCGAGGCTAACTCACAGAGGAGAAAGCGTATGAGTGTTCAATCATCCAGCATCCCAAAACTCGCACTTCAGGCTGGGTCTACGAGACGATGGCGAACGCGTGAAACGGTCTGGGGGTTGATCCTCATCCTGCCCAGTCTGATCGGCTTCATTGCTTTCTACGCGGTGCCAGCGATTCGCGGAGTTGTCATTAGCTTCACCGATTGGGATTTGCTAACCCCAGCCAAGGCAGTGGGCCTGGCCAACTACATGCATCTCCTCAAAGACCCGAATTTCTGGCGAGCCCTTAAGGTAACGGCCTACTACGTCCTGCTCAACATCCCGCTGCAAACGATCCTGGCGATGGTTATCGCGGTCATGATGTCCCGCCTGACCAAATCTCTGGTCATCAGGTCCATCCTGATCATCCCCTGGCTGATGCCGAGCGTGGTCGTTGGCCTCCTTTGGCTGTGGCTGATGGACCCAAACATCGGCATCCTCAATGCGGCCATCCGTGCGCTGGGCGGGCCCACCGTCCCATTCTTAAACCTGCCCGATCTGGCCATGCCCTCAATTGCGTTGATCAACATCTGGCAGTACGTGGGCTACACGGCTCTATTGATCTTTGCCGGGCTTCAGTCGATTCCGGGATCGGTGTATGAGGCGGCTTCGATTGATGGCGCCTCGGAACTACAGATGTTCTGGAAGGTCACCGTGCCGCTCTTGCGCCCGGTGCTCGTTTTCGTCGCCGTTACTTCCGTCATTGGTTCCTTTCAGATTTTCGATACGATCGCCATCACCACCAAGGGCGGCCCTGTCAATGCGACCAAAGTGCTCAATTGGTACATCTATGAGCAGGCGTTCACGCGTTTCAACATGGGCTATGCCACGGCAATCTCGATGGTGCTGTTCCTGCTCTTGATCTTCGTCAGCATGGCGCAGATGCGCCTGATGCGCGCCGGAGAATCAGACGTCTGAGGTGGCTGGCCGCATTCTCGACCTGGCGATTTGCGGTCCTCATGCATCAAGGGATACGAAGGAGTCATCGTTATGACCGCTCCAACTCAGTCTGTTCAAACCCAGCGCCGGCCTATCCCCTGGGGCAAAATCCTGGCATGGGCCAGCCTTGTGCTGATACTGTGCATCACCCTGTTTCCATTCTGGTGGATGCTGCGCACTGCGCTGACCTATCCTAAGGCGCTTTTCCAGAACACGGCGTCGCTGCTGCCGGTCCAGACCACCCTGATCAACTTCAAACGGGTGCTGGGTCTGATTTCTGCGCAGGAGGGCGTCGCACTGGGAGGCACGGGACAGGCGATCAACTTTATCCTGGCGCTGCGCAATTCCATCATCCTGTCCATGATGGTGGTCGTTGGCCAGGTCACCTTCAGCGCGATGGCCGCGTATGCCTTCGCGCGCTTGCGGTTCCCCTTCCGCAATCAGATTTTCGCCATCTACATTGCAGCGCTCATGGTGCCGGGCATCGTGATGTTGATCCCCAACTTCGTCCTGGTGCGTTCGCTTAATCTGACGAACACCTTTTTGGGGGTTGCTCTGCCTGCCATGCTGATGACGCCGTTCGCGGTTTTCTTCCTGCGCCAGTTCTTCCTGGGGATCAACCGGGAGGTGGAAGAGGCCGCGCTCATCGATGGGGCGGATGTGCCCGTCGTTTTCTTCCAGGTTGTCCTGCCGATGACCGTGCCCGCGATCTCCACGTTGGCCGTCATCACTTTCATCAACACCTGGAACAACTACCTGTGGCCCCTGGTCGTCGCCAATGAGGAGAAGGTGCGTGTGCTTACGGTGGCCTTGGGCGTCTTCCGATCACAGACCCCGCAAGGCGCACCTGACTGGACCGGCTTGATGGCCGGAACGACGCTCGCGATCATCCCGACGTTCTTGCTCTTCATTCTTATGGGGCGCAAGATTCTGGACTCGATCCAGTTCACCGGCTTCAAATGATCCCTTGATCCCTGACCACTACTGGTCAAATCCTAAATCCATTCATTCCAAGGAGGAAAAGAACCCATGAACCGTCGTTTTTTGCTCGTGATTAGTGTGCTGACGCTGTTCAGCCTACTGCTAGGCGCCTGTGGGGGTGGAGCCGTCACGCCCGCTGCAACCCAGGCCCCAGCCGCAACCCAGGCCCCAGCCGCGGCAGCTCCCGCTGCGAGCGCTGGAGCCGTGGAACTGCAATACTGGCTGTGGGATGCCAACCAGCTTCCAGCCTACCAGAAGTGTATCGATGACTTCAGCGCCAAGAACCCCAACATCAAGGTCACAGTGACCCAGCAAGGTTGGGGCGACTACTGGAGCAATATCCAGACCGGCATGATCACCGGCAACGCGCCGGATATCTTCACCAATCACCTGGCCCAGTATCCTACCTTTGCGGCCAAGGGGCAGTTGGTTGACATCGAGCCGCTTGTCAAGCGCGACAGCGTGGACATGAGCGTCTACATCGGCGACCTGGCCGAACTATGGGCTCGCGACGGCAAGCGCTTTGGCCTGCCCAAGGACTGGGATACCATCGCGATCGTGTACAACAAGGATATGCTGGCCAAGGCCGGCGTCACCGAGGAAGAACTGAACCAAGCCACCTGGAACCTGGACGACGGCGGCACCTTCGCGCAGATCCTCGGCAAGCTGACGGTGGACGAGAGCGGCAAGAATGCCCTGGATCCGGCTTTCGATAAGACCAAGATCGCGCAATATGGCCTGATCATCAACGGCGCGGGCGGCAACTCCGGCCAGACCGAATGGAGTTGGCTGGCTGCGACCACGGGTTGGAAGTACTACGATGGTCTGTATGCCACGAAGTTCTACTACGACGATGAGCGCTTTATCAAGACGTTCCAGTGGTACGCAGACATGATGCTTGCAGGCAAGATCATGCCTCTCGAACTGGTCACCAGCCTGGGCGGTTCGGCGGCCTTCAACGCCGGCAAGGGTGCACTGCACGCGCAGGGCTCCTGGATGATCGGCGACTTCGCCAATAATGCCACCTTCCCGTTCGGCTTCGCCCGCCTGCCGCAGGGACCCGAAGGCCGCAAGAGCATGTTCAACGGCCTGGCGGATTCAATCTGGATGGGCACAAAGCACCCGGAAGAGGCCTGGCAGGTCGTGAAATACCTGGCTTCACCTGACTGCGCCAAGACGGTGGGCTCGTTCGGTGTTGTATTCCCGGCGCAGCAATCGGGTGTTGAAGCCGCTCTGGCGGCCTACAAGGCCAAGAACCTGGGAGTCTCCGCCTTCACCGAGCAGGCACTGGAGAAGGACGGCACCTTCCTCTTCCCGGTCACCGATAATGCCTCCGAGATCGAGGCCATCCTGAGCCCGATGTTGCAGAGCATCATGCTCGGCCAGGCCAAGGCCGCAGATGTGCTTCCCGCCGCCAACGCTGAGATCAACGCACTCTTCAAGTAAACCGGTGACCGCATAATCGCGGATCCCTAGACATCCAGTTCGCCGCCTCGGACCGGGGCGGCGAACTGACAACCCCGGTGGCCGAAGCAGCCATCCAGAGCCCCTCTTGCGACACGCCGGCTATTCTCAGGGAAGATTGACCATGATCCACTTCGACCCAACCACGAAGATCTTTAACCTGGTTCTCGCGACTAGCACCTACGCCTTCTATGTCGACAGCGAAGGCCGGCTGCTACACCTGGCCTGGGGAGCGCGCCCCGCGGACGCAGCCAGCACGGCTGTGTTGCACGGTCCAGGCTTCGAATCACTGCCCCACTTCGACCAGTTGCCGTTGACCCGGCGTTACGAGTTGAGCACGCTCGGCGACGGCGCCATGCAAGAGGTCTCGCTCGCGGTCGGCTTCCCAGCGCTGTCTGCCGATTTGACCTCTGACGAAGCCCCCCATCTGCCGGTCCGCGACGTGCGGCTACGTTACCTCAGCCATGAGATCGTGTCCGATCACAAGGTTGGGCCCGATCCTTCGTCAGGCTCAGGGTGCAGCGCCCAGCCTGGCCTGGCGCCCACGCACGGGCAGCCCGGATGCGTCACCACGCCGCGCGAGACGCTGCGCGTCCGCCTGACCGACCCGACCCAGCCTTTCGAGGCCACCCTGTGCTACCGGCTGACGCCGGAGCACGACATCATCGAGCGCTGGTGCGAAGTGGCCAACACCGGCCCCGAGCCGCTGACCATCGAGGCGCTGGCCTTCGCCACCCTGCACTTCCCCAACGGCGCCAACGAGCTGACCTCCGTCTCCGGCTGGTGGGCCCGGGAATTCATGGTTGCACGCGAGCGGCTGCCGATGGGGGTGCGCACCATCGAGCAGCGTGCGGTACAGACGGGGCACTGCGCCAACCCGTTCTTCATGCTCAACCGGCCCGGCCAGGCCTGGGAAGAGACCGGCGAGGTGTACTTCGGCGCGCTGGCCTACAGCGGAGCCTGGCGCATCGCCTTCGAGCAGTTGTTCTCCCTCGATGTTCGTGCGCATGCCGGCTATAATCCCTTTGACTTCAGCCTCACCCTGGCGCCGGGCGACAGCCACACCACACCGGCCATCGCCATCGGCGTCTGCCCGGAAGGATGGGGCGGCGCCAGCCGGCGACTGCACGCCTTCGCGCTGGAGCGGGTGCTCCCATGTCCCGCGGACGGCCCGGCTCTGCGCCCGGTGCTGTACAACAGTTGGGAAGCCACCTACTTCAACCTGAGTTTGGAAGGGCAGATTGCGCTGACACACAAGGCCGCGGCCATGGGGGTCGAGTTGTTTTGCGTCGACGACGGCTGGTTCGGCGGCCGCCGCGACGACCACGCCGGCCTGGGCGACTGGACCGTCAGCCCGGATGTCTTTCCGGGCGGGTTAAAGCCGTTGATCGATGAGGTGCACCGCCTGGGCATGCAGTTCGGCCTGTGGGTCGAGCCCGAGATGGTCAACCCCGATTCGGACCTCTACCGTGCGCATCCCAACTGGATTCTGCACTTCCCCGGCCGTCCACGCACCGAGTGGCGCTATCAGTTGATGCTGGACTTCGGCCGCCGCGAGGTTGTGGAGCACGTCTACTCGGTGCTGGAAAATCTGCTGAAGGACCATGCCATTGATTTCATCAAGTGGGACATGAACCGCTATGCAACCGAGCCCGGTTCGGTCGCGGGTCAGGCGATCTGGCGCGCTCACACCGCTGGGGTCTACGAGATCATGGACCGCCTGCGCGAAGCTTTCCCCAGGCTCCAGATCGAAAGCTGCGCCAGCGGCGGCGGCCGGGTTGACCTCGGCATCCTGGCGCGCACCGACCAGGTGTGGACCAGCGACAACACCGACGCGCTCGACCGGATCCGCATCCAGGAAGGATACAGCCTGGCGTATCCGGCGCGCGCTATGGAAGCCTGGGTCACCCATCGGCACAACCACCAAACGGGACGGATCCTGCCCCTCAGCCTACGCTTTGATGTGGCCATGCGGGGCGGTCTTGGTATCGGCGCGAATTTGAACGAGCTAGAGGATGCGGAACTGGCCGAATACGCCAGTTACATCGCCTTCTACAAGCGCTTCCGCCACGTCGTACAGGGGGGGAAGCTTCACCGCCTGCAGCGATTGGAAGAGTGGGGCGCGTCGGTCATCGAGTATGTGACCGCCGATGGTCGCGAAGCGGTTTACTCGGTGGTGGTGTTCGATCACCAACTGGGCTGGGTCCGGCCGCCGGCGCCGTTGCGCGGTCTCAACTCAGACGCCACCTATACGGCCACCGATCGGCACGGTGCGGAAGTCTACCGCGCCACCGGCTTCGATCTGATGACGGTAGGCATTCCGGGCGATGCAAGCGGCGGCCCCAGCTACAGCCGCACGTTGCATCTGAAACAAGTTTAGAAAACAGGGAGGAGTGGATGCTGCGTATGGAAGCTTTTAATCCCACCGATCATCCCCATCGCAGGTATAACGCTCTGACGGGCGAGTGGGTCCTGGTGTCGCCGCACCGGACGAAGCGGCCATGGCAGGGTCAGGTGGAACGACCGCCGCAGGAAACGCGGCCGGCCCACGACCCCACGTGCTACCTCTGCCCTGGCAATGGCCGTGCCGGTGGCGCACAGAACCCGGCTTACGAGAGCACCTTCGTCTTTACGAATGATTTCTCGGCGCTGATGCCCGACGTGCCGTCGACCGATAGCAATGATCCTCTCTTTCAGGCCGTGCCTACGCCGGGCATCTGCCGGGTGATCTGTTTCTCCCCGCGGCACGACCTGACCCTGCCTGAGATGCCAGTCGAGCAGATTCGCACGGTGGTCGATGTGTGGGCCGCCCAGACGACAGAGCTGGGCCAGCGCTATCGCTGGGTGCAGGTGTTTGAGAACAAGGGCGCGGTCATGGGCTGCTCCAACCCACATCCCCACGGTCAGATTTGGGCGTTGGATGCCCTGCCCAACGAACCAGCCAAGGAAGAGCGCCAACAGCGCAGCTATGCCGCCGAACACGGCCGTCCGCTGCTCCTGGACTATGTCGAACGCGAGCTGGCCGCGGGCGAGCGCCTCGTGGTGGCCAACGACGCCTGGGTCGCCGTGGTTCCCTACTGGGCCGTCTGGCCGTTCGAGGTGCTCCTGCTGCCGCGGCAACACGTGCTGCGCCTGCCCGACCTGGACGCGGGCCAACGTGACGCGCTGGCAGATATCCTGAAACGGCTGCTCACGCGCTACGACAACGTCTTTGAGACGTCCTTCCCCTATTCGATGGGGTGGCACGGCGCGCCCTGGCAGGTGGGCGAATATCGCCACTGGCAATTGCACGCGCATCTGTACCCGCCACTGTTGCGCTCGGCCACGGTGAAGAAGTTCATGGTGGGTTTCGAAATGCTGGGCGAAGCGCAGCGCGATATCACCGCGGAGCAGGCCGCGGCCAGATTGCGGGAGATGCCGGAAGTGCACTATAAAGAGCGGTGAGCGAAGTGAAGGGAGCGAAAGGAGTCCCCATGAAGGTTTTGGTCACCGGCGGCGCCGGATATATCGGCAGCACGGTCGCGCAGCAGTTGCTGGACGCCGGGCACACGGTCACGGTCTTCGATAACCTGTCCAGCGGCCATCGGGCTGCTGTGCCGCCCGGCGCCGCCTTCGTCCGCGGGGAGACCCTCGACCGCGCAGCGCTGGACGAGGTTCTGGTGGACGCCGGTTTCGATGCCATCCTGCATTTCGCCGCTTTCATCGAGGCCGGCGAATCGATGCGTGAGCCGGGCCGCTTCTTCCGTAACAACGTCACCGGCAGCCTGCAGTTGATCGATGCGGCGGTGGCCCACGGTGTGGGGCG
This sequence comes from Anaerolineae bacterium, assembly GCA_026645775.1. Taxonomy (GTDB): domain Bacteria; phylum Chloroflexota; class Anaerolineae; order CG2-30-64-16; family CG2-30-64-16; genus MO66. The sequence goes on from JAPKMS010000179.1 coordinate 10,791, forward strand.
CTTCGTCTTCTCTTCCACCGCGGGCGTGTATGCCAGCAAGGACAGCCCGCTCCTGGAGACCGATCCGGTAGGGCCCGCCAGCGTCTATGGCGCCACAAAGTACATGGTGGAACAGGCGCTGGAATGGTATCAGCGCATTCACGGGCTGCGGGTGGCCGTCCTGCGCTACTTCAATGCTGCGGGCGCGGCCGGCACACGCGGGGAAGCGCATCGACCCGAGACACACCTGGTCCCCCTGGTGCTGCAGGTGGCGCTGGGCAAACGGAGGGAGATCGCCATCTTCGGCGATGACTACCCGACGCCCGACGGCACCTGCGTGCGCGACTACATCCACATCGAAGACCTGGCGACGGCCCACGTTCTCGCCCTCGGTGGGCTGGCTGAACAGCCTTTCATGCGGTTCAATCTGGGCAACGGCGCCGGTTATTCCGTGCGCGAGGTGATCGAGTCCGCGCGGCGCGTCACCGGCCATCCCATCCCCGCTGTAGTTCATCCGCGCCGCGCGGGTGACCCAGCCATCTTGATCGCCAGCAGCGACAGGATTCAGGCGGAGCTCGGCTGGCACCCCCAGCACCCTGAGCTCGATCGAATCATCGAGAGCGCCTGGCGCTGGCATCTGGCCCACCCGGACGGGTATGGCGACGGGAAGCAATAGGTACGGAGGCGCCCATGTCCATGCGAGACAAAGTCACTCATGCGTTTGAGGCCAGCTTTGACCGTCTGCCGCTCATCCTGGTGCGCGCGCCCGGTCGCGTCAACCTGATCGGCGAACACACGGATTACAATGATGGCTTCGTCCTGCCCCTGGCGATCGACCGGGCAGCCTGGATCGCACTGCAGCCGCGGACGGATCACCGCGTCCTCGTCCACGCGTTGGATTTCGGGGAGAGCGATGACTTCGATCTGGATGACCTGACTCAGAAGCCCGGGTCGTGGGCCAACTACGTGCGCGGGGTGGCCTGGGCGCTGCAGCAGCATGGCTACGCCACCAACGGCTGGGAGGGCGTGATGGCCGGCGACGTGCCGGTGGGCGCGGGTCTCTCCTCCTCGGCCGCGCTGGAACTGGCTGTAGCGCGCGCGTTCGGAGCCGTCGCCGGCTGGCCCTGGGACGCGCCGCGCATGGCGGTCGTCGGTCAGTACGCGGAGAACAAGTGGGTGGGCATGAACTGCGGCATCATGGACCAGATGATCTCTGCCGTGGGGGTGGCGGGCCATGCCATGCTCATTGATTGTCGTTCGCTGGCGACCACCCCCGTGCCGTTGCCGCCGGGGATCGCAGTAGTGGTGCTGGACACCGCCACGCGGCGCGGGCTGGTGGATTCGGCCTATAATGAGCGTCGGGCCCAGTGCGAAGCCGCGGCACGGCACCTCGGCGTGGCAGCGTTGCGCGACGTCGGCGTGGCGCAGCTCGCGGCCGCGCAGCCCGACCTGGATGCAGTGACCTACCGCCGGGCCCGTCACGTGGTCACCGAGAACGAGCGTGTGCTGTTGGCTTGCGACGCGATGCGGGCTGCCGATGCCGTGACGCTGGGGCGGCTACTTGATGCCAGTCACGCTAGTTTGCGGGATCAATTCCAAGTCTCCGGCCGCGAGCTGGATGCCATTGTCGAGATTGCAGCGGCGCATCCCGGTTGCCTGGGCGCGCGAATGACTGGCGCAGGCTTCGGTGGCTGCGCGCTGGCGCTAGTACGCGCTGAGAGCATCCAGGGGTTCGTGGAGAGCACAGTTGCCGCATACACAACCCGCACAGGCCTGACCCCGCGCGTCCACGTATGTGCGGCAACCAACGGCGCCGAAATCGTGGCGCGTTGAGCGCATGATCTTCTCAGTGCGCAGGCTGCCAAAAAGTGACCGCGCCGGGATCTTCGCAATGTCCCAATGCACCTGACAGATAATCCACATGCTGCGCCAGGATAAGCCCTGGCGCAGCGCATTCCGTCTTGGGTGGCGCGCGACAGCCCATCCCCGGAGTTCATGCAATGAGCAACGACGCATCCATCCTTCCGCTGTTATTCCTCGGCGGCGTCAAAAGCTGGGAAAGCCCGCAACTGACGGGCCTCAACAAGCTCCCCCCGCGTGCCACGCTGATCCCTTTCCTGACACCCGGGGATGCCCTGGCCCTGGCGCGCGAGCAGTCACCGTGGTTCATGAGCCTGGATGGCCAGTGGCAGTTCAAGCTCGCGCCCCGGCCTGAAGCGGTCACGCGAGACGCGCTTGCAGCAGAGGGCTGGTCAGCCATAGCGGTGCCAGGCAACTGGACGATGCAAGGCTACGGCTCGCCCCACTACACAAACATCGTCATGCCGTTCCCGAAGGAGCCACCGCATGTGCCCGCGCAAAACCCCACGGGCATCTACCGCCGCGAGTTTGCCCTTCCGGCGGATTGGCGCGGGCGCCGCCTGGTGCTGCACTTCGGCGGGTGCGAGGGCGCGCTGTTCGTCTACGTCAACGGCCAGCCGGTCGGGATCAGCAAGGACGCGCGCACGCCGGCCGAGTTCGACGTGTCCCCCTTTGTCTACTTCGGCGCGACTAACGAACTGGTTGCACTCGTGGTGCAGTGGTCGGACGCGAGCTTTATCGAGGATCAAGATCACTGGTGGCAGGCCGGCCTCCAGCGCGAAGTATATCTTTACGCCACGGGTACGCCGCACCTCCAGGATGTCTTCGCGCGCGGGGAACTGGCTGACATATCCCCCTCTCGTCCCGGCGGTGTTGGGCCTGCTGGCTTGCTGCGCGTCAGGTGTAAAATCGGCTTCGCGGGCGAATTTCACCCCGACTGCACCGTCGAGGCGCAACTCTTTGACGAGGCGGGCAAGCCGGTCTTCAGCCAGCCCCTGTGTGAAATGATCACCGCAGCGATGGCTCCCCGGGTCGAATTCGGCATCCGCCGCACCGAGGTGAATCTGGAAGAGAGCGTTCCGCAGCCCCATCTTTGGTCAGCCGAGACGCCGTATCTGTACACCCTCGTCGTCACGCTCAAGAAGCCGGGTAGCGCAGAGAGCACCCGATGCACCGTGGGTTTCCGGAAGATCGAGGTTCGAGACCGGCAACTGCTGGTCAACGGGGCGCGCGTGATGATTAAAGGGGTCAACCTCCACGACCACCATGACACAGCCGGCAAGGCCGTGCCCCGCGAGATGATGGAGACGGACGTCCGGCTCATGAAACAATTCAACGTCAACGCGGTACGCACTGCACACTATCCCAAGGATCCCTACTATTATGAGTTGTTCGACCGTTACGGCATCTACGTGGTGGACGAGGCCAATATTGAGGCGCACGCGTTCTACCGGGAGATGTGCCGCGATCCGCGCTACACCAACGCGTTCGTAGAACGCGTGGCCGCGATGGTAGAACGCGACAAGAATCATCCGTGTGTTATCTTCTGGTCGCTGGGCAACGAAAGCGGTTACGGCCCCAACCAGGATGCGGCCGCGGGTTACGTCCGCGCGGCTGATCCCTCCCGCCCGCTGCATTACGAAGGGGCCATCGCACCGTGGGACGGTAGCAGTTGGGCGCAGGGCCACCGCGCCACCGATGTGGTCTGCCCCATGTACCCCACTATCGAGGATATCGTCACGTGGGCCAAAACCAGCGACGATTGGCGGCCGATGATCCTGTGCGAGTACTCGCATGCGATGGGCAACAGCAACGGCAGCCTGGCTGATTATTGGACTGCCTTCGAGACCTATCCCGGTCTGCAGGGCGGTTTCATCTGGGAATGGCTTGACCACGGTATCAAGCAGATCGGCCCTGACGGCAGGCCGTATTGGGCCTACGGCGGCGACTTCGGCGACGAGCCCAACGACGCCAACTTCATCACTGACGGCATCGTCTGGCCCAACCGCACCCCGCATCCGGCGCTCTTCGAATTCAAACACTTGGTCCAACCGGTATGCGTGGAGCCGGTGGACCTGCGATCCGGTCGCGTGCGCATCATCAACAGACACGACTTCATCAGCCTCGATTGGCTGCGCGGGGAGTGGGAGATGACTGTGGATGGCCGGCGCGTGCAGTGGGGTGATCTGCCGCGACTGGATTTGCCGGCGGGCGGCGTGTTGGAAGTGACTCTCGACCTGCAACCGACCGACACCAGCGCGCCGGGCGAGCGCTTCCTGAACTTCCACTTCTACCAGGTGAACGCTACCCTCTGGGCACCCGCTGACTTTGAAGTCGCATGGCAGCAGATCGTTCTGCAGGCCGCGGCGCACAGCCCTGCCACGCAGGGCGAACCGGCTGGCTCGCCCGTGCTCGTGGCCGATGCCGAAGCGACCATCACTCTGCAAGCCGGCAGCGTACGCGCGGTCTTCGCCAAGGCTACCGGTATGCTGGTCGCGTTTGGTGCGAAGGGCAATCTGATCGTAACCGGGCCCCGGCTTAACGTCTGGCGCGCGGGCACGGACAACGATGGCATCAAGCTCATGCTCGATCGCGCCGACTGGCAGACGAGCAAGCCGCTCGTCAACTGGCTGGCGCTCGGCCTCGACCGGTTAACGTTCAGCCTGGAGAGCATGCGGCTGGACAACTTTGGCGAAGGTCCTGCCGTCGAGATCATCCACCGCGCATCCGGGCGCGGCGAGTGGGATGACTTCTGCCACGTCCAACGCTACACCCTGCTGTCTGCCGGCGAACTGGCGGTCGAAAACACCGTGCGGATCGGCAACGGCATCACGGACCTCCCGCGCGTCGGCGTCAGCCTGACCCTGGCACCCGGTCTGGAGGCGTTGGATTGGTTCGGCCGCGGGCCATGGGAGAACTATGCCGATCGTAAAACATCGACGCTGGTGGGCCGCTATCAAAGCATCGTCGCCGACCAATATGTGCCGTACATCTTGCCGCAGGAGCACGGTCACAAGTGCGACGTTCGCTGGCTTTCCCTCACCGATGCCCAGAATCGGGGCCTGCGCGTCACAGGCGCGCCGACACTCGAATTCTCGGCAAGCCACTTCACGGATAACGACCTGTATCGCGCCCGGCACACATACGACCTGAAGCCGCGGCCCGAGGTGATCCTGAATCTCGACGCGGCCCACCGCGGCCTGGGCACGGGCAGTTGCGGGCCGGACACCCTGCCGCAGTACTGTCTCCTGGCGCGTGACTACTGGTTCGCCTACCGTTTGGCATTGCTGGTTCGGTAGGGGCTAGTACATCCGGGCGTAGGTGCGGCCAGGGTGCGTAGTGACGACTTTAGTCGTTCCGTCCGGCGCTAACGACTGAAGTCGTCACTACCAAAACCCGGGCGGACTTCTGCCGGCGTGGTGACGACCTGAACGGCGACTGAGTGCCTACGAAACAAACCGGAGATCATCAAAGCCTGTTTTGCCCAAGTCGGCTACGATTAGTTCATTACCTGGAGATCAGTTAGAACACCGCACTCAGGTCCGCGCGCGGAGTAAGCGCATCCCATTGAGGATGACGATCAGCGAGGTGCCGACGTCGGCGAAGACGGCCATCCACGGCGTGGCGCTGCCGCCCAGCACCAAAACCATGAAGACCGCCTTGACCAGCAGGCTGAACGCGATGTTTTGGCGCAGCACGGCCAAGGTCTGCCGGCTGAGGCGGATGGGCATTATCGCGTCAATACCTACGCCGATATTGATATTTGCGCCTTGTCCAGAAAACGGACGGGATGATATTTCAGGTTGCGTGACAGGTCCGGCTCGCTACTCGTTCCTCACCAGCTCAGGTCTCCCCGGCACCTTGTGGCAATCGCGGCAGCGGGCCTCATAGACCTCGCTTGCGCCGACCAGGATCACCGGGTCCGTATAATTGGCCGGTTGGCCATTGATCAGCCGTTGGGTGCGGCTGGCCGGCGCGGCGCAAACCACACAGATGGCGTGCAGTTTGTCCACCATTTCGGCCTCAGCCATCAGCAGCGGCATCGGCCCGAACGGCTCCGCGCGAAAATCCAGATCCAGCCCAGTGATGATGACGCGCAGGCCGCGATCCGCCAGGATGCGCGCCACATCAGCGACCTGCGCATCGAAGAATTGTGCCTCATCGATGGCAACGACCGTAGTCTCCGGGCGCAGGATTTCCAGGATCTCGCTCGCGCGTTCGATCACTTCAGCCGGTGTCTGTTCCCCGTTATGCGAGGCAACCTCTGAAACGGAATACCGATTATCGAGCTTCGGCTTGAAGACCTGGACGTGTTGGCGCGCGATTTCGGCGCGGCGCACCCGCCGGATCAGTTCCTCGGTTTTGCCGCTGAACATGCTGCCGCAGATGATCTCGATCCAGCCGCCTTTGGGTTGAAAGTGGGGCATAGGAGCACCTCGAATGTTGAATCTGGAATGTAGAATCTGGAATGTAGACTGTGGGACCCGGGTGTCGGTGAAGGGGTGGTGATACAAAAAAGCTGGATACCGGCAAATACCAGTATCCAGCTTCGAGCATCTAGCTGCCTGTTTCCAGGGTTACGCGTCGCCCCGGCGCTTGGCCAGGCGTTGCTGCTGCTGGGCGCGCTTCAGGGCTTCCTGCTGCGCCTTGATCTGATCGACGGTATCGGCGGTGCGTTCGAGGCGCTTCATGAAGCGATCGACCTGGCCGGCCGTGTCGACGATGCGCTGCTCGCCCGTGTAGAACGGGTGGCAAGCGGAGCAGATGTCCACCTTGATCTCAGGCAGGGTGGAGCCGACGGTGAAGACGTTCCCGCAGGCGCAGATGATGCGGGCCTCGGGATAATACTTCGGATGGATTTTCGGTTTCATGGTTACGCCTCAGGATAAACACTGACCAGCGGGCGCCCGTTCTTCGATTCGAACTTGACGAACCCCTCGGCAGTAGCAAACAGCGTGTAGTCTTTCCCAAGATCGACATTCACGCCCGGGTGAAATTTGGTGCCGTGCTGCCGGACAATGATGGTACCCGACGTAACTTTTTCGCCGCCGAACCGCTTCACGCCCAGGCGCTGACCCGCACTATCACGACCGTTGCGGCTTGAGCCGCCACCTTTTTTGTGCGCCATCTCAAATCTCTCCTTCCCCGTTCGGGGTTTCTTTCATCAGGCCTGGATCGACTCGATCCGCAACCGGGTGTAATGCTGCCGATGGCCGACCTTTTTGCGCTGGCGCTTCTTCGGCACGTAGTGGAAGAAAGTCACCTTGCGGTGCTTGGCCTGCAATGCGACGGTCGTGATGACCTTCGCGCCGGCCACGGTCGGCTGACCTACGGTAATGGCGTCGCCATCAACGATCATCAGCACCTGATCAAGGATGACCTGCTCGCCGACTTCTGCCGCAAGCTTCTCAACCTCGATGAACTGCCCCGGCGTGGCGCAATACTGCTTGCCGCCGGTTCCCACAACTGCGTACATCCCTGTTTCTCCTCGCAGCCCGCGCCCTCCACGGCTCAGCCGGGTGAGACTTCGTCTTGGCGGTCCGCTTTGTGCAAAAGGTCCAATAACGCGATGGCACGGCCTTGTGGGCCGCACCGAGTGCCTATTATAAGCGGGTGACGGCTTGCTGTCAAAAACCGGCGTCAGGATTTCGCGATCACGGTCTGGCCGCGGTTCAGCGCAGTCCGTCAGGCCCAAAACACATAGACTGTCGGGCTGTTCGCGCCGCTTGCCCCGCTCCATTGGTAGATCCACCACGCGTCATAGGGGCTCAAATTCACGCACCCGTGGCTGTGCTGGTGCCCGAAGTCATCGTGCCAGTAGGCGGTATGGAGCGCGTACCCCCCATAAAAGTAGCAGGTCCACGTGACATCTTCCAGGTAGTAGCCCGGGCCGGACATCTTCCCGGTGGTCAGCCGCTTCCAGGTGCGGAAGATGCCCTGCACGGTGGGCGTGCCGGGCAGCCCGGATGCGATCAACGTCGCGTAGATCGCCCGATCGCCTTCATAGGCGACCAGCGTTTGTTCGGCCAGGCTGACGCCAACCCAGCGCTCCGCGGCGCCGATGCTCGCCGGACGCGGCCGGGCCCGCGCGATGCCGAGCTGGCGGCCATCGATCCACTGCCCCGCGCCGATGCGACACCAGCGGACGCCGGACACGGTGCGTTCTTCCAGGATGGGCAGCGCCTGGTAATGGCTGACCTGGCCGAGGGCAGGGTTATCGGCGGCCGCGCCTGGGCGAACGTGCACGCTGAGGCTATTGGCATTGACCCAGCCCAGTGGCAAGGGGGGCGTAAGGTCTGCCCCGGCTATCTGTCGGGCGCCGGTGTCCAGCAGCCGCACCCAATTGCCTGCCACCCAACGGTTTTCCCCGATCCGATACCACGTCTCGGCAGTGACGATGCGCGTTTCGTAGATAGTCACTTCGGCGCCGGTGCGCAAAGTAGCGATCGCCGGGTTGTCGGCGGCAAGGCCGGGCCGCGCGCGCACGTTCAACACGGTCGCTGTGACGATGCCTTTGCGGGGAGTCGGCGGCGGCGGGTTGGGCGTGGGCGCCGGTTCGGCGACGATCCGCACATAGCCGCCGTGCACCCACCGGCCCTCCCCGATCCGGTACCAGGCGGCGCCGGCAACGCTCTGCTCTTCCAGGATCGCAATCTCGGCGCCGGCGCGCAATTGGCTCACGGACGGGTTATCGGCGCTGACGCCGGGGCGGGCGCGCACGTTGAGCGTCGTCGCCGTCACGATGCCGCGTCGCGGCTCTGTGGGGGAGGGCGGCTCAGGCGCCCCGGAATCCCCCAGGAGCACCCCTCGGAACGCGGAGACGGCAAAGAAGGTGACGTTGGTCGCGGCGATCCAGTCACCCTGCGCGGTCTGGAGCCAGCGCCCACCGCTCACCGCCGTCTCAGCCCGGACGGATAGGTAGATGCCAGGACCTACGCTGCGGCTGACCCGGCTGCCGCCGGGGGTGGTGTAGGTGGCGAGACCGGAGCGGATCGGTTTGACGTAACGATACGGCAGCCAGGGCTGCGGCTCAGTGAGTGTCTCCGTCAGCCCGGGCAGTGTGGGCAGTTGAGCCTGCGGGGTCAGAGCCGCTTCGGTCCCGGCCGGCGCTTCTTCGATGAAGGCGATTTCTAGCGGCGTCTCAGCTAACGTCGTCAGCCAGAAGCCGTCGGCATCCAACAGATCGAGCGTCGCCCGGTAGAGGCCGGGTTTGGCGTACGCCAGCACGAATTCGGCGGCGTATATCTCGCCGGCGTCCTCGCTGAGCCAGTGCACCTGTGCGGCGCCGCCGTCGAGCCGCAGCCGCTGGCCGGGCGCCAAACCCTCCACACGCAGCTTCACGAGCTGCTGCATGGGCTGGTCGGTTACCGGCGCCAGGGCGAAGAGCGTCACGGTGGGGGGTGCGGCCGGGGGCGCAGCCAGCTCGGCGCGACCGGCAGGCGCCG
>JAPKMS010000180.1 GCA_026645775.1 Anaerolineae bacterium
CCCATCGGAGTCAAATACGTTGAAGATGATGCGATTCCCGTCCGCGGAGACATCGAACGCCGCCCCCCACCAAGAAAACGGCAGCCCGGGGATCGGCTTGCCGAAAAGCCCATGCACCTGCTCCGGAGTCACGATCCGGCGGATGCCGCTGCCATCGGCATTCATCACGTACAACCCAGCTTCGTATGTCACGTTCGGTCGCACATCCCGGTCAATCGCAAAGAAAACATGCGCACCGTCGGCAGAGAGGCGGAAGTACGGATAGGCGCCGAGCTCAATCACCTGGCGCCGGTTGCTGCCGTCGGCGTTGACCCAATACGCCACAACGCCGTCCCAGTAGAGCACCTTCGATCCGTCGGCGCTGATGTCCACTGCCGGCGCCGAGTCTCCGGGAAGCGTGTCCAGCTCGCGCAGCCCCGTGCCGTCCGTATTGATGACGTAGACGTGGGAAGGCGCACCCTTGACAACAAAGGCGGCGCGGCTGCCATCTGCCGAGAGGACCGAGGCCCGCCTGCCGGGGTACACGCCCGGCTGACTGGTAAAGGATGTAAGCTGGTGATAGGCCAGCGTGCGCACGACCGTCCCCGCCTCGGCCGGTAAGCCGCATGCGGCCGGGGTGACGGTCGCCGTGGGCGTGGGCGTCGATGTGGCGGTGGACGTCGGCGTGGCGGTGGGGGTGGGGGTGTGAGTGCGCGTTGCCGTCGGGGTGGGAGTGGATGTCGGCTCCTGGCCGGGCAGCGTGGGGGTGCTGCCGAAGGTCCACCAGTCCCCCACCGTGGCGCTGGCGCCCGACCCGATCGTCCGCTGCCACTGCAAGCCGAAGCCGTTATCCGCGCCGCCCGCCTCGATGGTGCTATTGAAGCCTGGCCCGGCGCTGCACGATCCCGACACCGGGCAGGTCTGGTTGTCGCCGCAGTAGCCGATGCCGGCCCAGACATCGAAATACCAGCCTTCCTGGTACGCAGTCGCGGGCGACGCGGGCACAAACAACATGTACCAGGGGCCGCCGCTCACGTAGCTGCCCACCGCGCCGCTGGCCGCGTCGTGATACCCCTGACCGTAGTCGTCGTTGGCGAAATAGCTGTCGGCGGCATGGAAGAGGGTAATCGCCTGGGATGAGCCGGAGAAGTTGGCGACGTCCCATTGCAGCCGGAAGTAGTCCTGGCCGTTCACGTACGAGGCGCGCTGCGTCACCCGGACACCGGTCGCCCCCGCGTCGAGCACGGTCGTGACCACCCATGGATCGCCCGCCGTGCCTGCGCCGGCCGGCCCGCTCTGGCTGACGCGCGTCCAGGGGCCCACGGTGAACAGGTTCGTCGCCGATCGGCCCGCAAAACACGCGTCCGGCCCGTAGAGCGCATCGCCTATCCGCAGCCAGACGCCGCTGTCCGCGCTGCCGTCCTGCCAGCCGTACACCTGGCCGAAGCCGCCCCAACGGCTGTGATAGACCTGGATGCTGCTATCCCCGCCGACCGTCACCCGCAGCGGGCTGCCGGTCATAGTGACCGGGTTGGGAAGGGCGTGCGGTGAAAATGGCGCATCGCGAGACGTGGAATGTGCCAAAGGAATGCTTTGCGATGAGACGTGAGAAGTAAACGGCGCAAGAAGCGCTACCAGGGCGATGAGACAGGCAGTCACGGCGAAAAATGCGGCGCGGGATACGGCGCGGATCATAGCACCCTCCATTACTAAACGGCATACGGAGCGCAGGCAGGGCTGAGGAGCGTTACGGGGGCGCCGAAGGCGCTGCCCGCGTCACCTCCGGCAAAGATCAGTATAGCAAGCTTTGAGCCGCTTTTCAATCCCCATGTGACATCGCGCGCAGGGTCGCTTTTGCAGCCGCAGGCTTCATGGTATACTCCCCCCAACTTCCACTTGACCCCGGAAACGCAGAGAAGGAGGCTGGCTTCTATGACCACACGTCTTTTCCTGATTCGCCACGGCGCCACCGTCCTCACCGCTGAAGATCGCTTTGCCGGCTCGACCGATGTCGAGCTCTCCGACATCGGGCGGGCCCAAGCGACCGCCCTGGCCCGGCGGCTGGCGGATGACCACCTCACCGCTGTCTACGCAAGCCCGCTCCGGCGCACGGTGGCGACTGCCTCCATCATTGCTCAACCGCATGGCCTGAAGCCGATCCTGCGGGATGGGCTGCGGGAGATTGATCATGGCCGCTGGGAAGGGCTGCGCCGGGTGGATGTCGAAACCGAATACGCGAAAGAATACGCTGACTGGGAGGAGGACCCCTACATCTTCGCCCCCGCCGGCGGCGAATCCGGCATCAGCGTGTTAGCCCGGGCGCTGCCGGTGATCCGGGAGATCGTGCTGGAACATGATGGGGAGAACGTGGCGGTCGTGTCGCACAAGGCGACCATCCGGCTGGTCATCAGCAGCCTGCTCGGCTTCGATGCGCGCGGCTATCGCGACCGGCTGGATCAATCGCCGGCCTGCCTGAACGTGCTGGACTTCAAAAGCCCCGTGCGCGCTCGGCTGATGGTGTTCAACGACGTCTCACATTACACCGATCAACCCCCGCGCTCAGATGGCCGTTTGTCCAAGTGGTGGGATCTGGATCAGCCCACGTAACACGCGATCAGCACCTTCTCGTCACCCACGCGGCCACTGCCAGGAGGAGTAACCCTGCACCGTCAAACGCAATGAACCGGGCCACCGTGCCGGCGGCCACCGGATGTCCCGCGCCCAACGCCCACAGGATCAAGCTCTCGCCTGCCAGCCCGATGGCCTGCATCCCGAGCGCCTCGTTGAGCGAGACACGGTGGCGGACCGGGTGCCACAGCGCGACTGCGTACGGCACGTTCCACATCAAGAAGAGCACCCCCATCCCGCGCACCATCGCCTCACCCGCCGCGCCGCTCAGCTCGAAACCGGGCGCGTACATGCCAGGGGCCAGCAAGAAGGCGGCCGCGCATTGCACGTTCCACAAAAATACCAGGCCGAGCAGCCCGCGTCCCAACCAGAGCCGCCGCGCAGATTGAGCCATTGGAACCCGCACCTCCCCACACCAAATCGCACGCTGGCCCGGATTATCGCGCCGAAGCCGGCAATGAACAAAGCCCCCTGGCCGAAATTGCACTTTTTCACCCTTGACAGCGCGCACATTTCCTGCTATCTTATGTCTAAATCGGCTATACGAAGGTGTTCTGTCAACCTGATTGAGCATAGTGCGATCCAGCGGGAGGCACCCATGTCCGCCGAACAGCTTGACCTCTTTCCCAGCGGCCAGCCTGGCCGCGGCACCGCCGGCGAGAAGACCCGGCCGGTCGCTTCGGCGCCCGTCGACCTGAATCCCGACTCGTCCCTGGCGGCCGCGATGACCGCCTTCCACGGCCACATGATCCGCCAGGGTTTTTCAGACAACACGGTAAAGGCGTTCCAGGCCGATCTTCGCCTGCTGGGCAAATACCTGGCCGCCAACAAGCCGATCGGCGCCGTCAGCCAGGGCGACCTGGAGCGGTTCCTGGTGTGGATGAAGGCCGACCGCGGAGTGCCGTGCAGTCCAAAGTCCTACGCGCGGCGCCTCACGACCCTGAAAGTCTTCTTCGCCTGGCTGGCCGAATCCGAGGTGCTGCGCACCGACCCTGCGGCGCCGCTGATCCACCAACACCCCACCACCCCCATGCCGGAGCTCGTGTATGACGTCGATGTCAGCGCGCTGCTGCGCACGGCGCGCGATCTGCTGTGGGCGCCGAAGCCTGACGCCCGGCCCTACCTGCTGGTGACGTTGGTGCTGCAGACCGGCATCAAGAAGGGTGAGTGCGTGGAGATCAAACTGGAGCACATCGACCTGTCCAATCCGCAGGCGCCGGTGCTCTATATCCGCTATGCCGACCCGCGGCGGACGTTGAAGGAACGCAAGCTGGCGCTTGGCCCCAACTTCGCGCCGGCCTACAACCAATACCTGCGCGAATATAAGCCCAAGGAATACCTCTTCGAGTGCACGCCCCGCAACCTGGAGTATGTGTTGGAGGATTTGGCCGCATTGGCCGGGGTCAAAGGAGGCGTGTCGTTTGAGCAATTGCGCTGGACCTGCGCGGTGCGCGATTACCGGAACGGCATGACCGCCGATCAACTGCGCCAGAAGCTAGGCCTCTCGCACATCACCTGGCGCGAGACGCTGCCAAAGATCCAGAAGTTAGCCAGCCCGGCGTTGTGACGGTGGATTACAGATTCAAGATTCCAGATCCAGTCTCCAATCTTCAATCCGTGATTTGCAATCATCCGCCCTTGTTGCCCAACGGTAACAACTGGCGGATCAACGCCTGATACTGTTCGTTGACATCCAGGTAGCGGCCGCTCCAGCCACCCACGGCATAGAGCTTCTGATCGAACGCAACCAGGCCCAGGTTACGCCATTGGTCGGCCACCGGCGTGCCGATTTGCGACCAGGCGTCGATGGCTGCGTCATACTGCTCGTTGAAAGTCAGCGGGATCGTCCAGCCGCCACCCACCGCATACAGCCGGGAGCCGATCACCGCCAACCCCAAACCCGCCCGCGGCTGGCTCAGCGCCGCCTTGGTCGACCAGGGCCCGGCCGGCGTGCCCTCCCCCGCAGGATCGTAGAACGCGACCGTGGCCAGCTCGCGCCGACCGTCGTAGCCGCCCACCACGTAGATGCCCCCATCGGATACGCCTGCGGCCGTGAACGCGCGCGGCGCGGGCATGGCGCTGGCCGCCAGCCAGCGGTCGTTCAGCGGATCGTAGACGTACGTCTCGCTGCGATAGGCCTGGCCATCCCACCCGCCGAAGAGATAGAGCTTGCCGTTCAACGCCGCCAGGCTGTAACCGGCCACCGGCGCCGGCAACGATGCCCGCGCGTCCCATGCCGCCGTCTGCGGATCGTAGACCTCCAGCACGTCGGTCACGCCGCCGGCCGCGGTCGAACCGCCCGGCACGTAGATGCGGTCGTTGAGATAGATCGCGGCGACGTTGGAGACGGGGGTCGGCTTGCTGGGTCCGGGCAGCCAGCCGTTGTTTGCGGGATCATAGATGGCGACCGCGCCGGTCACGCCTGCGGCCGTTTCGCCGCCGATGGCGTACAGCTTTTGGGCGTCGGCGGCCAGGGCCAGCCGGCTGCGGGCGACGGGAAGCGCCGCGTTGGCGGTCCAGCGCGCCACATCGGGCCGGGGAGCCGCCGCCGCCTGCGTGCGCCCCAGGTCACTCAGCGCGGTCGCGGGGGCCGCGCGGGTGCGGCCTTGCCACCACCCCGGCGCCAGGGCCACCAGGATGACAGCCACGAGCGCCACGAGCATGTAGACGCGCTGCCAACCGGCCACCGGCGCACGTTGCTGAACCGGCACCTCGGCCAGGGCCGGTTCGGCTGCCGGTTTCGCCGCGGGCGCGGTCAGCACGGCGCTGTTCACCGACACCCAGCCGCGGCGCACCGCTTCCATCGTGGCTTCGGTGCGCGACTGCACACCAAGCTTCTCGAAGATGTTGCGCAGATGAACCTTGACCGTGTTGGGGCTGATCACCAGGGCGCGCGCGATCTGTTGGTTGGTGGCGCCGGTTGCAACCAGCTTCAACACCTCCAGCTCGCGCTCGCTGAGGGGGCCAAGGTCGTCAAGCACCGGGATGCCTCGGGTGGTGGATGACCGTGGGGCACGATGAGACGAGGACACGGCGACACGGGGATAAGGTGCTCAGATCATCAGCACCCTCTCACCGTGTCGCCGCTTCACTGTGTCACACGCTTACGCCCAACGGATCAGATTCGCCGCAAACGGGTTCGGGAGCAGACCGTGGTGGGCGCGCACGCGCACGCCGTAGTCGAAGTATCCACTCTCGGCCACATCCAGGATCGCCTCGTAGGTGTACTCGCCACTCTTCTGTCCGGTGAGCGACATGGCGATCGGGGTGGCATCCTGCAGCCGGCCATCGATCATGCGCCCATAGACCAGTTCCACGGCCAGATCGTCCGGGGAGAGCGGGCCTGGCCGCACCGTGGCCTGCACGGTCAGCGGCCGCCCCACCACCATCTCGCCTTGCGCCGGACCGCTGGCCGCGATCGACACCTGCGACCAGCCTGCCTGCACCCGCTGCGCCCACTGCGCCAGATCCTGCGCGCCCGCAAAGCGGTTCGCCTGCACGCGCCTGCCCAGCGCACCGGCCGGTGCGTAGAATTTCTTCACGTACTCTTTCAGCATTCGGTCAAAACTGTAGTCAGGGCCGACGGTGGCGATGGATGCGCGCATCCCCTGCAACCAGCCTGTGGGCAGGCCGTGCTCGTCCCGTTGGTAGAACAACGGCACAATCAGATCTTCCAGGGTGGCGTAGAGCGACAGCGCATCGGCCTCGTCTTGCGCGGCCTCGGTGGGATACTCACGCTCCGCCCCGATAGCCCAGCCGTTCGCGCCATCGAAACCTTCGCTCCACCAGCCATCCAACACGCTGAAGTTCGGCACGCCGTTCAGCCCAGCCTTCTGGCCGCTGGTGCCACTGGCCTCCAACGGGCGTCGGGGGTTATTGAGCCAGACATCCACGCCCGCCACC
>JAPKMS010000181.1 GCA_026645775.1 Anaerolineae bacterium
AGCGCGGAGGCGACGTTGAACGCCAGCACCAGCACCAGCAAGATGAGCGCGGCGCCCATCAGCGCCGCATCATACAGCGGCACCGACATCATCTCGCCGAAGTTGTTGGCGATCAAGGCCGTCAGCGGATACGCGGCGTCGAAGATCGACGACGGCGCTTTGGCCACGTTGCCCACCACCATCAGCACCGCCATCGTCTCGCCGAACGCGCGGGAAAAGCCCAGCACGATGCCGGCGATCACGCCCGGCGCGGCCCGCCGCAGCACCACGTACTTGATCATCTGCCACCGCGTGCTGCCGATCGCCAGTGATGCCTCGCGCAGGCCGTCCGGCACGGTTTGCAGCACCTCGTAGGTCACCGCGATGATCACGGGCGTGACCATCACGGCCAGCACGATGCTGCCGGCCGCGAGGCTGTACCCCGTGGGGTTGGTGGCCCGGAACAGCGGAATGAACCCCAGCGTCCCGCTCAGCGCGGGCGCGAGCCATTTCTGCACGAACGGCACGATCGCGATCACGCCCCACACGCCGTAAACCACCGACGGGATGCCGGCCAGCAGGTCGAGCAGCAGCTTCATCACGGTTCGCGTCCGCGGCCGCGCGTACTCAACCAGGTAGATCGCGGTGAGCAGCGACGGCGGCACCGCGATCGCCATCGCGAGAAGCGTCACCCAGAAGGTGCCGGCGATGAAGGGGTAGAAGCCGAACAACCCCCGCCACGGCTGCCAGGTTTGCCCCGCCAGCAGCGCCCCCAGCGAATGATCCGCCAGAATCGGCCAGGTGCGCAGGATGAGCGCGATCAGCATCGCGACCAGCAAGATCAGCGGCAGCACAGTCACCAGGAAAAAGAGCCGTCCCGAAATGCGGTCCTTCAACGCGCGCCGGTGCGATGCCTGGCCGGTTGAGCGCATCGGCGGCGCGCCCGAAACGACGTGTGGGGTCATGGTTGGTCTCCTGGGCTCACCCTGCTGAAAGTGTCACTTCAACTTCTGCTGGCTGGCGGCCAACTGCTCCGAAGTGAGCGGCACGTACCCGACCTCGTCCAGGAGCTTCTGCCCGTCGGCCAGGATCCACTCGATGAAGGCCGCGGTCAGCCCTGTGGGCTTGCCATGGGTCACCAGGTTCAGCAGCCGCGCGGGCGGAGAGGGATACTTGCCCGTTGCCACGGCCGAGACCGCGGCCGCTTTCGTTTGCAGCACCTCATCAGCGCCGGCCGCGCCGTCGCCGTCGACATCGATCGGCACAACCGCCGACCCGGCCACGGCGCTGCCCGTCTTCGCATCGAACGCATAGTTCAGGTTGTTGTAACCGATGCCGAGCGGATCCTTGATCACGGCCTCCATGATGCCGGGATCGCTGGAGACGCCGATGCCCGTCAGGTCTTCCTGCTTCTGGTTGCCCAGGAATTTGGCCCACACCTCGGCCGCGCCGCAGGCGTCCGCGCGAGTGTATACGTGGATGAGATCCGTTACCTCGGGCCGGCCCACGGCCTGCCCCCACGTCGTGATCTCGCCGGTGACGTAGATGCCGATGAAGGTCTCCGGGGTGATCCCCTTGGCCAGCAGATCGGCCAGCACCGGGTTCCCGGCGTTCACGGCCGGGAAGACGGCATCCTTGGTGACCGCGACCCAGAACGCGCCCTTCGCTTCTTCCTCGGGCGTGATCGCGCGCGAGACCATGCCGATCTCCACCGCACCGTTCAGCGCGTCGGTCATCCCTTTGCCCGCGCCGCCCGCCGAGATATCGAACTGCACGCCGGGATGCAGCTTGGTGAACTCTTCGCCCCAGCGCACCATCATCGGGTAGAGCGCAAACGCGCCGGAAGCCGTGATGGTCCCCTTGAGTTCGCCGCTGCCGGTCGTGCTGCCGGTCTGCTGCGCCCCGCAGCCTGCCAGGACGGGCAGAAGCAGCGCCAGGATCATGAGCACGGAGAGGATCTGCACGTTGCGTTTCATGGGTCGTTTTCTCCTGGTCTATAAAGTCTACTGAAGTTATAAAGTTTTGATCGACAAAAAATCGCCGCCGGGTTTCCATCCGTACCGGCAAGCACTCACGCTCAAGCCTGTCATGCTGAACGGGTCTGCGGCTCAAGGTTCGGTGCGGCGAGTCGCCCGTTCAGCATCTCCCCGGTGCAACTTTATGGGCAGCGGGCAACGCCACGGCGGCGGGAAACCTCACCGCGGAGGCGCAGAGGCCGCAGAGTGTTGCAGATGCTCTCGGTGCGTTCCGCTCGCCTTTGGCGTCTGGGGCGATTTGCAGAGCCGTAGCTCATGTCGGGTGCGACGCCACAGGCCATGAAAAATGCCTGTGGCTCGGTTGGAGACCGGCCACAGCATGGAAGCATCAGGTTCATCAGGCCAATCTGCGTCATCTGCGTTCTATGCGGGCCACTTCCACGCGGTGCGCGACGTCCGCCAGCGTGGTCCCGTCCAGGATATCCGCGATGGCGTTGCGCACATCGAGCATCACCAGGCGCAGACCGCACGTCGCCTCATCCGGGCAGGCGCACGGCTCATAGGCCATCTTGCTGACGCAGCGGATCGGGGCCAGCGGCCCATCGAGCACGCGCACGATCTGGCCCAGCGTGATCTGGTCGGCCGGCCTGGCCAGATGGTAGCCGCCGCCAATGCCCATCTTGCTCCCCAACAGGCCGGCATTTTTCAGCGCCAGCAGGATCTGTTCCAGGAATTTGGCCGGGATCTGCTCGCGCTGGGCGATGTCCTTCAGAGGCACCACGCCGCCCAGGGGTGTCTGCGCCGCCAGGTCAGCCATGGCTCGCAGGCCGTATTCACCGCGCTTGGAGAGTTTCATCGTTGCAACCTAAAGTAGGGTATTTTGATAGGAGTTATTGGGTCAGTAGGCTACCATGCAATTTCGAGGGCGTCAAGTTTTGGCTGGGGGCGGATGGCTGTGCTAAGATCGCTGCGGCAGAAAAACGTCGTATTCTCTCGATCAAACCCTGAAACAGGACGCGGACGAGCGCAGACACCTGCACCCACCCTACGGACGGCGTGCGGTGGCCACAGGTGCGGTGTGAACGCGGATGGCTGCATTTCGGTTCTCAATGGCGCCCCGGCAGGGTGCATCAACGTTGTACTGAAGTCGCCACTACGACTCCACAAATTCTCGTTGGCGAGGTGCTACGCTACACGGAGGTAACTCATGAAAGTCCTTTTTATCGGCGGCACCGGCGTTATCAGCTCCGCCTGCGCCGCGCTCGCGGTCGAGAGCGGCATCGAGCTCACGCTGTTCAATCGCGGACAGTCTAACCAGCGGCTCGTCCCGGCCGGCAGCGAGGTGATTTCCGGCGACATCCGCGACCCGGGAGCCGTGCGGGCGGCGCTGGCCGGCCGGGCCTTCGACGCTGTCGTGGATTTTATCGCCTTCACCCCGCAGCAGGTGCAGAGTGACCTCGACCTGTTCCGGGGCCGCACCGGGCAGTACATCTTCATCAGCACGGCGTCGGCCTACCAGAAGCCGCCCCTCAGCCTGCCCATCACCGAATCAACGCCGCTCAATAACCCCTTCTGGGACTACTCGCGCGCGAAGATCGCGTGCGAGGATCTGCTCGTCCGGGCCTACCGGGAAACGGCCTTCCCGATCACCATCGTGCGGCCGTCGCACACCTACGACCGGACCAAGCTGCCGCTGCTGGGCGCCTACACGGCCATCGCACGCGTGCGCGCGGGCAAGCCGGTTGTCTTACACGGCGACGGCACCTCGTTGTGGGTGCTGACCCATCACCGGGATTTCGCTCGGGCCTTCGTCCCCCTGCTGGGCAACCCGCACGCGATCGGCGAGAGCTACCACATCACCACCGACGAGGTGTTGACCTGGAACCAGATTTACACGATCCTGGGCCACGCGGCGGGCGTCGAGCCGCGGCTGGTGCACGTGCCGTCCGAGTGCATCGCCGCGCACCGGCCCGACTGGGGTGATGGCTTGCTGGGGGACAAGGCGCACAGCGTGATCTTCGACAACACCAAGATCAAGCGCGCCGTGCCCGGCTGGGCCGCGACGATCCCGTTTGCCGAAGGCGC
The DNA here is from genome assembly GCA_026645775.1 of Anaerolineae bacterium. Classification (GTDB taxonomy): domain Bacteria; phylum Chloroflexota; class Anaerolineae; order CG2-30-64-16; family CG2-30-64-16; genus MO66. The sequence continues at coordinate 4,041 of JAPKMS010000181.1, forward strand.
CCGCGAGATCATGGCCTGGTACGATGCCGATGCGACGCGGCAGGTCATCGATCCCGTCGCGGACGCCTCCTTCGACCGCATCATCGCCGCATACGAGGCTGCGCGGCCGGTATCCGCCTGAAGGGTTCTAACCAACTTCTAACGTTGCACTTGCATTCATCTTATCCTCCGGCGCAGATGATAGGGTGGCAACGATCTTTTGGAGGAGTCTATGGCTCAAGAAACACCCAACACTGAAACCCTGGAATTCCGCACCGAAGTCCAGCAGTTACTGAACATCCTGGCCCATTCCCTGTACACCGAGCGCGAGATCTTCCTGCGCGAGCTGATCTCCAACGCCTCCGATGCGCTGCACCGCATCCAGTTCGAGCTGCTCACCGACCGTGCCGGGGTCGACCCGGATGCGCCCCTGGAGATCCGCATCGACTGGGATGAGGACGCCCGCACTTTGACGGTGACGGACACCGGCATCGGGATGACGCGCGAGGAGCTGATCGAAAACCTGGGCACCATCGCACATTCGGGTGCGCTGGCATTCATGCAGCGCATGGCCGAGGGCCAACGGCCGGCAGACATCATCGGCCAATTCGGCGTCGGCTTTTACTCGGTCTTCATGGTGGCCGACGAGGTCACGGTGACGACGCGCGCATACCGGCCCGATGCCGAGGCCTGGCGCTGGGTCTCGCGCGGGGACAGCCGCTTTACCCTGGCGCCGTCCGACAAGACGAGCCGCGGCACGACCATCGAACTCAAGCTGAAAGAGGACGCGGCCGAATTCACCTCACGCTGGCGGCTGGAGCGCATCGTCAAAAAGCACTCCGATTTCGTGTCGTTCCCGGTCTACGTCAAGGATACGGTCGCCAACCAGCAGACTGCCCTGTGGCGCAAGCCGCTGGGCGAGGTAACGGAAGAAGAGTACGCCGATTTCTACCGCCAATTGTCCCTGGACCCCGCGGAGCCGCTGCTTCACATCCACGTCGTCACCGATGCGCCGGTGGATCTCCGCAGCATCCTCTATGTGCCGCGAAAGCTCGACCGGGGCGTGCTCAATATGCGCGCCGATTATGGGGTGAAGCTCTATTCCAAGAAAGTGCTCATCCAGGAGTTCAGCAAGGATCTACTGCCCGAACATCTGCGGTTCGTGGAGGGCGTAGTCGATTCGGAGGACATCCCGCTGAACATCTCGCGCGAGACCGTGCAGAGCAACCGGCTGATGCGGCAGATTCAGAAAGTGCTGACCGGCCGCGTGCTGAAGGCGCTGCGCGAGCTGGCCGACGAGCGGCCGGAAGAGTACATGGGGTTCTGGAACGAGTTCGGGGTATTCTTCAAACAGGGGATCGCGTCGCAGGGGGGCGAGAACGCCGACCTGCTGCCGCTGCTGCGGTTCCAGTCGTCGAAATCCGACGGCAAGCCGGCCTCGCTGGCCGAGTACGTTGGCCGGATGGCCGAGGGGCAGAGCGACATCTACTACATCCTGGGCAGCGACCTGGCGTCAGTGGCCGGCAGCCCGCACCTGGATGCCTGCCGCGCGCGCGATTTGGAGGTGTTCTACCTGGCCGATCCGTTCGATGGGTTCATGATGCAGGGGCTGCGAGAATTCGAGGGGAAGCCGTTCCGCAACGTGGACGATCCCAGCCTGGAGCTGCCCGGGACGCCCCGGGAGACCCCGCCGGCCGAGGCTGCCATCACCGGGGCGGAACTGGCCGGCCTCTTCGCCCGCTGCAAGCTGGTGTTGGGGGATCGCATCACCGAAGTGCGCGAGTCGCAGGCGCTGGTCGACAGCCCGGCCCGCCTGGTGTCGGCCAATGCCGGCTTTGACCGGGACCTCCAGCGCGTGCGGCGGCTGCTGGAGCAGGATTACAAGATCCCGCCCAAGATCCTGGAGCTCAACGGCCGCCATCGGCTGGTGCGCAACCTGGCCGGGCTGGTCGCAGCACAGCCGGCCGCGGCCATGATCGACCCGGCCATCGAGCTGCTGTTCGATAACCTCCTGCTGGTGGAAGGTCTGCACCCGAATCCGGCCGGCATGGCGCCGCGAATCCAGGCGCTGTTGGAGCAGGCGACGAAGTAAGAAAACCGTTTCAAAATCCACCCCAGAGACGCAGAGGACGCTGAGACTTCTTGTGGTTTCTCGGTGTCTCTGTGTCTCTGTGGTGATTTCCGGCCGCCTCGCGGCCCAATCAGCCCCCTGTCTGCCCCTTGCCTAAGCCCGCGGCCATAAACTGTCCGGCAACCTCCACGGCCAGCCGCCGCGGCAGCAGGCGCGTCTGGATGAACATGAGCGCCTTGTTCACCGGGCCGGGGATGACCAGCGGCCCTCGGCGCAGCGCGGCCAACGTCTCCACCGCCACCGGATCGGCCGGCGTGATCATCCACTGCGGATAGCCGGCCAGCCCGGCGCCCTGGGTGTCCATCAGGCCGGGCGCGGCGACCAGCACATCCACCCCACTCTCGCGGAGCTCGTACCACAGCGCCTCGCCCAGCGCGCGTTGGTAGGCTTTATTGGCGGAATAGGCCCCCGTGTAAGGCGTCGTCTGCAACCCCGCGCCTGAGCTGATGATCACGATGCCCCCGCGGCCCCGGGCGATCATCGGCCGGCCGTAGGTGTGGATCAGCGTCGTGTACGCGCGGGCATTGATGTTCAGCAGCGCATGGTGCGTCGCCAGGTCCATCTCCATGATCGTGGGCGTCTCTTTGGGCGTGGCCATGTGGTTGCACACCACCATGCCGACCGTGATGTCCGCGGTCTGCGGCAGCAGCTCATCGAGAAAATCGGCGCGGCCCAGGTCGAGCGTGATCGGCCGCACCTTGACCAGGTATTTGGCCTCCAGCTCTGCGGCCCGCGCGGCCAACTCGTCGCCCCGGATGTCAACCAGCACCAGGTTGAAGTTGCGGCCGGCGAGGTGGCGGGCGAAGCTGTAGCCCAGGCCCTCGGCCCGCGCCGCGCCGGTGACCAGCGCCCACGGCCCGTATTGCCGCAGGAACCGGTTGCCGGGATCGGATGCCTCCGCCAACCGGCGCTGATCCTGCGCCCGCTGCCATAACAGCCCCGCCGCTGTGCCGGCCAGGACGCCGCCGATGAACAGGGTCTTCGCTGACTTGCTCATAATGAAATCCCCCCCTGCGCCGCGGCAGCAGACAGCGTCTCGGCCGGAAGCTTGCGGCGATAACGGATCACGGTCGCGGTCGGCCGGCTGGCGCCCAGCCCGCGGTGGATCTGCGGATGTTTCGTCACCAGCTCGACATCGAACTGCTGGAACAGCAGCGCGGTGATGAGGGTCATCTCGTTGTTGGCGAAATTCATACCGATGCATTTGTGCGTGCCGCCGCCGAAACCGATCAGCGCGAAGCGGTCCTGCCGATCCTCGGCCCGGTCCGGCGCGTAGCGCAGCGGGTCGAAGCGCTCCGGGTCGCTGAACAGCCCCGGCAGGTTGTGGCCCACGTCCTGCGCCACCTGCGCCAGCCACCCCTTCGGCAGCAGGTAGTCGCCCACCTCCAGGTCCTGCTCCACGGTGCGCATCAACAGATCGACCGATGGCCGCATGCGCTCGACCTCGCGCACCGCCCAGGCGATGTGATCGAGCTGGCCGAGGCGTTGAGCATCGATGTGTGTGCCGTAGGGCGCCACCTGCGCGATCTCCCGCTGCACCAGCCGCAGATAATCGGGGTTCTGCAGCAACAGGATCAGCGTCCAGGCGGCCTGGCCCGCGGTCGTCTCGTGGCCCGCAAACATCAACCCCACCAGCAGGTTGACGATCAGATCCTCGTCGGCCAGCTTCCCGTCTGGGGTGCGCTTGTTAACCAGGTCTTGCAAGAAGTCATCGTAGCGGTCGGGGTTGGCGCGGCGCTCGGCGATCACCGGGCCGATGACGGCCTGCAGCCCGGCCTTGGCCCGGTCGCGGCGGGCGAATTTGGGCAGCGGCAGGTCAGGCGGCAGCAGCGGATCCAGTCCGGCGGCCAGGTCGGCGTAGAGGTCCCAGAACTCGCGGCCCAGTTGGCGATGCACCTCAGGGCCGAGGAAGCAGTTGCCGGCCACCTCCTGCACCAGGTGCGTGATCTCATTGATCAGCTCGATTTCGCCGGCCTGGCCCAGGGAATCGAGCCAGCGCTGTATCACTTCCTGCATCACATCGCTGTAATACAGCATCTTCTCGCGGCGGAACGCCTCCAGCGTGACGGTGCGGTGCTCCAG
>JAPKMS010000182.1 GCA_026645775.1 Anaerolineae bacterium
GCCGATCTGTACGCGCAGGCGGGCGAGATGCTGGCGGCCGGCGGATACGAGCAGTATGAAATCTCGAACTGGGCGCGGCGCAGGGGTCAGGCGTCAGGCGTCAGAAGGCAGCTCCCAGCTTCCAGCTTTCAGTGCCATCACAACCTGGTCTACTGGCGCCACGAACCCTACCTGGGTTTCGGCGCCGGCGCGCACAGCTTCACCGAGGAGCGCCGCTGGTGGAACGTCAAACCGACGCCGGAGTACATCCGCCGGATCGAGGCCGGGGCGTCACCTGAAAGAGACGGCGAAATGATCGACCGCCGGACGGCGATGGGCGAGACCATGATGCTGGGGCTGCGCCTGGTGCAGGAGGGCGTGACGGATGCACGGTTCCGGGCGCGCTTCGACGTCGGGCTGGACGACGCGTTCGGCGCCGAGATCGCCGGGCTGGCCGCCCGCGGGCTGCTGGAGCGCCTGCCCGACCGCGTGCGGCTGACGCCGGGGGGCCGGCTGCTGGGGAATCAGGTGTTTGCGGAGTTTCTAACTCCCTGAGCCGAGTGATCATCACCGTGTGGATATCGCACATCGCACATTGTACCTTCCAAATTTGTTACCCTTCTCCCGGTCACCGCATCTCCTAATGCGTCTCACCGCGCGACTTGTCGGTTTTGGCGCAAACAGAATTGTGGTAAACTGCGGTGATAGAGAGCGCAACGTCTCGTCACCGATAAGGAAGCACAGCAGCGCCGATGGATTTCCCCGAAGAACACGCCCGAGCTAACATTGACAGGTTTCTGACTGCCGCCGGTTGGGAAGTACACGACCGGAGACGGATGAACCTGGGCGCGACCGTTGGCGTCGCGGTGCGCGAGTTTCCCCTGGCCACCGGAGAGGCCGATTACCTGTTGTTCGTCCGCCGCAAAGCGATTGGCGCCGTGGAAGCCAAGCCGGAAGGCGCGACCCTCAGCGGCGTCGAGGTGCAATCCGGCAAGTACAGCGTCGGGCTCCCCGCACAGGTGCCCGCGTGGCATCGCCCCCTGCCGTTCCTCTACGAAAGCACCGGCGTCGAAACCTTCTTCACCAATCGCCTCGATCCGCAGCCGCGCAGCCGGCGGGTGTTGGCGTTCCATCGGCCGGAGACGTTGGCGGAATGGGCCGGCGACGGTAGGGGCGAGGTCTCCTCGCTCGCGGGAGCGGGCGGGGGAACCCCGCCCCTACGGACCTTGCGCGGCCGTTTGCAGCAAATGCCACCCTTGATCACCACCGGCCTGTGGGACGCGCAGATCGAGGCGATCAGGAACTTGGAAACCTCCCTGGCCGAGGACCAGCCGCGCGCGCTGATCCAGATGGCGACGGGGTCGGGCAAGACCTTCACCGCGGTGAGCAGCATCTATCGGCTGATCAAGTTCGGCGGCGCGCGGCGGGTGCTGTTCCTGGTGGATCGCAGCAACCTCGGCCGGCAAACCCTCAAAGAGTTCCAGCAGTACGTCACGCCCGACGATGGCCGCAAGTTCACTGAGCTGTACAACGTCCAAAGGCTGACCTCGAACGCGCTCGATCCGGTGTGCCGGGTGATCATTACGACCATCCAACGGCTCTACTCGATCCTCTGCGGCGAGCCGGATCTGCCGCCGGAGCTGGAGGAGCGTTCCTGGTTCGACATGGAAGACGCGCTGAGCCAGCCGCCCAAGGTCGTGCGCTACAACCCGCGGCTGCCCATCGAGTTTTTCGACGAAATCTTCACCGATGAGTGCCACCGCTCGATCTACCATCTTTGGCGGCAGGTGCTGGAGTACTTCGACGCCCACCTGAGCGGCCTGACCGCCACGCCGTCGAAACAGACGCTCGGTTTCTTCAACGGCAACCTGGTGATGGAGTACCCGCGCACCCGCGCCGTGGCCGATGGGGTGAACGTCGACGGCCAGGTCTACCGCATCCGCACGGAGATCACCGAGCGCGGGAGCGCGGTCGAGGCCGGCTATTTCGTGGACAAGCGCGACCGCCTGACCCGCGCGGTGCGCTGGGAGCAGTTGGACGAAGATTTCGCCTATACCGGCACCCAACTCGACCGCGACGTGGTCGCCGAGAGCCAGATCCGCACCGTGATCCGCACGTTCCGCGACAAGCTGTTCACCGATCTCTTCCCCGGCCGGACGGAAGTCCCCAAGACGCTGGTCTTCGCCAAGGACGACAGCCACGCCGAGGACATCGTGCGGATCATCCGGGAGGAGTTCGCCAAGGGGAACGAGTTCTGCCGTAAGATCACCTACCGCGTGACGGGCGCGGAGGCCGAAGACCTGATCGCCGCGTTCCGCAACTCGTACCATCCGCGC
>JAPKMS010000016.1 GCA_026645775.1 Anaerolineae bacterium
TCGGCTCCTGCAAGGTCGAGCGCTGCCTCACCACCATCTACTGGGACTGGGGCAAGATCTACAGCAAGATCGCCCAGGGCGTGATCGATAAGACCTACAAGCCCGGTTTCGATTACTTCGATGCCGACACCGGCGCGTTGGGCCTCTTCGGCTTCATGGAAGGCCAACAGCCCACCAAGGGCATGGCCGACCTGCCGGCTGAAGACCTGCAGATGGTTAAGGACACCCTGGCCAAGATGCTGAAGGGCGAGTTCACCCGCTTCGACGTCTTCGCCGGCCCGATCAAGGACAACAAGGGCAATGTGGTCGTCCCGGCCGGTGAGAAGATGGTGCAGGCTGACCTCGATCAGTTCCCGCCCGGCGCCGAAGGCTTGGCCTGCAAGTACTGCATGTACTGGTGGGCCGATGGCGTTGTCGCCGAGTTGCCGAAACAGTAAGATAGTGACCCGGTGCTAGGGATTAGGGACCAGGAATTACAGGATTCTCGGTTGCCTAGTCCCTAGTCCCAGGTTCCCAGTTCCCTTGCCCCGTGAGGTTCCCCATGCCCGAGATCGTCAATGCTGTCGAGATGCGAGGCATCGTAAAACGCTTCCCCGGCGTCCTCGCCAACGACCATGTAGACTTTGACCTCCGCCAGGGCGAGGTACACGCCCTCCTGGGCGAAAACGGCGCTGGCAAAAGCACCCTGATGAACGTGCTGGCCGGCATGTACAAGGCGGAAGAAGGCACAATCTTCGTGGACGGCAAGCGCGTCAACTTTGGCTCGCCGCGCGACGCGATTGCCGCCGGCATCGGCATGATCCATCAGCACTTCATGCTCGTCCCGTCCCAAACCGTGACGGAAAACATCATCCTCGGCCTGTCGGACCCGCGGTTTTTCCTGCCGTTGGATGCGTTAGATAAGAAGATCCTCGCACTCCAGGAACAATACGGCCTCAAAGTTGACCCCAAAGCCAAGATCTGGCAGCTTTCGGTCGGCGAACAGCAGCGCGTCGAGATTCTGAAAATGCTTTACCGCGGGGCCAAAGTGCTCATCATGGATGAGCCGACCGCGGTCCTCACACCCCAGGAAGTCGATGAGCTTTTTGTCACCCTCCGCTCGATGCTTACGCGCGGCCATTCCATTGTCTTTATCAGCCATAAGTTGGATGAGGTGCGGGCTATTGCCAACCGCGTCACAGTGCTGCGCCACGGCAAGGTCACCGCGGCCGGTGTGACGGCCAAAGGCGCCACCAAAGCCCAACTGGCGCAACTCATGGTCGGTCGCGAGGTGCTCTTCACCGTCAAAAGGAACCCGGTCAAGGCCGGAGACGTGGTGCTTTCGGTCGAGAATGTCTGCGCGGAGAATGATCGCGGCGTGCCCGCCTTGCGCGAATTTGGCATTCAGGTGCGGGCGGGCGAAATTGTCGGCATCGCTGGGGTGGCGGGCAATGGGCAGAGCGAGCTCGCTCAGGTGATTACCGGCCTGCGCAAATGTTCGTGTGGCCGCGTAGTTGTCGCCGGGGATGATATCGCCAACCAGGATCCGCGTTCGGCGATCCGACGTCACGTCGCTCACGTCCCCGAAGATCGCCATCACGTCGGTAGCTCGCCGGGCCTGAGCCTGTCCGATAATTTGATTATGAAGAGCTATCGCGAGTCCCCTGTTTCGCGCGGCTGGGTGCTGAACCGCCCGGTAATTCGCAACCAATCCAATCATCTAAAAAACGAGTATGATATCGCGGCCCCCAGCGTCGATGTACAAGCGCGCCTCCTCTCCGGCGGCAACCTGCAAAAGGCGATCCTGGCGCGCGAGATGACGGCGGGGCCGAAGCTGATCATCGCGGTGCAGCCCACCCGCGGCCTGGACGTGGGCGCTATCGAAGCGGTGCAGGGCGTGTTGCTGCGCGAGCGCGAGAAGGGTACGGCCATCCTGTTGATCTCCGAGGAACTCGAAGAGATTCTCTCCCTCTCCGATCGCATCGTGGGCATCTACGAGGGGCGCAACATGGGCGAGTTGCGGGCCGAAGAGGCTACGTTGACCGAAATCGGCCTGATGATGGCGGGCACGCCGCGCGGTGACGCGGGGACGCGGTGAATCGGCTCCGTGTCTCCCTGTCATAGATAGGTGATAGCTATGGCTGTAAGTGAAAACGCTGCACGGGGGTTTCGCTTCCCGTACGCCATCCGCACGGAGCGACGGCTGACAACGCCGGGCTGGCTGCCTATCGCGACGACGATCGGTGCGCTGGCGGTGGCCTTTGTGATCGGCGGCGTTGTGATTCAGGCGGCGGGCGGACATCCCATCGCCGCGTATGAGCACATCGTGCAAGCCGCGTTCGGCAGTCTGGGGGTGTTCAACGACACTCTGGTGAAGGCCATTCCTCTAATCCTCGTGGGGTTGGCGTGCACGTTAGCATTTCGTATGAAGCTGTGGAATATCGGCGCCGAGGGACAGTTCTATCTGGGCGCGTGGGGCGCCAGCGCCGTCGTGCTGCTCCCTATCCTGCCCGCCACCACCCCGCGCCCGATCATGCTGGCGACGATGGCCGTCGCTGGATTCATCTGTGGCGCAGTGTGGGGCTTCATCCCCGGCTTTCTCAAAGCCAAGCTGCGCGTCAACGAGATCATCACGACGCTGATGCTGAACTATATTGCGACATCGTGGGTATTGTTTTGGGTCTTCGGTTCGTGGAGCGAGGCGGGCTTTCAGATGTCGCCGCAGTTCCCCAAGAGCGCCTGGATGCCGCGCCTGCTGGACTATGCCAAGCAGGTCAAGATCTTCAGCGGTATGACCTTGCACGCCGGCCTCCTCTTGGGCCTCGTCGCGGTGGTGGTTGTGTGGTTCATCATCTCCCGCAGCCGGTGGGGTTATGAGATCCGGCTGATCGGCGATAACCCGCGCGCAGCCTACTATGCGGGTGTCGATATCATCAAGAATACCGTGCTGGTGATGATGGTTTCGGGCGGGCTGGCTGGGTTAGCAGGCATGTCCGAGGTCACCGGCGTCGTGCACCGGCTCCAGGGCGCGATCTCGTCAAACTATGGCTTCACCGGCATTATCATCGCTTGGCTGGCCAAGCTGAACCCGTTTGCCGTGATCGTGGTCTCGATCCTGTTTGGCGGCCTGATCCAGGCCGGCCGTGAGATTCAGCCTTCCGGCGTCCCGCGCATGCTTCAGGGTATCATTCTGTTCTGCGTGATCGCCAGCGACGTGCTGCTGAAGTATCGGGTGCGTGTGGTGCGGAAGTAGGAAGGTCCTATGATTGACTGGATCATCATCCTCCAGGCCGGCATCGCGACCGGCACGATCCTTTTGTTTGCCGCGATCGGCGAGATTCTGGCTGAGCGCTCAGGCGTGATGAATCTGGGCGTCGAGGGCATGATGTTGATCGGCGCCATGACCGCGTACAGCACCGCCGTCAAGACCGGACACCCGTGGCAGGGAGTGCTCTACGCTATGTTGGCGGCCGGCGTCCTCGCGCTGCTCCATGCGGTGGTGACGATCAATTTCCAGGCCGACCAGGTGGTCAGCGGCCTCGCCATCAACTTCGTTGGCATTGGCCTGAGCATGGTGTTGGGCGAAGGGCTGAGCAAGGCGGGCGCGGTTTCGCTGCTGCCCGTGTGGACCGTCCCCCTCCTGTCGAAGATTCCCATCCTCGGCCCGATCATGTTCACCCATCACAGCCCGATGGTCTATCTGGGCTATCTCTTGACGCCGGCTGTCTGGTTCTACATCAACCGGACGCGGCCCGGTTTGCACTTGCGCGCGGTGGGCGAATACCCGTCGGCCGCCGATGCGCTGGGGATCAACGTGTATGGCTTGCGCTATCTGTACGTCTTCATCGGCGGCCTGCTCGCCGGCCTGGCCGGAGCGACGATCAGCCTGGCGGTCTCGCCTGGCTGGTTCAGCGAGCTGACGACAGGCGGCCAGGGCTGGATCGCGGTCGGCCTGGTGATCTTCGCCCAGTGGAACCCGTGGCGCGCGGCCGCGGGCGGCTACATGTTCGGCGCGCTGCGCCGGTTGATCCTGGACTTGCAAGGGCCGCAGACGCTGCTGTGGTTCAAGAATCCGTTCTTCTACGCGCCGAAGCTGGGCTTCTTCCTGCAAATGGCGCCCTACGTCCTGGTGATCATCATCCTGATTATCGGCTCGCGCGAGGCGATGAAGAAACGGATGGGCGCGCCGGCTGCGCTGGGGAATCCGTACGTCCGCGGTGAACGCGGTCTGTAGACCGGGTATACACCGGAAGCTTCAAAGATGAGCCGCATTTTCGGTGTGGAAATGCGGCTCATCTTTTTAGATTGGAGCTATCCAAAGAAGCGCAATTGACCTTCGCTGGGGCCGTTGCGGTCGTTCTTCACGAAAGCATCCCGGCCCGGCAGGCGGTGTTCGCAGATGCGGTCGGCGAAGGCATCCAGGTCGACGGCCTGCGGGTGCAAGGGCTCGGCGCCCTGGGCCAGTAACTGATCGGCGCCAGGGCTGCCCGGCACGGCAAAGATCAGACGGCCGTTGCGGCGGGCGCGCTGTGCGGTGGGCAGGCTGCCTCCCTGCCCGCTGGCCTCGATCACGATCACGGCACGGCTCAGGCCGCCGACGATGCGATTGCGCGCCATCAGCACCTGCGGGCTGACGCGGGTGTCAGGATGCACCTCGGACAACAGTGCCCCGCGTGCGCTGATCTCGTGGGCCAGGGCTGCGTTCTGCCGGGGATGGAGCGCGCGGAGTCCCGAGCCAGGTACAGCAAAAGTACGGCCGGCCGCGGCCGCAAGCGCGCCCCGGTGGGCCGCGGTGTCGATGCCAACAGCCAGTCCGCTGACGATTACCAGGCCGCGGCCAGCCAGCTCGCGCGCCAGCCAGGTCGCCGTGGCTACCCCGGCGGGCGTAGGCTGGCGTGTGCCGACAATCGCGACCGCTGCGCTTTCCTCTGCACGCAAGTCACCCTGCACCATCAGCACCGGCGGCGCATCAGGCAGCGGGCGCAACTGGGCCGGGTAACGTGCATCGCCCCAGGTTACCACACGCAGGCCCTGCCGGTCCCAGGCGGCCAATTCTGCTTCGATCGCCGCCAGCGGACGCGCGCGCACGCGCGCCAGCAGAGCGGGGGTGATGAGCGGCAGTTGGAGCAGCGCGGTATCGGGCGCGGCAAAGGCCGACTCGATGTCGCCGAAGCGATCAAGCAGGCGGTGCGCGGTGCTGCCACCGAGGCCGGTGAGAATAAAGAGTGCAAACCAGTGGGCTTGGGTCATGATGGGCTTCGTCTGCGGGCCAGTATACATCGATGGCTGGCCGCCGCCAACTCGTGGCCGGGCGCGTCTCATTTTGTTTTGCATTCCGCCATCGTGACTATGACCTCAATCATACCCCCCAGGCCCATTGCGTTGTATTCTGCAAGCTGTTCTTGAGCCTGCGCCGGGCCTCATCGCGAGTCCGGCTTTTTAACGCGGTTATTGGCCGCGTCTTGACCAGGTTCCTGGCCTACCACACACCGGTATCTTTGATCCCAGCATCCTGATCTGCCTGCATATTTCACGCGGAGGAAACCCGATGTCAGAACGAAAGATCGTCACGATCGATGGCAATGAGGCAGCCGCTTACATTGCCCACAAGACCAATGAGGTCATCGCTATTTACCCCATCACCCCGTCCAGCAACATGGGCGAGTGGGCCGACGCTTGGACTGCCGAGGGTCGGAAGAACATCTGGGGCACGGTGCCGACTGTGGTCGAGATGCAGTCGGAAGGCGGCGCGGCCGGCGCAGTGCACGGCGCGCTGCAGACCGGTGCGCTCACGACCACCTTCACTGCTTCGCAGGGCCTCCTGTTGATGATCCCGAATATGTTCAAGATCGCCGGTGAGCTGACCTCGACGGTCTTCCATGTTGCGGCGCGCGCCCTCGCCGCCCATGCGCTCTCAATCTTTGGCGATCACAGCGATGTGATGGCGGCGCGCTCCACTGGTTGGGCGATGCTCTGCGCCAACAACCCGCAAGAGGTGATGGACCTGGCGCTGGTTGCCCAGGCTGCCACCCTGCGGTCGCGCGTGCCATTTGTGCACTTCTTCGACGGCTTCCGCACCAGCCATGAAATCCGTAAGATCGAAGAACTGAGCGACGATAACATCCGCGCCATGATTGACGACGAGCTTGTGCTGGCGCACCGCCTGCGCGCACTGAACCCCGAGCGCCCGGTCATCCGTGGCACGGCTCAGAACCCGGACGTTTACTTCCAGGCGCGTGAGGCCGCAAACGCTTATTATCTGGCGGTCCCGGCCATCCTCCAGGATGAAATGGATAAGTTCGCCGGCCTGGTTGGCCGTCAGTATAAGCTCTTCGACTACGTGGGCGCGCCGGATGCCGAGCGGGTGATCGTTGTCATGGGGTCCGCGGCGGATATCGCGCACGAGACGATCAACGCACTGGCCGACTGCTGTGGCGAGAAGGTCGGTGTGGTCAAGGTGCACCTCTTCCGGCCATTCAGCGTCGAGCACCTGATGGCCGCAATCCCGGCGACCGCGAAGATCGTCACCGCACTTGATCGCTGCAAGGAACCCGGCAGCGCGGGCGAGCCGCTGTACCAGGATGTTGTGACCGCTGTCGCCGAGACGGGCCGCAATATCAAGGTGTTGGGTGGCCGTTACGGTTTGGCCTCCAAGGAATTCACCGCCGCGATGGTCAAGGGCATCTTCGAGAACATGGCCGCGTCCGCGCCGAAGAACCATTTCACCATCGGTATCAACGACGACGTGACCCATACCAGCCTGGCTTATGACCCGACCTACAGCGTCGAGTCGAAGCGGGGCGTGCGGGCGATGTTCTACGGCCTGGGCTCCGATGGCACGGTGGGCGCCAACCACAACTCCATCCGCATCATCGGCCAGGAAACCGATAACTACGCCCAGGGCTACTTCTACTACGATTCGAAGAAGGCCGGTACGGTCACGACCTCGCATCTGCGTTTTGGCCCCGATCCGATCCGCCTCTCCAACCTGATCGAATCGGCCAACTTCATTGCCTGCCACCAGTGGGTCTTCCTGGAGCGCGTCCATGTCTTGGCAAAGGCTGAACAGGGCGCTACGTTCCTGTTGGCCAGCCCCTTCGGTCCCGATGAGGTCTGGGATCACCTCCCGCGCGAGGTGCAGGCGCAGATCATCGAGAAGAAGCTCAAGTTCTATGTCATCGATGCGGTTGGAGTGGCGCAGGCGACCGGTATGGGTGGGCGCATCAACACCATCATGCAGACCTGCTTCTTCGCCATCTCCGGCGTGCTGCCCCGTGACGAGGCCATCGAGAAGATCAAGGAATCCATCCGCCACACTTACGGTAAGCGGGGCGAGGTGGTGGTGCAGCGCAATTTCGCGGCCGTAGATCATACGCTTTCGCACCTGTATGAGGTCAAGTACCCCGACCAGGTGACCAGCAAGATCAAGATGGAATCGCCCGTCTCCGATGAGGCGCCGACGTTTGTCAAATACGTGACCGCTGAGATCATCGCCGGCAACGGCGAGAACCTGCCCGTGTCGGCCTTCCCGGTGGACGGCACCTGGCCTACCGCCACCACGCAGTGGGAGAAGCGCAATCTGGCCCTGGAAATCCCGGTTTGGGATCCCTCGATCTGCATCCAGTGCGGCAAGTGCGCGTTGGTGTGCCCCCATGCCGCCATCCGGACTAAGGTCTATCCGGCGGACAGCCTGGCCGGCGCCCCCGAAACCTACAAGAGCATGGATTACAAGAGCCGTGACCTGCCCGGCATGAAGTACACCGTTCAGGTGGCGCCCGAAGACTGCACGGGGTGTGCGTTGTGTGTGGAGAACTGTCCGGCCAAGAACAAGAGCCAGCCGAAATTCCGGGCGATCAACATGGAGCCGCAGCCGCCGCTCCGCTTCACCGAGCGCGCCAACTTCCAGTTCTTCCTGGATCTGCCGGAGCTTGACCGCACGATCATCCCGCTGAACAGCGTCAAGAACTCACAGCTTTTGCAGCCGCTCTTTGAGTTCTCGGGCGCGTGCGCCGGCTGTGGCGAGACGCCCTATGTCAAGCTGGTCAGCCAGCTCTTCGGCGACCGCGCGATCGTGGCCAACGCCACTGGGTGTACATCGATCTACGGCGGTAACCTGCCGACGACCCCGTGGGCCCAGGACAAGAACGGCCGCGGCCCGGCCTGGGCCAACAGCCTCTTCGAGGACAACGCCGAGTTCGGCATGGGCTTCCGCCTGACCGTCGACAAGCATAATGAGTTCGCGCGCGAACTGGTCCAGGCACA
>JAPKMS010000183.1 GCA_026645775.1 Anaerolineae bacterium
CGGCTACAGCGCTGGATCACGCCTGTAGCCTGCTGCATGCGACCCAAACGCAGCACCGCCTGACGCCTCTCACCTTCCTGCTGCCCACGGGTGATGCCATCCAGCAACTTCGGCGTCGCCTGGGTGACGTAATGGGTGTGCGGCTGCTCCAGTTCTACAATTTGAGCGGCGCGATCCTATCCGAGGCGGGCAGCACAGTACGGGAAATGAGCGACACGGCTACCCGCCGTCTGGTACATGCCCTGCTGAGTGAGGCCGCAGCGCGGGACGAGCTGACCACCTTCAGGCCGGTGTGGGAAAAGCCAGGCTTCACCGCTGTGCTGATCGAATGGTTGCGGGAGATGAAGACGCAGGGCATCCCGCCTGAGGACATCGCGGCGCATACCCTTACGAGCGGCAATGAACGCGACCGCCAGTTGGCGCTGCTGTATACTCGTTACCAGGCTTTCGTGCAGGACACCGACTGCGCCGACGCCGATGGTCTGTTGTGGTTGGCGGCTGAAGCCCTGGAGCAAGATCCACGCCTTTTCACCGGCGCCGGCCCGCTGGTGCTCCTGGGATTCGACCAGTTCAGCCCGGTGCAGTTGCGCATCCTGGCTGCGTTGGCCTCCCGGCTGCCGCAACTGACCATCTACTCGCTCTGGGACGCGGCGCGCCCCACCGACAGTCTGGCGTTGAGCCGGCTGAGCAGGACGCGCGATGCCCTCGTCACCGCTCTGGCCCCGCAGGTGGAGCTTCTGGCCGAGAGCAACAACCGAGAGTCACCCCTTGACCACCTGCGCCGCTCTCTGTTCGAGCCGGCAAGCCAGAAGATTAGCGACAGCGACCCCCCGGCCGTTGCCGCAGTGGCGGCGCCGTCGCGCGAAAGCGAGGTGCGGTGGGCGCTGCGGGCGATCAAGCGACTGCTACTGGACGGCGCCTCGGCCGAGCAGATCGCCCTGCTTGCGCCACACCCGGATGTCTATGCCAGGATCGTTTCAGCCGTCGCGGAGGAGTACGGCATCCCAGTTGCCAGCGAGACCGAGCTGGATCAGTCGCCTGCCATCGCAGCGCTGCTCAATCTCGTGAGCCTGTCCCCCGATTTCCCCTGGCGCGCCACCTTCGACGCCTTGCGCTCTCCGTACATCCAGCGGGCCTGGCTGTCCGCGGCGCAAATAGACCTGTTGGACCGCCTCACGCGCGAGCGTCCCGTGGTTGCGGGGCGCGAGCAGTGGCGCTTCGCACTCCAGCCGCTGCCGCCCCGCCCCGCTGACGAGGTCGCAGCTGCTGATACAGATGAGGATCTTGGATCACCCCCGCTGACGGCGACCCTCCCGCCCGAGGAGCTGGCGGCCCTTGAGGCCGGGCTGATGGCCTTCTTCGATCACCTGTCTCCACCCGACCAGGCCACACATCATGCTTACACGATCTGGCTGCAAGAGGCATTGCTGGGGCTGTTCACCGACGAAGAGGCAGAGACCGCGCCGGCTGAGCGGCCGACGTTAGGGTTGATGAGTTGCTGCCAGCAAGGAGCCTATGCCGAACGCGACCTGCGCGCCTTGGGGGCGGCGCTGCGCGGCCTGCGCGATCTAGTGGAAGCGGCTGCGCTCCCACTGCCTGGGCAGGAGGCCCTTGTACCCTGGCAGGTCTACCGGACCGATGTACTGGAAATCCTGCCAGCCGTGCGATTGCGCTCAGACCCATCCCACACCGTCGTTCGCTTCGGGCCGTTGGAAGCCGGCCGTGCGGTCACTGTGGACCATCTTTTCGTGCTCGGCCTGGGCGAAGGGGAGTTCCCGCGGCCACCCCAGCCCGACCCATTCTACACGACAGCCGAGCGTACGGCGCACCCCTTACCGCTGCTGCGGCTGCAACCCGCCGATGACGCCTGCCTGTGGTGGCAGGTGCTCGCCAACTGCCGGCTCACGCTGAGCCTGCTTCGTCCACGATTCGATGAGAGCGGCGCGCCCTGGTTGCCGTCGGCCTACTGGGATGCTGTGGTCAATCTCTTCGATGGGCTGCAGGAACGCATCGCCGAACCGAAGGTAGGGGCTGCGCCCGGCGTCGCCGAGGCGGCCAGCCCGGCCGAATTGATCGAAGCCCTCGCAAGCGCAGGGGCGGTTGCGGTCCCGCCTGAATTGGGGGCCGCCTGGCGCGCCATCCTGACTGCCCGGAAAGTGCAAGAGCAGCGAAGAAGTTGGGCGCCACCCGCCGCCTTCGAAGGGGTGCTGTACGCGGCCGACCTGCTGGCAGACCTGGAGCGGCGCTACGGCGCGGGCCGAGCCTGGAGTGTCTCGCGGCTGAACCGCTATGGCGCCTGCCCGTACAGCTTCTTTGCGCAAGAGGGGCTGGGCTTGGAGGCGTGGCCCGATCCTGAAGAAGGCATCGACCCGCGGCAG